>NZ_JBFTRZ010000011.1:0-117186 GCF_056399785.1 Brevundimonas sp. 01N35
GCCCCACGGAACCGACCTGTCCCTCCACAGCCAGGCCCAGCTCAGCGCCATCGCCCGACAGCTCAACGAACGGCCAAGAAAGACCTTGCTCTATCGGACGCCAGCGGAGACCTTCGCTGCGTGTGTTGCAGCGATCAGTTGAGCCCACCACCCATTGCCGATATTCAGCGCGCCCGCTTTCGGCACCGGGCATTGATGAAATCAATGCATATGGCCGTTGCCATCGCAAATAATACCGATCGAAACGCTCGGCCTGTGTGGGTGTAAAGCTGCAGTTCGCCCGAAAAGCTGCACTTCACTGATTTCATTAAAGAAAACCAGTGGTGGTTGGAGGCGGGATCGAACCGCCGACCTGTGGGTTATGAATCCACCGCTCTAACCATCTGAGCTACCCAACCCCTTACGGGACCCCGCGCAAGTCGTTGACGACCGGAGCGCGCGAGAGGCGTGCGTATATCGCCGCCTTCCGTCGGGTTCAAGCCGCTTAAGCGCGGAAATCACGCCGGAGGAACTGTCGCGGGCGGATTCAGCTCGCACGCGGAACCGTGAGGCTTCATTCTGGCGGCGACACATCTGCCGTTCAGGAGAGCCCCATGCGTCCGACCTTCCTCGCCGCTTCCGCCTCGCTCCTCGTTCTCGCCGCCGCCTGCGGGGCCAATGGCCAGGATCGGCCCGGCGCGCCCGTCGAGACCCGTCCCGCCAACAATCCGGAGCAGAAGCCCGCCTTCGAAGGCCAGACCCGGGCGCCGGGCGTGCGCACCGAAGCCGCCTTGACGCACAGGGTGGTGGCGTCCGGCCTCGTCCATCCGTGGGGCCTGGCCGTGCTGCCGGACGGCCAGTGGCTGGTGACCGAACGGCCCGGCCGCCTGCGCGTGGTCAGCAAAGAGGGTCAGATCGGCGAACCGATCACCGGTCTGCCCGCCGTCGATGCGCGCGGCCAGGGCGGTCTGCTGGACGTCATCCTGGGCCCGAGCTTCGGCCAGGACCGGATGATCTACTGGAGCTACGCCGAGCCTCGGGAAGGCGGCAACGGCACCGCCGTGGCGCGCGGCCGCCTGTCCGAGGACCTGAGCCGGATCGAAAACGTGCAGGTCATCTTCCGCGCCCAGCCGACCTACGACGGGGACAAGCATTTCGGTTCGTCGCTGGCGTTTGCGCCGGACGGCAAGCTGTTCATCACCCTGGGCGAACGCTCCGACAAGCCGATGCGGCCCCAGGCCCAGGACCTGGGCTCGCACATGGGCAAGACCATCCGCATCAACGCTGACGGCAGCGTCCCATCCGACAATCCTTTCGTCGGGCAGACGGGCGCGCGGCCGGAAATCTGGTCGCTGGGCCACCGCAACATGCAGGGCATCGCCGTCCAGCCGGGGACGGGCGCCATCTGGACCGTCGAGCACGGCACGCGCGGCGGCGACGAGATCAATCTGGATCGGGCCGGCAAGAACTACGGCTGGCCCGGCGTCGCCTACGGCATCGAATACAATGGCCAGCCCATCCCGGCCGTCACGGCCAAGGAAGGCACGGAACAGCCGGTCTATTACTGGGACCCGGTGATCGCGCCGGGCGGCATGACCTTTTACAGCGGCGCCATGTTCCCCGGTTGGCAGGGCAACCTGCTGGTCACCGGCCTGGGCGGCAAGCAGTTGGCGAGACTGGTGATCCAGAATGACCGCGTCGTCGGCGAGGAGCGGCTGCTGACCGACCTGAACGCCCGCATCCGCGACGTGGCCGTGGCCGCCGACGGCGCTGTCTGGGTCATCACCGACGAGGACGACGGCAAGCTGGTCCGGCTCGCCGTCGCCCGGTAGGTCCGCAACGGTTGCGGGCGGTCAGCGCGCCTCCCGCATCTCCATCCCCGGTCGGCCGCCGGCGCGCATCATCGGCGCCTTGGCCATGGCGAAGGCGTTGTCCTCGCCATGGAAGACATGGGTCTCGGCCGGGATTTCGGGATGCCCCTTAAGCTGAGCCATCGCGCTTTTCTTGCGCGCGCGCATCCGCTCAGCCAGATCGTCCATGTCCAGGCCCGCGGCGCGGGCCTGGGCGAACATGCCGTCCGAGCGCGTCTCCTCTTCCTTGACGTGGTGCTTGATCATCTCGAACAGCACCTTGACCTTGGCGTCGTAGAAGGCCTCGTCCGGGCCGCCCGCCTCGATGTCGTTGATCAGCCTCTTGGCCGAGTCGTGCTCGACATAGGCCTCGTTCATCAGATCCTCTTCGATCCGGCTGCGACAGGCGGGATAGAAGATTTCCTCCTCGATGATGGTGTGGACCTTCAGTTCCAGGCAGACCTGCTCGGCCAATGCCTGCTTGCGGTCCTTGCCCCGCGCCTTCTCGAAACTGGCGAAGATCTCCTCCACCTTGCGGTGGTCGGCCTTCAGCATGGCGACGGCGTCCATCTCTTCATAGGTCTGGGTCACGGCGGTCCTCCTGGGGGTGATTGCCACCTGAGGGAAGGCAACCCGCGCCAGGTCGTTCCTAACGCCCAGCTAGATGCGAGACATTCGCGACAAAGCCTCACGCCGGTTGTTACTTGACGTTGACGTAAACGTAGGGTTTCTGAGCCCCAAGTTTCAATTCCAGACCCGTCCCTCAAGCCGCAAGCCGCCGCCCGGCGAGCGATAGGGACCCTAGAAAGTCCGACCTGTCCCTCATGCAGCGAGCCGCCGTGCGGCAAGCGGTAGGGACCCTAGAAACAAAGAGAGACGCACCTCATGGCCGACGCCTATATCTACGACGCGGTGCGCACCCCGCGCGGCAAGGGCAAGAAGGACGGCTCTCTGCACGAGATCACCGCCCTGTCGCTGGCCAGCCAGGTGCTGCAGGCGCTGCGCGACCGCAACGGCCTGGACACCTCGAAAGTCGACGACGTCATCCTCGGCTGCGTCTCGCCGGTGGGCGAGCAGGGCGCCGACATCGCCCGCACCGCCGTGCTGAACGCCGGCTGGGCCCAGACCACGGCCGGCGTCCAGGTCAACCGCTTCTGCGCCTCGGGCCTGGAAGCCGTGAACATGGCGGCCGCCAAGGTGAAGTCCGGCGAGGCCGACTTCGCCGTCGGCGGCGGCGTCGAGGCCATGAGCCGCGTGCCGATGGGCTCGGACGGCGGGGCCTGGCCGGTCGATCCGTCCAGCGCCTTTGCGACCTATTTCGTGCCGCAGGGCGTCTCGGCCGACATGATCGCCACCAAGTGGGGCTTCAGCCGCGCCGACGTGGACGCCTATTCGGTCGAAAGCCACAAGCGCGCCGCCCAGTCCTGGGCCGAGGGCCGCTTCAAGAAGTCGGTCATCCCCGTGCTGGACCAGCTGGGTCTGGTGCGCCTGGACCATGACGAGACCATTCGTCCGAACACGGACATGCAGACGCTCGGCGCGCTGAACGCCTCCTTCGCCATGATGGGCGAGATGGCCTTCGACGCCGTGATCAACCAACGCTACCCCGAGGTCGAGCGCGTCAACCACGTCCACACCCCCGGCAACTCCTCGGGCATCGTCGACGGTTCGGCCGGCGTCCTGATCGGTTCGCTGGAAGCTGGCAAGGCCCTGGGCCTGAAGCCGCGCGCCAAGATCCGCGGCGCCGCCTCGATCGGCTCGGAGCCGTCGATCATGCTTACCGGCCCGGAGTTCGTGACTCACAAGCTGCTGGGTCGCCTGGGCATGAAGTCGACCGACATCGACCTCTATGAACTGAACGAAGCCTTCGCCGCCGTCGTCCTGCGCTACATGCAGGCGCTCGACATCCCGCACGACAAGATCAACGTCTGCGGCGGCGCCATCGCCATGGGCCACCCGCTCGGCGCCACCGGCGCCATGATCACCGGCGTGGTGCTGGACGAGCTGGAACGCTCGGACAAGGAGACCGCCCTCATCACCCTGTGCATCGGCGGCGGCATGGGCACCGCCACCGTCATCGAACGCGTCTGATCGGGAGCGACTGACCATGGAAAACTTCAAGATCGACGTGGACGCCGACGGCGTCGCCCTGATCACCTTCGACGTCCCGGGACGCTCGATGAACACCCTGACCTCGTCCGTCATGGCCGAGATTCCGCAGCTGGTGGAGCGCATCAAGACCGACGACGCCATCAAGGGCGCGGTCCTCACCTCGGGCAAGACGTCGGGCTTCTGCGCCGGCGCCGACCTGGGCGACATCGCCGGCGGCATGATCGGCGGCGCCAATCTGCAGGACGCCTATGACGCGGGCTGGAAGATGAACGGCGCCCTGCGCGCGCTGGAAACCTGCGGCAAGCCGGTGGCCGCGGCCATCAACGGCCTGGCGCTGGGCGGCGGTCTGGAACTGACGCTGGCCTGCCACTATCGCGTGGTCGAGAACGACAACAAGATCCAGCTGGGCCTGCCCGAGATCAAGGTCGGCCTCTTCCCCGGCGGCGGCGGCACCCAGCGCCTGACGCGCCTGATCGGCGTGCAGGCGGCCATGATGGCCATGACCGAGGGCAAGTCCTTCCGTCCCAACGACGCCAAGGGCGCCGGCATCGTCCACGAGATCGTTGAAAAGGGTCAGTCGGTCGCGGCCGCCAAGGCCTGGATCAAGGCTGGCGGCAAGGCCGTGCAGCCGTGGGACGACAAGGGCTTCAAGCTGCCCGGCGGCGGCCCCTACCACCCGGCCGGCATCCAGAACTTCCTGGTCGGCAATGCGATGATCCGCAAGCAGACCTACGGCAACTATCCCGCCGCGACCAACCTGATGAAGGCCGTTTACGAAGGCGTTCAGGTGCCGATGGATGCGGCTCTGCGCATCGAGACCCGCTACTTCATCAAGACCCTGATGACGCCGCAGGCCCAGGCCATGATCCGCAGCCTCTTCCTGTCCAAGCAGGAACTGGACAAGGGCGCGGTGCGCCCGGCGGGCGTGCCCAAGTCCGATCCCCGCAAGGTTTCCGTTCTTGGCGCCGGCATGATGGGCGCGGGCGTGGCCTATGTTCAGGTCATGGCCGGCATCGAGACCGTCCTGATCGACCAGACCCAGGAAGCCGCCGACAAGGGCAAGGCCCACGTCGCCGAGCTGCTGCAGAAGCGCCTGTCGCGCGGCCAGATGACCCAGGAGAAGTTCGACGCTGCCCTGGCTCTGGTCACCGCCACCACCGACTACGACCACATCAAGGGATCGGACCTGGTCATCGAGGCCGTGTTCGAAAACCGCGAGATCAAGGCCGACGTGACCAAGCGCGCCGAGGCGCAACTGGCTGAAGGCGCCGTCTTCGGCTCCAACACCTCGACCCTGCCGATCACCGGCCTGGCCGAGGCCTCGGTCCGTCCCGAGGACTTCATCGGCATCCACTTCTTCTCGCCCGTCGACAAGATGATGCTGGTCGAGATCATCCTCGGCGAGAAGACCGGCCCGGCCGCCATCGCCAAGGCCATCGACTATGTCCTGAAGATCAAGAAGACGCCGATCGTCGTCAACGACAGCCGCGGCTTCTACACCTCGCGCTGCTTCTCCACCTTCCTGATGGAAGGCATGGCCATGCTCGAGGAAGGCTATGCCCCGGCCCTGATCGACAACGTCGGCCGCATGACCGGCATGCCGCGCGGCCCGCTGGAGATGCACGACGACGTCGCGCTCGACCTGTCCTACAAGATCGCCAAGCAGACCGCGATCGACCTGGGCGACGCCTATGTCCCGGCCGAGGGCGCCGACATCGTCGCCAAGATGGTCGAGGGCGGTCGCTATGGCCGCAAGAACGGCAAGGGCTTCTACGACTATGACAGCAAGCCCAAGACCCTGTGGGCGGGCCTGTCGGAACTGGCCCCGGTCAAGATCGACGACTCCACGCCGGAGATGGTCGAGGAGTTGAAGACGCGCCTGCTCTATCGTCAGGCCGTCGAAGTCGCCCGCTGCTGGGCCGAGGGCGTCATCGACGACCCCCGTGAAGCCGACCTGGGCGCCATCCTGGGCTGGGGCTTCGCGCCCTGGTCGGGCGGCCCGATCACCCTGATCGACCAGACCGGACTCAAGACCTTCGTCGAGACCGCCGACCGTCTGGCCGCTGCGTACGGCGACCGCTTCAAGGTCCCCGAACTGCTGCGCGCAATGGCCGCCAAGGGCGAGACCTTCTACGGCCGCTTCGCGCCGGAGAAGAAGGCGGCCTGATCTTCACATCAGGCTGAAAATGGAAAGGGCGGCTCGCAGGAGCCGCCCTTTCTTCTTTGAGGCGCCCCCTTCCCCTCCCGCTCATCCCGGCGGACGCCGGGATCCAGTCCTTTGGACGACGGGCCTGTGCGGTCGAAGGAGCGAGAAGCTCCACTGCGCGGGCTCGGCTCTTACTGGATCCCGGCGTCCGCCGGGATGAGCGGAGGTTGAGGGTCAGCCCTACCTGCTTCTGAACACCCGCGACGCCGCATAACCCGTCAGCGCGGCCAGGATCACGCACAGCACGCCGTAGGACCACGGCCGCGCGTGGGCGAACTCATAGATGTCGCGCTCCAGACCGACCTTCGCGACCGTCAGGGTCAGGTTGGACACCGACACCGGCGCCCCGTCCTGAAACAGCCAGACCTCGGCGTAGTATGTGCCGGTCGGCGCTACGGTCGGCAGTTTCACCTCGGCGCGGAACAGGCCCCTGTCGACGAACTGGACCCCGTTCGGATCCGTGTCGTAGAGGGCCGCCGCCTCCTTCAGCCGGATCACGGCGCGGCGCCAGTCGAGGTAGTTTTCGCCCAGACGGCTGACCACCACGTCGCGCACGCCGTAGCGGGTGACGGTGCGGCTTTCCTGCGGCGCATCGATGCGCAGGTGGTCGACGCCGACGCCAAGACGGCGCAGTTGGCCGAAGTCCGCCACGTCCGACAGGGGCCGGGTCGAGGCTGTCATGTAGAAGCCGGGCGCGCCCTCGAACAGGACCGGCCGGCTGTTCAGCCAGACGCCCATGTTGCGGGTCTTCTTGACCAGACGCACCGGAGCGTCCGGCCCGCGCACCACCACCACCACGTCGGCGGGGACGTCAGTCGGATTGAACACCGCGCCGTAGAGGACGATAGAGGCGCCGCGGAAGCTGGAATCGACCTGGACCTGGGCGTCGGTCAGGGCGGCGGCGACGCGCACCTCGCCCTCGGTGGCGACCGAACGCTCGACCGTACCGACTTCGGCGGGAACGACGACGGGCGCGGGCGCGGGCGGCAGGGCCTGGAACATCAATCCCCCACCCCCGGCGCCAGGAGGAAGAGATCGGTCGGCCGCACGAACAGCTCCAGCCCCATCTGGATGCCGACCAGCAGGACGATCAGCCCCAGGGCCGCGCGCATTTCCTCGGCGCGGAACCGGCCCGACAGCTTGGCGCCGAACTGGGCGCCGACCACGCCGCCCAGCAGCAGGATGGTCGACAGGACGATGTCCACCGTCTGGTTGCGCCCGGCCTGCAGGACGGTGGTGATGGCGGTCGTGATGATGATCTGGAACAGGCTGGTGCCGACCACGACGCTGGCTCGCATCCGCAGCACATAGAGCATGGCCGGGACCAGGATGAAGCCGCCGCCCACCCCCATGATGGCCGACAGGATGCCGGCGAAGACGCCCAGGCCGAAGGGCGGAATGGCGCTGATGTAGAGACCCGAGCGGGGGAAGCGCATGCGGAACGGCAGACCGTACAGCCACATGGGGCGACGGCGTTCCTTGCGCGGCGGGGTCTCGCCCCGCACCCGATGTAAGATCTGCGTCAGGCTTTCGTACAGCATCATGCCGCCGATGGAGCCGAGGAAGATCAGATAGGACAGGGCCACGACCAGGTCGGCCTGGCCCAGCAGGCGCAGGTAGCGGAACAGTTCAACCCCGGCCAAGGCGCCCAGGGCGCCGCCGCCGGCCATGATGCCGCCGATGCGATAGTCGACCGCCTTCATCCCCGAGTAGCGGATGACGCCGGATGTGGAGGAGGCGACGACGTGGCTGGCCTGGCTGGCGACCGCCACGGTCGGGGGGATGCCCATGAAGACGAGGACGGGCGCCATCAGGAAGCCGCCGCCGATGCCGAACAGACCCGAGACAAAGCCGACCAGCGCGCCCAGCAGAACCAGGAACGGCCAGTTCACCGAAACCTCGGCGATCGGCAGGTAAATATCCACGGCACGCGCCTTCGGCTGGAAGGGAACGCAGAACAGCGCCGGCAAGGCGACTAGGCTCCGGTCTTAGCGGCGGCGGCCGCGAACCGCCACCCCCGCCCTGCCTTTCACCTCGGCCCGTTACGCCAAGGCTGTCAGGCGACCGGCTCGACGGTGAAGGCGTCGGCGGCTTCGCGCGCGACGCGGCGCGTCTCGGCCGAGGTCGCGGGCGTCAGCCGCTGCACCGCCGCCAGCGCCTGCTGGTCGCCGCGCCGGGCCGCGATCATGTACCACTTGAAGGCTTCGGTCGCGTTCGCGGCCACGCCTTCGTCGCCCTTTTCGTAGAGACGGGCGACGTTGTACTGGCTGTCGACGCGACCAGCCTCGGCGGCCTTCTTGAGCCAGGTCAGGGCCTCGACGCGGTTCCGCGCGCCGCCCTCGCCGTCGTACAACTGCATGGCGTAATAGTGCATGGCCCGGGCCTCGCCGCCCTCGGCCGCGCGCCGCGCCCAGGTCCGCGCCTCGGCCGGATCGGGCGCAAGGCCCGCGCCGCCTTCCTGATAGAGGCCGGCCAGACGCAGCTGCGCCCCCGCATGACCCAGGTCGGCCGCGCGCTTCAGCGTCTCCAGCCCGCTGTCGTCGCCGTTGTCGAGCAGTTGCACCGCCCGGGCGAACAGGGCCGCGCCCTCGGTCGCGGCCAGGTCGGGCGACGGCACGGCGTCGGTCGGCGCGGCGTCCAAGGCCACGGCCACGGCCGCCAGAGGCGCCGCGCTCGGCGTCGCGTCGATGGGCGTCCGGCCCGTCCCGGGCAGGGTCAAGGCCAGACCATTGTCCTCGGCCACCTGAACGAAGGCGTAGCCGCCGCCGACCAGCATCACCGCCACGGCGGAGGCGCCCAGCGCCTTGCGGATGGTCGAGCCTTCGCGCGACGCCTGCTTGTCCAGACGCTCCTGCAGCTTGGACTTTCCGCCCCGCTTCAGCTTCAGGCCGAACGCCTGGCGCGGCTCGTCGGCGGCCGGCGCCAGGGCGGCGCGGGCGGCGTCCAGCGTGTCGCGGGTCGAGACCGCGCGCCCCGCCGCGGCCCCGGCCTGCAAGGCGGCGGGGTCGATGAAGTCGTTTTCGGCGGAGAAGCCGTCGTCGGCGGCCGGCCCGTCGACCAGCGGCGGCAAGCCGCCGACCGGCGTCTCGTCCAGAACGTCGCTGACGTCGGCGCCGCCGAAATCGTCGAAGCCCGCTTCAAGCATGAGATCGGTCGAGATCGAGCCGAAGCGCGCCCGTTCCGGGGCGGAGCCGAACGGCGCGGGCGCGACGGGCTCCACCTCGAGGGGGTCGATGAAGGCCGGCTCCGGGTCGGGGATCGCCGGCGCGGGGAAGGGCGCGGCGTCCAGCGCGCCGCCCAGAGCATCATCGGACCAGTCGTCTACCGGATCGGCGAAGGCGGCGGCGCGCCAGTCGCCGCTCGGGCTTTCGGCCGGGCTCCACGGCGTCGGCTCGGGACTTTCCAGCGGGGTCTCGCGCCGGACGGCGCGCGTCCCGCGCTGCTCCATGCTGTCGCGGGCCTCGGCCAGAAGGCGGGCGGTGCGCTCCTCGCTCTGACGCATCCGTTCGGCCAGATCGCCCGAAACGCGGTCGTAGCGCTGCTCGATCTTGTCGGTGTTCTCGGCCAGGCGACGACCGATATCGTCGAGCGCCTGAGCCGACCGACGTTCGGACTGGGCGATGCGTTCGCTGAGGCGGTCCGAAATGCGGGTGATCTCGCCGCCCAGCCGCTCCAGCGCCAGGGCGTGCTGGTCGTCGGACCGGGTGATGCGCTGGTCCATCGCCTGGACGTAGCGGCCCATGTCACGGTCCAGCTTTTCGTTCAGGGCCTTGCCGAGAGCGTCGACCTGTTCGGCGGCGGGACCGCCGGCCTCGACCTTTTCGACCCGGGCGTTCAGGTTTTGGGCGATGCGCAGCACCTCGCGGCCCATGGCCTCGACCGCGTCGGCCGAGCGCTGCTCGGCGGCGCGGGTCTGGTCGCCGACCGCGGCCAGGGCGCGCTCGATGCGCTCCACCCGCCCCTCGGTCTCGGCCACGTCGAGGCGGCGCATCATCTCGCTGCGGCTGCCCTCGACCTGACGGGTCAGGGTCTCGGCCAGCTTCTCGAAGCGGGCGGCCTCGCGGGCGTGCTCGGGCTCGACCCGGCTCTCGGCGTCGCGCAGACGCAGGTCCAGCGCGGCGAAGGACCGCTCCAGCCCCTTCAGGGCCTCGGAGGTGCGGACCTGGGCCTCGTCCAGACGCGCGCCGACCTGGGCCAGGACGTCGCTGCCGACGCCGGGGCCGGCGGCCTTCTCGACCGCCTCCATGCGTTCGCGCAGGTCGCCGATCGTGGTGCGCTGGCGCTCGTCCAGATCGAACAGGCGGCTAGAGACGGCGCCGAGCGCGGCGTCCAGCTTGGCGAAGCCTCCCTCGGTCTTAGGGCCGGTTTCCTGCTCGAAGCGGCGCAGGCGCTTATGGCCCTCGCGCAGTTCCTCGGCGATGTCGTCGATGCGGCGGGCGTAGCTCGCGCCGACGTCGTCCTGTCCGTCCAGACGGCGGACCAGACCGGCCACGGCCTGATCAATGCCCTGGATGGCGACGGTCGAGCGGCGCTCGGCGGCTTCCAGCCTACCGGCGATGACTTCGATGGAGGCCCCGACCCGGCTCGGCCCCTCGTCCTCGAGGCCATAGACGTCGTCGAGGCGCCGCGAGCGGCTGCGGCGGTCATAGGGATCGGGAATGGGCGTGCGGCGCGGCAGGGGCGTGACGCTCTCGTCCTCGTCCGGCTCGTCCATGATCATGGAGTTCAGCCATTCGCCCAGGGTCATGCCCGAACGGCGCGCGAGGTCCTTGGCGATCTCGCGAGCCTTGGGGTCGATCCCCTTCACGCTCCACGGCGCTGCTGCGCTCACTGATTCGCCTCCCGACCCATAGGGTGACGCTACCGCTCCAGATCAAGCGTGTAAACGTGTCGTTAACCGCTACATCTGGCGCCCGGCGACGGAACCGCCCGTGACGCTTGCTCGCGGTCCGCCGCTTTTCACGCCGACATGGTTAACGTCGCGTTTAGATTCATCTTCTCGCAAGAATTCGGCTTGCGAAGCGGCGCCTTAGACGCCACCTGCCCTCGCCATGAGCCCTTCGCTGACCCTCATCCTGCTGGCCGCCTCAAGCGCCGTCGCCGTCTTTTCCGGCTGGCGCGGCGCCCGGCCGCCGGACCTGGCGAAGGGGCCGCGCATGGCGCCGTGGCGCTTCATCATGCTGGCTGCGGCCGCGCTGGCGGTGCTGCTGCTGATCCACCTGGCCTCGGTGCTGGGGGGTCGGACCTTCCCCACCGCCTACTGACGCACAGCTAACGGCGGCGACGCCGCTCCACCGCTGCGCGGTCCCTCCTCCCCACAAAGCGGGGAGGAAAGGCGACGGCCCTCAAGCAGCGCGAAGCGCGTTAGGGCCCAAAGGGGCGACGGCCCTCAAGCAGCGCGAAGCGTTAGGGCCGAAAGAATGAGCAGGCGCCGTCAGGCGCCTGCGAAACACCAGGCCAGGACCGCTTTCTGGGCGTGGATGCGGTTCTCGGCCTCGTCCCAGATCAGCGATTTCGGCCCGTCGATGACGGCGTCCGTCACCTCTTCGCCGCGGTGCGCCGGCAGGCAGTGGAGGAAGACGGCGTCGGACGCGGCCAACTCCATCAGGGCCTCATCGACCGTATAGGGCTCGAAGGCCGCCAGACGCGCCTCGTAGTCCTGATCCCCCATCGACACCCAGGTGTCGGTGACGACCACGTCGGCGCCGGCCACCGCCTCGCGCGGGTCGCTGGTCAGGAAGACGTGGTCGCCGCCTTTCTCCAGATCGCGCAGATCGGGGTGATATTCCGCCGGGCAGGCGACGTTGAGCTGGAAGCCGAACTTGGGCGCCGCGTGCATGAAGCTGTGGCAGACGTTGTTGCCGTCGCCGACCCAGGCGATGGTCTTGCCCGCGACCGGCCCCATATGCTCCTCGATCGTCAGCAGGTCGGCCAGGATCTGGCACGGGTGGCTGCGGTCGGTCAGGCCGTTGACCACCGGAACCGTCGAGACACGGGCGAAGCGTTCGACATCCTCATGATCGTTGGCGCGGATCATCACGGCGTCGACCATGCGCGACAGGACCTTGGCCGTATCCTCGACCGGCTCGCCGCGCCCCAGTTGCATGTCGGACGCCGTGGCGATGATGGCCGAGCCGCCCAGCTGACGAATGGCCGCGTCGAAGCTGAAACGGGTGCGCGTCGAGTTCTTCTCGAAGATCATGGCCAGGACGCGGTCCTTGCCCGGCGCATCGGCGTCGGGACGCCCCTGGGGCCAGCCCTTGCGCGCCTGTTTGCGGGCATGGGCGTCGTCCAGAATGGCGCGCAGATCAGCGGCTTCAAGCCGGTGAATATCGAGGAAGTGACGGACCATGGCGAAACCTCTCCCTCCCCGTCCTGGGGAGGGTGGTCCCGCAGGGACCGGGTGGGGACGGCCTCTGGAAACCTGAAAATGAAGGGACGTCGTCCCCACCCGCCTCGCCCCCAACTCAAGTGGATGGGGGCTCGGCCACCCTCCCCATGAAGGGGAGGGAGAAAGCACTTACGCCGTCAGCTGGGCGCGAGCGAACTCGCAGGCCGTTTCGAACTTCTCGACAGCCTCGCGGGCCTCTTCGAGGGTGATGTTCAACGGCGGCAGGATGCGGACCAGGTTGTCGCCGCCGCCGGCGACCAGCAACTTTGCCTCGTCGCGGGCCCAGCCCATGAAGTCGCGGTTGTTGGGGACCAGCTTGACGCCCAGCAGCAGACCCTTGCCGCGCACCTCGACGATCACGTCGGGGAAGCGTTCCTTGAGGCCGTGAAGCTGCTGCTTCAGATAGCCGGCGACCTCGTTGACGTTGGCGATGACGGCGTCCGACGACACCTCGGCGAAGGCGGCCTGACCGACTGCCATGGCCAGGGGGTTGCCGCCGAAGGTCGAGCCGTGCGCGCCGACCGTCATCCCCTTGGCCGCTTCGGCCGTGGCCAGGCAGGCGCCGATGGGGAAGCCGCCGCCGAGCGCCTTGGCGATGGCCATGATGTCGGGCGTCATGCCGGCCCATTCGTGGGCCCACAGCTTGCCGGTCCGGCTCATGCCGCACTGGACCTCGTCGAAGATGATCAGCACGCCGTACTGGTCGGCCATGTCGCGCATCCAGCGCAATTCTTCTTCCGGCGTGGCGCGGCAACCGCCCTCGCCTTGCACCGGCTCCAGGATGATGGCCGCCGTGGTCGGGTTCTCGAAGGCGGCGGTCAGGGCTTCCTTGTCGCCCCAGGTCAGCTGGTAGAAGCCTTCCATCTTGGGCCCGAAGCCCTCGGTGTAGCTGGGGTTGGCGGCGGCGTTGATCGCGCCATAGGTGCGGCCGTGGAACGAGCCGTCAAAGCCGTAGATGTCGATCCGTTCCGGCTGGCCGTTGGCCGAGTGGAATTTACGCGCCGTCTTCAGCGCGCATTCGACCGCCTCGGTGCCCGAGTTGGTGAAGAAGACCACGTCGGCGAAGGACTTCTGGCACAGGGCGTCGGCCAGGGCGTCCTGGCCCGGAATTTTGAAGATGTTGGAGACATGCCACAGCTTCTCGGCCTGGTCCTTGACCGCCTGAACCAGCTTGGGGTTGGCGTGGCCCAGGGCGTTGGTCGAGATGCCCGAGACGCAGTCCAGATACTCGGTTCCGTCGGTCGCCCACAGTCGGACGCCCAGGCCGCGCTCCACTTCCAGCGGCGCGCGATTGTAGACACCCATCAGATGACCGGACACTGGGCAGACTCCATAAAGCGAGACGGCCCCGACGCCCAAATCTGGAGAGACAAGGGCGACGGGACCGCTTCAAAAAGGGTGATCGACTTGTCGGGCGCTATTCCCGCTTAGTCAACACCGCGCCGACCGCCGTCAGCGCAGTTGCGCGTCCAGCTTCAGGATCAGGGCGGCGTAGGTGGCGCCGGCCGTGGCGATGGTCGCGCCCTCGACAGCCTCGACGGCGTCGTCCTTGGAGTGGATCAGGCGGAAGACCTGGGGCGTGAAGCCCTCGGCCAGGCCGTTCGTCTTGCCGCCGTTGAAGGCCAGCCACATCTGGTGGGCGCCGACCTGATCCTGGAAGCCCAGCGACACCACCGGCGCGCCCGCCGCCGAGAAGGCGCGGTCATCGGACGGCGGATACTCGGGGAAGCCGACGCACTGCAGGGCGCGTTCGGCGCACAGTTCCTGCACCGCGCGGGTGACGAAGGCCGACTGCGCCCCATTGTTCTGGCCGTACATCATGGTGTCGCCATAGGCGGCGACGTCGGAGTTCACCACGGCCGCCACGTTGGCGATGCCGTGCGCCTCGATCCATTTGCGCGCCCCGATCAGGCCCAGTTCTTCCTGATCGAAGAAGATGACGCGGACGCGGTGGGTCAGCGGCCCATCTGCCTGAATTTTGTTCTTGAGGATCCTGGCTGCCTCGATCACGGAGACCACGGACCCGGCGTTGTCGATCACGCCCTGCGACATGGTCCCGTCGCGCAGCTTCACCGCGTCATAGTGGGCGGTCAGCAGGATTTCCTTCGGGCCATCCCCGAGGGTGACGACGACGTTGGAGCCCTGCATCGGAGCGCCGCGACCGCCGCCCGCGAAGGTCTCGACGGTCGGGCTGAACCCGGCGGCGCGCAGCTGGCCCAGCAGGACATTCATCCGCTCGGCGTTGGACGGCTGGACGTAGGCGGCGACCTGCGCCTTCAGCGCCCCGGCGTCGCGCGCCCCATCTTGCGCAAAGGCGGGCGTGGACAGAAGCGCGGAGACCGCGACGGCGGACGCGAAAACGGATCGAAACAGCATGAAAGACCTCCCATCCCCCTCCCCAGGGGGCGTTTGGTCCTGCCTAACGGCTCAGCTCTTCAGACGCCAGCCCGAGCGGAACACCAACCAGCAGGCCGCGCCCATCAGCACGGTCAGCACGCCGCTCATGACGATCCCGATCATCAAATTCCCCTCGGCGTGGCCGATGAAGCCCGACCGGAAGCCGTCGATCAGGTAGAAGAAGGGATTGAAGCGGCTGATGCTGGCGAAGGGCTCCGGCAGGCTGTCGATCAGGTAGAAGGTGCCCGACAGGAAGGTCATCGGCATGACCACAAAGTTCTGCACCGCCGACAGGTGGTCGAACTTCTCGGACCACAGACCCGCCAGCACGCCCATCATCCCCATCAGCAGGGACGCGATCAGGCCGAACCAGACGATCAGGAACAGGTTGGCCACGCCCAGCTTGGCGAAGGGCAGGACGCAGAGCGCGGTCACCAGGCCGACCGCCACCCCGCGCGTCGCAGCCCCCAGGGTGAAGCCGATGGTCAGTTCCAGCGGGCTGAGCGGCGGGGTCAGGAAGTCGGTCGCCGTCCCCATGATCTTGGCCTGGATCAGGCTGGACGAGGCGTTGGCGAAGGCGTTCTGCAGGATGGCCATCATGATCAGGCCGGGGGCCACGAACTCGGCGAAGGGGGTGCCGTGCAGCGGCGGCCGCGCGCCCTTCAGCGCCACCACGAAGACCAGCATGTAGAGCAGGGTCGTCACCACGGGGGCCGCCACCGTCTGGGCGCCCACCTTCCAGAAACGGCGCACCTCGCGCAGGTAGAGGGTGCGCAGACCCACCCAGTTGATCCCGTCGTAGCGACGCGGTTGGGGCAGGCCGGAAGGGCGGGTAGAGGCGAGATCGGTCTTCATGGCCGCCCAGATGCGCCCGCCAAGCTGGTTTCGCAAGGCGCCCGACGTTCGTCGAGCGAACTCAAAACTGAGTCAAAACGGGACATTAACCACACTACATGTGGTTTCTGTGGACAGCTGAATTGCCACATCTTGCGTGTTTTAAGGGCTGCTTTACGATTAGTAGCAGGTCGAGGCAGGGAAACCCGCCGGCGACCCAAGATATTGAATCCGACTTCCCCGGGAGGGTGGCCATGACCGCAGGCTGGACTGAAGACCGCGTCGGCGCGCTGAAGAAGCTCTGGCTGGAAGGCCAATCGGCCAGCCAGATCGCCAAGACCCTGGGCGGCGGCGTGACCCGCAACGCCGTGATCGGCAAGGTGCACCGCCTGGGCCTGTCGGGCCGGGCCGCGCCCTCGCAACCGGCGCGCACCACGTTCCGCGCCGCCCGTCCGCGCCCCGCCGCACCGGCCGCGCCGGTTCAGGCCCCGTCGGCCCCGCGCCGCATCGAGGCCGCCGCGCCCCGTCCGGTCATGGCGGTCCAGCCTTCGGCCCCCGCGCCCATGCCCGAACTGCCGGGCACGGCCACGGTGATGACCCTCGGCGCCCACATGTGCAAATGGCCGATCGGCGACCCGTCGTCGCGCGAGTTCAGCTTCTGCGGCCGTCGCGCCACGGAAAACGTCTATTGCGGCGAACACGCCCGCGTCGCCTACCAGCCGCAAGTCCGTCGCGGCGCGACCAAGGACGGCGCCACCGAACTGGCGCGTTCGCTTCGCCGTTACATCTAAGGGCGCTATCGCTCGCGACGCGGTCGCTCGCTGCTTGAGCGCCCGCATCTAGCTTCTCCCGTCCGGTTCGCTGGACGGGAACAAGGCTGGGGCTGCGGTTCATCCGGGTTGACGCAGCCCTATCGCCCTCGCCGCCTGGCGGGGGTTTTTCTTTGGGTGGAAGGTCGCCGCCCCTAGTTCAGCACCCGCCGCGCATCCGGCACGTCCAGGCTGAAGGCCGGGATGGCCGCCTCGAACATCCGGCCTTCGACGTCGGTCATGTAATAGGCCCCGACCATCGAGCCGGACGCCGTGCCCAACGGACAGCCGGAGGCGTAGGAATAGCTGTCGCCAGCCTCGATCACCGGTTGTTCGCCGACCACCCCCGAACCACGCACCTCCTCGATCCGACCGAAGGCATCGGTGATGGTCCAGCGCCGCGCCACCAGTTGCACCGATGCGCCGGTCAGGTTGACGATCTCGATCTGATAGGCCCAGACCCAGCGCCCGCCCTCGGGGTCCGACTGGCCCGCCAGATAGGAGGGGCGGACGCGGACGACGACGCCTTCGGTCTCGGCGGTATAGGCAGGAGCGGCGTGCATAGGCTATATGCAGCCCGCCGACCTCGGGGTTCAACCCGTCTGTCGCGTCGGATGTCGCATTCCGAAGCGAGACAGGCGGAAAAATCCGTGTGAGACAGGACGGCATGAGCATCTTCGAGATTCCCTCCCAGCCCGGCATTCTGCCCTTTCAGAGCATCGAGACCCTGATCGCGACCGGCGCGATCCGGTCCGACACCCCCTTCGATCACGATCAGGTGCAGCCGGCGAGCCTGGATCTGCGGCTGTCGAACCAGGCCTGGCGGGTGCGCGCCTCCTTCCTGCCCGGCCAACGCAAGGTCGAGGACCGCATCGCCGACGTGGCCATGCATGCGGTCGACCTCTCGGGCGGCGTGGTGCTGGAAAAGGGCTGCGTCTATATCGCCCGGCTGCAGGAGCGGCTCAGCCTGCCGCGCGGCCTGAACGCCCGCGCCAACCCCAAGAGCTCCACCGGCCGTGTGGACGTCTTCGTCCGTCTGCTGACCGATCAGGGCGGCAGCTTCGACGACGTGGACGAGGGCTATGACGGCCCCCTCTATCTCGAGATCGCGCCCCAGACCTTCTCCATCCTGGTCCAGCCCGGCACCCGCCTGAACCAGCTGCGCCTCAAGGCCGGCGACCCGCCCAAGCTGGAGACCCGCAGCGTCGGCGTCGATCTGGAAGCGGGCGAAAGCGGCATCGTCGGCTTCCGCGGCCGTCGCCACGCCGGGGTCGTCGACATGGACCACATCGACGGCCACGACCCGCGCGACTTCTGGGAGCCGCTGATCCTGCGCCGCGACGAACTGCTCCTGGATCCGGGCGAGTTCTACATCCTGGCCTCGCGCGAAGCCGTCGAGATCCCGGTCGACCAGGCCGCCGAAATGACCCCGATCGACCCCTCGGTCGGCGAATTCCGCGTCCACTACGCCGGCTTTTTCGACCCGGGCTTCGGCACGGACGAGGCCCACGGCGCCGGCTCCAAGGGCGTGCTGGAGGTTCGCACCCACGACACCCCCTTCCTGCTGGAACACGGTCAGATCGTCGCCCGCCTGGTCTATGAGCCGCTGACGGAACGCCCGTCGCGCCTCTACGGCGAAGGCGGCAGCCACTACCAGAGCCAGGGATTGAAACTGTCGAAACACTTCCGCCCCTGGGGCTAACTTCCTTCTCCCCTTGTGGGAGAAGGTGTCATGCGAAGCATGACGGATGAGGGGTGTCGGCGCTGTCGCTTCTCGTTGGTCAGGCAAAAGATAGCGCCGCGATCATCCGACCGCGGCGCTTACACCCCTCATCCGAGCACCTGCGGCGCCCACCTTCTCCCTCAAGGGGAGAAGGATCTACTTCTCGGCCAGCAGGGCGTCGACCAGAGCCGTCGCCTCCTTGCTGGCCCAGTCGGCCTCGCCGGTCAGGACGGCGCGGACATTGCCCCGGCGGTCCAGCAGGATCGTCTGGGGCATGGCCCCCTTGCCGGGAAACTCGAACGGCAGCTGGAATTTCGGATCGGCGTAATAGGTCAGCGGCGGGTGCTCGGCGATGAAGGCGCGGGCCTCGGGCACGGCCTTGTCCACGTCCATGCTGACGGTCACGACCGCGAAGTCGTTGCGCCCTTCATAGTGCTTGGCCAGCGCCGCCAGGGTCGGCATCTCGATCTTGCAGGGCGCACACCAGGTGGCCCACAGGTTGACCACCGCCACCCTGCCCTTGAAGTCGGCAAAGCGAACATCGCGGCCCTCGGCGTCCTTGAAGACATAGTCGGGCGCAGGCGCAGGGGCCGGCGTCACCAGCTTGGACAGCGAACCCTGGGCGTAAACGGCCAGAGCGGATGACGCGGACTCTTTGCCCCCGCCGTGCCGATTGGCGTATAGCAGCGCCGCGCCGCCGATCACCCCGATCAGCAGCAACGCCGTCGCCACGCCCGCCAAAGTCCGTTTAGAGCCGCTCATGTCCGACACGCCTTCCAACACCCCGCAAGGTCAGTCTCTATGGGGCGGGCGCTTCAGCGCCAAGCCCGCAGACATCATGCAGGCCATCAACGTCTCCATCGGCGTCGACAAACGCCTGTGGGCGCAGGACCTGGCGGGCTCGCGGGCGCATTGCCGCATGTTGGCCAAGCAAGGCATCATCGCCCAGGCCGACGCCGAGGCCATCCTGGGCGGGCTGGACGTCATCGAGGGCGAGATCACGGGCGGGACCTTCCCCTTCCGCGACGCCTATGAAGACATCCACATGAACGTCGAGGCCCGCCTGTCGGAGCTGATCGGCGAGCCGTCGGGACGTCTGCATACGGCGCGCAGCCGCAACGATCAGGTGGCGACGGACTTCCGCCTCTGGGTCCGCGACGCCTGCGACCGCACCGTCGAACAGCTGAAGGCCCTGCAAGCGGCCCTGCTGGACCGGGCGGAACAGCACGCCGGCGACCTGATGCCCGGCTTCACCCACCTGCAGACGGCCCAGCCGGTGACCTTCGGCCACCACCTGATGGCCTATGTCGAGATGTTCGGCCGCGACGCGAGCCGCTTCAATGACGCCCGCACCCGCATGAACGAGAACCCGCTGGGCGCCGCCGCCCTGGCCGGGTCGCCCTTCCCCATCGACCGCCACATGACGGCGCAGGCCCTGGGCTTCGACCGGCCGATGGCCAACTCGCTGGACGCCGTGTCGGACCGCGACTTCGCCCTGGAAAGCCTGGCCGCCGCCTCGATCGCGGCGGGCCACCTGTCGCGTCTGGCCGAGGAGATCGTGGTCTGGATGACGCCGATGTTCGGCTTCGCCTCCCTGCCCGACGACCTGACCACCGGCTCGTCCATCATGCCGCAGAAGCGCAACCCCGACGCCGCCGAACTGGTGCGGGCCAAGACGGGCCGGATCATGGGCTCGCTGGTCGCCTTGTCGACGGTGATGAAGGGCCTGCCGCTGGCCTATTCCAAGGACATGCAGGAGGACAAGCCGCCGGTGTTCGAGGCCTTCGACGCCCTCGATCTGGCGCTGACCGCCATGACGGCCATGGTTTCCGCCATCATCCCCAACACGCCGCGCATGGCCGCCGCCGCCGGCGCCGGCTTCTCGACCGCCACCGACCTGGCCGACTGGCTGGTGCGCGAACTGAACCTGCCCTTCCGCAAGGCGCACCACGTCACCGGCGCCGCGGTGAAGCGGGCCGAGGCCCTGGGCGTCGGTCTGGGCGATCTGCCGCTGGAAGAATTGCAGGCCCTGGACGCGGGCATCACCAAAGAGGTGTACAAGGTTCTGACGCCCGAAGCCTCCTGCGCCAGCCGCCAGAGCTTCGGCGGCACCGCGCCGGAACAGGTCCGCGCGCGCATCGCCGATTGGAGAAACCGCCTGTGAAAAAGACCCTGATCCTCGCGGGCGCCGCCGCCCTGATGCTGTCGGGCTGCGGGCGCATGGCCGACCTGGAAGCCCCAGGCGCGACCCCGCGCCAGACCGAGCGCGCCCCGCGTGACGCGGACGCGCCCGAAATGCCCGACCCGGCGACGCTCAACCGCCCGCCCAGCGAGGTGCCGATCGACAACGGCTCGCCTACTCCCTTCAGCAAGCCGCCCACCCCGCGCGCCTGACCCTGCCTCTCTAGCCCCAGGACTCCTCGCCCGGTGCACTATTTCGACCTGAAGGACGGCGTGCTCCACGCCGAGGGCGTCTCGCTGGAGACGCTGGCGGCGGAGGTCGGCACCCCGACCTATGTCTATTCCTCGGCCACGCTGCGCCGTCACTACGGCCTGCTGCGCGACGCCTGCGCCGCGCATCGGGACGCCTTGGGCGACGCCCTGATCGCCTTCGCGGTCAAGGCCAACTCCAACCTGTCGGTGCTGGCGACGCTGGCGAAGCTGGGCTGCGGCGCCGACACCGTGTCCGAGGGCGAGATCCGTCGGGCGCTCAAGGCCGGCGTTCCCGGCGAACGCATCATCTTCTCCGGCGTGGGCAAGAGCGACGCCGAACTGGCCTTCGCCATCGAGGTCGGCGTGCGCCAGATCAACGTCGAATCCTCGGCCGAACTGGACCGGCTGATCGCCGTGGCGGCGGCCAAGTCCGCGTCTCCGGCCATCGCCATCCGAGTCAATCCCAAGATCGGCGCCGGCGGCCACGCCAAGATCACCACCGGCGGCGCGAGCGACAAGTTCGGCGTGCCGGTCGAGGAGGCGCTCGACCTCTACGCCCGCGCATCACGCTCGCCCCACGTCACCCCCGTCGGCCTGGCCTGCCATATCGGCAGCCAGATCACCGATCTGACGCCGCTGGAGAACGCCTTCCGCGTGCTGCGGGAAATGACCGAGACCCTGCGCGCCGACGGCTACAGCGTCACCCGCCTCGACCTCGGCGGCGGTCTGGGCGTGCCCTACTACGGCGACGCGGAGACCGCCTCGCCCGCCGACTATGTCGCCATGGCGGCGCGGGTGCTGGACGGCCTGGGCGTCGAGGCGGCGTTCGAGCCGGGCCGGCTGATGGCCGCCAATGCGGGCGTGCTGCTGAGCCGGGTCATCCAGGTCAACGAACGGACCGATGGGCGGCGCTTCCTGGTGCTGGACGCGGCGATGAACGACCTGATGCGCCCCGCCCTCTATGACGCCTTCCACGACCTGAAGGCCGTGGCGCCGCGCGACGGCGAGATGGTCCCCTATGACGTGGTCGGCCCCGTCTGCGAGACCGGCGACACCTTCGCGCGCGACCGCGACCTGCCGCCGTTCGCAGCGGGCGATCTGGTCGTCTTCATGAGCGCGGGGGCTTACGGCGCGGTGATGAGCGGCGAATACAACACCCGTCCGCTGGCGGCCGAGGTTCTGGTCGATGGCGAGCTCCACGCGGTCATCCGCCCGCGCCCGACCTATGAGCAGATGTTCGCGCGCGAACCCCTGGCGGAGTGGCTGCGAGACTAGGGTTTCCGCTCACATCGACCCCCGCCAATCCCAATGAACCAAAGGGATTGAACGGTTCTGAAGCCGATATTCCAGCCTGGGTCACGGAGCGCGCCACACTACGCGCGGTCTTTGACATCACCGCCCGCCGCCGCCCGTTTCAGGACTTCGGCTCGCTCCGTCCCTTCTCCCGATGGGAGAAGGTGGCCCGCAGGGCCGGATGAGGGTTGTCGGCATCCTTCGGCGAAGCCGCCGCGCGTCGGCTCACGCCGACTGACCACCCTCACCCTTTTGCCTCAGCGAATCGCCTTCGCCTCGGGCGCTCCCGCATTGCACGAATTGCACTGTTTTTTTCATTCCACAGTGCAACTGGGGTTCGCGCCCTAATCCAGCGCGCAGATATCCGGCAGGCCGCGCAGGCCGCCGCGATGGTCCAGGCCGTACCCGACGAGGAAGCGGTTGGGGGCCTCCCAGCCGACGAAGTCCGGCTCGGGCGCGCGCGCCTCGGGCCAGGGCTTGCGGGCGAAGACGCAGGTCAGGACTTCTGACGCGCCCGCTTCCTTGGTGATCCGCACCGCCTCGGCCAGCGACAGGCCGGTGTCGAACACGTCGTCGAGGATCAGCACCCGCTTGCCCGCGATGGGGCGCTGGAAGGGGGCATAGACGTCGATCTTGCCGCGGCTGGTCGTCTCGTCGCCGTAGGAGGCCAGCCACAGGGCATCGAAGCGGACATGGCGGCCTTGGCGCGACAGGGCGCGGGTCAGGTCGGCGGCGAACCACAGCCCGCCGGTCAGCAGGACGGCGGCCACCGTCTCGTCGTCGATGACGGGAGCGATACGCCGCGCGAGATCGGCGACGATCGCCTCGATCTCGGATTGCGGCAGGAGAACCGTGGGGGCGGGCGCCGGGTCTTGATCAGCCATTCACGGCGGATAGCCCCTGGGCGGGGCCGCTGTCGAGGGGGGTCGCGTCGCGCGGCGTCAGATCAAAGGCCGTGGCGCGACGCAGGCCTTCGCCCTGCGCGGGCGGAGCACGGCGGGCGGGAGGGCGGGTCGAGCGCGCGTCGGCCTGTTCGATGCGGGGCGCGGGCGGCGGGGCGGCGGCCTTCGCCGTGCGCCGGGGCTCCATCACGAAATCAACGCCGACGCCCGACGCCTTGCGCTCGGGGTCGGGGATGACGACAGCGAAGCCCAGCACCTTGCCCGGTAGGACGGGGGCCGCCTCCAGCCGGACGATGCGATGGCCTATCTCGGCGCCGCCGGCGTCCAGAAGGGCGACGCGCACCGGCGGGGCCACGACTTCATTGTCGCGAATATTACGCAGGGCGCCCGAAACCATGACCTTGCCGGGATCATTCGCGGCGGTGCGGGCGCCGACGACCTCGAACTCCAGCCCGGCCAGGTTCACCGGCGCGCCGACGACCTTGTAGACGGCGGCGGCCTGCGGCCAGGCCTGGACGATCTGCAGCCGGAAGACGAAGGCGGCGCCGATCAGCGCCAGGAGGATCACGGCCAGCGCGGCCCAGGCGGCGCCCTGCGCAGCGGCGCGGCGCATCCGGCGCTTTTGCTCGGCCTTGGCGCGGAAGGCGCGCGGAAGTTCGGGGGCGGGGGTCTCGGCCAGACTGTCGGGGGTTTCATCGTGCTTGCCGAAACCGGCCGCCTCGACGACAGGCTCCTCCGTGGCGGCGGACAGCTCCAGAGGCTCGTCCTCCAGGCTCACGCGCCAGTCGTGGCCGCAGGATTTGCAGCGCACACGACGGCCGTTCGGACCGATCGCTTCATCGGGAACGAAATAGCTGGTGGCGCAGGCGGGGCAGGTCAGTATCATGTCGGCTGACTGCGAGGCTCGACGCCCCCTCCTGTCGAGGCGCCCGCAACGCCCCCGGTCCAATACGAAAAACTGATGCCACACTCGACCCGACGCGCCGCCGACCCCGATTCCGCGCCCGACACCGTCCGCCTGCGGGGCGTGGGTTTCGGCTATGCGGACAGGCCCGGCGTCCTGCGCGACATTAACCTTAGTCTGACGCAGGGCTCTTTCCACTTCCTTACCGGACCGTCGGGGGCGGGCAAGTCTTCGCTTTTGCGGCTGCTGACCCTGGCCGAACGGCCCCAGGCGGGACGAATCAGTCTGTTCGGACGCAACGTCACCGACCTGCCGCGCGGCGGCGTGCCTGCGTTCCGGCGGCGGATGGGGGTGGTGTTTCAGGATTTCCGCCTGCTGGACCATCTGTCGGCCTTTGAAAACGCCGCCCTGCCCCTGACCCTGGCGGGCGAGCGCCGGGCCGATCACGCCGCCGACGTGGCCGAAATGCTGCGCTGGGTCGGCCTGGGCGAGCGCATAAACGCCCTGCCCCCGGCCCTGTCCGGCGGCGAGAAGCAGAGGCTGGCCATCGCCCGCGCCGTCATCACCCGACCCCGCCTGATCCTGGCCGACGAACCCACCGGCAGCGTCGACCGGGCCATGGGCGAGAAGCTGATGCGGCTGTTCCAGTCGCTGAACAAGCTGGGCGCTACCGTCCTGATCGCCAGCCACGACGAGGCCCTGGCCGAACGCGTCGGCGCAGCCGTGCTGCGGCTGGAGGGCGGACGCCTGACCCAGATGGAACCGACGGGAGAAGCCGCGTGATCCACGCCCTGTTCACCCGCGGCCCGGGTCTGCTGTCGCGCGAGGCGGGCGGCGAGCGCTGGCTGATCGTGGTCATCGCCGTCCTGTGCTTCCTCGCCTCCATCACCGCCGTCGGGGCCCTGGCCGCCGACCGCGCCGCCCACGGCTGGGCCCGCCAACTGCGGGCCGAGGCCACGGTTCAGGTCCGCCCCCGCGTCGACGAGACCGGCCCTACCGCCGCCGCCCGCGCCGCCGAGACCCTGGCCGGGGTCAAGGGCGTGGCCGAGGCCGAGGCCATGGACCGCAAGGCCGCCGAGGCCCTGCTGCGGCCCTGGGTCGGCGAGGCGGCCCTGCCCGACCTGCCCCTGCCCTATCTGGTCACGGTGCGGCTGGACCCGAAGTCACCCGCCAGCGCCCCAACACTCAGCCGCGCCCTGGCCGAGGCGGGACTGGACGCCAGCGTCGACGACCACAGCCTTTGGCGCGGCGAGGTCGAGCGGGCGGCTGGCGTCATCACGGCGCTGGCGGGGGCGGCCTTCCTGATGATCGCCACGGCGACGGCGGCGGCCATCGCCTACGCCACCCGCGCGGGGCTCGCGGCGCAGCGGTCGGTGATCGAGACCCTGAGCCTGAACGGCGCCTCGGACGGCTATGTCGCCGGTCTGTTCCAGCGCCGCTTCGGCGGGCTGGCGGCGGCGGCGGGGGCCATGGGCGCGGGCGTCGCCGCCCTGCTGCTGGGCCTGCTGCGGCTGATCGGCGGCGAGGGCGGGCTGACCCCGGCGCTGCCCCTGGCCTTTTCCGACCTGCTGATCCTGATCGCCTGTCCTGTGCTGGCCTTCGGCGTCGCCCTGCTCGCCGCCCGCTTCACGGCGCTGGCGAAGCTGGGCGGTCGTGGCTAGTTAAGCATCATGAAGTTCCTGACGCTGATCGCCGTGGTGGCGCTGATGTGGCTGGTGGGGTTGTTCGCCTTCGCCGAGCGCGTGCGCAGCCTGACGCCCGCGCCCGAGCCCGTGCGCGCCGACGCCATCGTCGCCCTGACCGGCCCCTCGGCCGAGCGCGTCAACGCCGCCATCCGCCTGCTGGAGCAGGACAAGGGCCGCCGGGTGCTGATCTCGGGCGTCAACCGCGACGTGCGTCGTCAGGAACTACGCGCCCTGACCCCCGGCTCGACCAGACTGTTCAACTGCTGTGTCGATCTGGGCTTCGAAGCCGAGAACACAGTCGGCAACGCCCAGGAGATCGCCGCCTGGGCCCGATCCAAGGGCTATCACAGCCTGATCGTCGTCACCTCCGACTACCATATGCCGCGCAGCCTGCTGGAAATCCGCGGCGCCGCGCCCGGGGTCAAGCTGACGCCCTACGCCGTCTCGACCCCGTCGCTGGACAATTCGCGCTGGTGGCGGGCCGCCGTGACGGCGCGACGGATGACGCTCGAATATATGAAATACCTGGCCGTGTTGGGCCGCGAGGGGATGCACCGGCTGACCGGCGAGCACCCGGAACGATCAGCGCCGCCCTCCCAGCCCGAGGTCGCCTGAATGACCACCATCCGCTCCCTGATCTTTGTCGTCTGGCTCTATCTGTCGATGGTGATCTTCGCCGTCGGCCTGTCGCCGGCCCTGCTGATGCCGCACGGCGCCGCCGTCTGGGTCATCAAGTCCTGGTCGAAATTCGTCCTGTTCGGCCTGCGCTGGATCGCCGGGATCAAGGTCGAGGTGCGCGGCCTGGAGCATCGCCCGACCGGCGCCGCCCTCTTGGCCTGCAAGCACCAGGGGATGCTGGACGTCATCGCCCCCTTCTCCTTCCTCGACGACACCTGCTTCATCATGAAGAAGGAGCTGATGGCCCTGCCCTTCTTCGGCTGGTTCGCCTGGAAGACCAAGATGATCGCCGTGGACCGTTCGGCCCATTCCAAGGCGCTGAAGGACATGGTGCGTCAGGCCCGCGCCCGTCACGCCGAGGGGCGCCAGATCCTGATCTTCCCCGAGGGCACGCGCGGCGAGATCGGCGCCGCCCCCGACTACAAGCCCGGCATCGCCGCCCTGTATCGCGACCTGAACAGCCCCTGCTGGCCCATCGCCACCAATTCGGGCGTGTACTGGCCCGCCCACGGCTTCCGCCGCTATCCCGGCACCATCGTCTTCGAATTCCTGCCGCCCATCCCGGCGGGTCTGAAGCGGGCCGAATTCATGGCCGAGCTGGAACACCGCATCGAAACGGCGTCCACAGCCCTGCTCTGATCCGGATCAGGTGGCGGCGAACTCGCTGAGGGCGTCGAGCACGGCGCGGTTCTGGTCTTCCGTGCCGATGGTGATGCGCACGCAGTCGGGCAGGCCGTAGCCGCCGACCGGGCGGACGATGATGCCCTTGGAGTTCAGATAGTCGCTGGCGGCGGCGGCGTTGCGCTTGTCGTCCGGGAAGCGGACCAGGACGAAGTTGCCCGCCGAGGGGAAGACCTCGAAGCCGAAGCCGCGAATGGCCTGGGTCATGCGCGGGCGCCAGTCCAGCACCAGATCGCGCGAGGCCTTCTGGTGCGCCTCGTCGCCAAGAGCAGCGGTGGCGGCGTCCAGCCCCGGCACCGAGACGTTGAATGGCAGGCGGATGCGGTCGATGGCCTCGGCCACCTCCAGCGGGGCGTAGCCGAAGCCGATGCGCAGGCCGCCCAGGCCGTGGATCTTGGAGAAGGTGCGGGTGACGACGATGTTGGCGGCGTCGCGGGCCAGACCGAAGCTGGTCTCCCACTCCGGCTCGACCACGAACTCGGCATAGGCCTCGTCCACCACCAGGATGATGTGCGACGGCAGGGCGGCGTGCAGGCGGCGGATCTCCTCGCCCGAGTTCCAGCTGCCGGTCGGGTTCGACGGGTTGGAGACGTAGACGATGCGGGTCCGCTCATCGACCTGTTCGAGGATGGCCTCGACCTCGGCCTTCATGTTCGGCTCGGGGGCCAGCTTGACCTCGGCGCTGCAGGCCAGGGCCGAGATGCGGTAGGCGAGGAAGCCGTACTGGCCGGTGACGATGTTGTCGCCGGGCTGCAGATAGGTCTGGTTCAGCAGGGCGAAGACCTCGTCCGAGCCGTTGCCGAAGATCAGGCGCTCGCCCTCCAGACCATGGTGGGCGGCCACGGCGTCGCGCAGCTTGGTCGCGCGGCCGTCGGGATAGACGTGGATGTTCTTCAGCGCGGCGGCATAGGCCTCGCGCGCCTTCTCGCCGGCGCCGAGGGCGTTCTCGTTCGACGACAGCTTCATCGGCTCGGCGAAGCCGGCGATGGAGCCCTTGCCGCCGACATAGGGGGCGATGTCGAGGATGCCGGGCTTGGGGGCGGGCGCGGTCTTGGTCGCGTCGGTCATGGGCGTCATCCTCGGAAGCATGGTCAGTAAACGGGGGCGGCGCCGATGACGCCGCTCATCTGGCCGGGGGCGTCGATCAACCGCCCGTCCTCGGCCTGCACATAGCCTGTCAGAACGAACAGCTTCAAGCCGCCGCCCGCCGCCAGGGGGCCGGCGATCAGACCCGCCTCGCCAAGGGCGGCGACGATGCGGGCGTCGGACGCGGCGCTGTCGGTGACCCAGAAGGTGCGGTCGTCGCCGGTCGGGCCGGGGGCCTCGGTCGAGACCAGCAGGGCGCGGGGCGAACCGGCAGCGTCGTCCGGCAGGGCGGCGACGACCTTGAGCATCGGCAGGGCCAGCAGCCTGGCCCACCAGGGTCGGGCCCCGAGGTCGATCAGGGCGCGGCCGCCTTGCCGCGCGGTCAGGAGAGCTTGATCCGGCTCGGCGACCGGGCGGCCGATCAGGCCCCAACGGTCGGCGGCCAGCGCCTGCGACAGCGGCCCGCAGGTCGCCAGCGCCGGACCCGTCGCGGCCTCGATACGGCCGAGGACGGCGCGCAGGGCCGGGCGTTCCGTCGCCGGAATGTCGCGCAGCAGCTCGCGCAGGGCGATGGCGTCGGCGTCGGCCGAGCCGCGCGGGCCAGCCTGGATGCGGGCGCGGGCCGCCGCGATCAGGGCGCGGTCCAGGGCCAGACGCTCCGCGTCCTCGGGCGGTTCGACCAGCATCAGAACAACTGCGGCGCAGGGGCCAGGGCGAAGGGCCCCAGATAGGTGCGGCCGTTCTTGAAATTCAGCACCAGATCGACGGCCTGGCCCTCGGTCCCCGTCCCGCCTTGCGGCGTAGCGGCGGCAGCCCGGGCGGCGGCGGCGCGGTCCATCGCCCCGCCCTGCTGGGCCCCGGCCAGACCGACGATGGCGGCCAAGGGCTTCTCGGCACGCAGGAAGACCTCGCCTTCCAGACGGCCCTTGTCGTCCGCCGACAGGGCAGGGCTGGACAGGAAGGTCTTGCTCTCGCCTGCGCCCAGTTGACCCTTCACCTCGACGAAGCGGCCCCCGGCGGCGGTCCAGGCCGACAGCAGGCCGGCGGCGTCCGCGCCCTTCAGCGCGCTGGCCTTTTCGATCACGGCCTCGACCTGGGCGTCCAGCTTGCCCGACTGGGTCAGGCCCTCGACCGGACCATGGGGGCGGCCCTCGCCGTCCACCAGACGGAACAGCACGTCCACGTCGTCGGTCGGCGCGTTCGAGCCTGCGAGGTGGGGGCGCATGTAGAACTGGATCAGGCCCGCCTTGGACAGGGGGAAGGGCTCGGCGTCGGGCAGGGCGGTGAAGACCGGCTTGACCAGTTCGACCACGACATTGGGCCAGCGCTGGGTCAGGCCGTGCAGGCTCATGCGGATGGTCTCGGCGCGGATCGCGACCTTGCCCTTGGCCGCACGCGTCAGGACGAGGCCGTCGGGCGCGGCGATGACCCATTTGGCCGGGTTGTAGGCGTTGGCCTCGGCCACGATCTCGGGGGCGGCCACGGCATGGCCCGAGGGGGAGATGACATCGACATGCTTCATCGCCACCCGCGCCCGCAGCGGCCAGCCCGTGGTGGTGACGCCCGCGTGTTTTACGGTCCAGCCCGACTGCTCCAGCCGGGCGATGCGCCCCTCCAGCTTCGTCTCGATCTGCTGCGTCAGAAAGAACCACCAGCCGGTCCAGAGCGCCAGGCCGACGAAAGCGATGGCGAAGGGGATGATCAGTCCCTTGCGGCTGTGATGCACGGGGGCGGCGTGGGCGTCGGTCATGGAGTCTCCGGTGTCGACGCCTCACATAGACCAAGGACCGAGGCGGGACCAAGGATCAAGGCGTGGAGGCCGCCGGGGGGATGGCGCTTGTACGGCGCCAGAAAAAAACAGTGCAATTCGTGCAATGGCGGAGGGGGCGTATCCGCGTCCTTCTCCCGTTGGGAGAAGGTGGCTCGAAGGGCCGGATGAGGGTCGTCGGCGTCGGTCGGCGTAAGCCGTGGCGCGGCGGCTTACGCCGACGGTTAGGTGAGCCCCTCACCCTTTCGCCTGGCGGATCGCCTTCGGCTCTCCGAGGCTCAAGCCCTCTCCCGCCGGAAGAGGGACGGGGGAGCGGTGATGTCAAAGACCGGACGCTCAATCTTGCACGGGGCGTGAGGCGGGCTGGAACTCTCGCTCCGGGATCGGCCAATCCTGATGTTTCATGGGGATTGGCGCGGGTCGATAGGCGCAACGTCCGCAAGGGAGGCGCGGATCAGGCCGTCAAATCGGCCAGTTTCGCCTCCGCCGCCCGCGCGGCGTCCTCAGGGGCGAGGCCCAGCAAGAGGCCGCGCTGGCCGCCGTTGATCAGGATGCGGTCGAACAGGATGGCGGTCTCGTCCATCACGGTCGGCACGGCCTTGCGCTGGCCGAAGGGACTGACGCCGCCGACCTTGTAGCCGGTCAGGCGTTCGGCGTCGGCGGGCTTCATCATCTGGGCCGACTTGCCGCCGATGGCCGCCGCCAGCTTCTTCATGCTGACCTCGCAGTCGGACGGGACGATGACGCAGGCGGGCTTGCCGTCCACCAGGGTCATCAGCGTCTTGAACACCTGCTCGGGCGCCCAGCCCAGCGCCTCGGCCGCCTGCAAGCCCACGCGCGGGGCGTCGGGGTTGTAGGCGTAGGGGAACAGTTCAAAGGCGACGCCGGCCTGGGTCAGGGCGAGCGTGGCGGGGGTGGTTTTGGACATGGGCTTCAGTCAGCTTGAGGCGTGACGCTCTAGATAGACGATGACGCGACAGGGTGCAGCGCTCATCTCTTTCGTCATCCTCCGGCAAGCCGCGCAGCGGCGCCGACCGGGGGACCCAGCGGCGCCCTTAGGGCGAAAGATGCGGGCGCCGCGCTTGCAGTGAAGGTCGCCTTCGGCGCCGCTGGGTCCCCCGGTCTCGCTCCGCTCGCCGGAGGATGACGAAAGAAAGAGGCTTCAGCTTGCCTCGAGCTTCAAGAAGCTTTTGGTCAGCTCCACCGCCTCGGCCAGACCCATGCGCTGGACCTCAGCGCCGGGGGGCAGGCCGGCGAACAGGCGGGTCGGACAGGCGGCGTCCAGCATCAGGAAGACCCCCTTGTCGTCGGCGCGACGGATCAGACGGCCAAACGCTTGCGCGATGCGGCCGCGCGCCAGGGCGTCGTCATAGCCCTTGCCGCCGAAGCGTTCGCGCCGCGCCTTGTGCAACAGGTCGGGACGCGGCCAGGGCACGCGGTCGAAGGCCAGCACGCGCAAGCTGCGCCCCGGCACGTCGACCCCGTCGCGCACGGCGTCGGTGCCCAACAGACAACTGTCCTGTTCGGCGCGGAAGACGTCGACCAGAGCCCCGACCTCCAGCGGATCGACGTGCTGGGCGTAGAGGGGGACGCCGGCCTTGGCCAGGTCCGGTCCCAGTCGCTCATAGACGGTCTTCAGCCGGCGGATGGCGGTGAACAGGCCCAGGCCGCCGCCGCCCGCCGCCAGGAACAGCTCGCGCATGGCCGCCGCGATCTGGCGCGGGTCGTCCTTCATCAGGTCGTTGACGACGATGATGCGGCTGTTGGCGGCGTAGTCGAAGGGGCTGTCCACCTTCAGCGTCCGCGCCGGTTCGATCAGGCGGGCCGCGCCGGTGCGCATCCGGGCCAGCGAGAACGGGTCGTCGGCCGCTGGGTCCGACAGGGTGGCCGAGGTGATCAGCACCCCGTGGGCGGGCATGATGACGGCGGCTTCCAGCGGCACGGTCGGGTCGATCCAGTGACGGCGCAGGGCGACGTCGTGGATGCGGCCGAAGGCGGCCTCGGCGCTCAGCCAGTCGACGAAATCGGGATCGGGTTCGTCGCCGCCCTCTTCCAGCGCCGCCAGCATGGAGCGCCAACCCGGCAGGGTCATGCGCGCGCGCCGGTCCATGCCGCGCAAGGCGCCTTCGATGCGGGCGCGGGCGGCGCCGTCCAGCTCGGCGGCCTCCTCGTCGAGGATGTCCTCGAGGTGGCGCGACAGGGCCAGCAGGGGCGCCTCGACGGCGGCGATGGCGCGGGCGGCGGCGCGGGCGGCCTCCAGCACCGGCTCGGTGGCGGGGCGCAGGGCGCACTCCAGCCCGAACTCGGTCCCGCCGGTCTCCTGACTGCGGGCGCGCAGCTGTTCCAGCGCGGCGACGAGGAAGGCCTCGATCGGGCCGATGGGGTTGATCTCGCCGGACGCCGGGGCGATGCGGCCCGAGACGCCCTCGCCCGGCAGGGCGGCGGCGGCGCGCATGGCGTCCTTCAGGGCCTGGGCGGCGGCCTCGTTGTCGGCGCACAGGTCGCCCAGACGCTGCTCCAGCCCGCGCCCGCGACGGCCGCGCCCCTCGGGGCCGCGGATCCAGCGGCGCAGCTCAGCGGCTTCCTGACCCGACAGGCAGGCGGAAAAGGCGCTGTCGGCGGCGTCGAACAGGTGGTGGCCCTCGTCGAAGACGATGCGTTTCAGCGCCGCCGTCTCGCCGTCCTGCTTCTGACTGCGCGCCGAGCGGGCGCCGTCGAAGGCGGCCTGGGTCATGACCAGGGCGTGGTTGGCCACGACCAAGTCGGCCCGGCGGCTGGCGCGGATGGTCTTCTCGACGAAGCAGAGGCGGTAATGCGGACAGGCGGCGTGGACGCATTCGCCGCGCCGGTCGACCAGATTGGCCGGGCTGGCCTGATGGCTGGGGGCGGCGGCGTAGAGGCCGGGCAGCCAGCCGGGATAGTCGCCGCCGGTCATGTCGCCGTCGCGGCTGTGCGCGGCCCAGCGGCTGGCCAGACCCATGCCGATCAAGTCGCCGTTGCCCAGTTGCGCCGCCTGCATCATGTCCTGAAGGTTCAACAGGCAGAGGTAGTTTTCGCGGCCTTTTCGCACCACCGTCTTCTTGCGGCGCTCGGCCTCGTCGGGCCACAGGGCGCGGCTTTCGCGGTCGATCTGGCGTTGCAGGGCGCGGGTGTAGGTCGAGACCCAGGCCGCCCCCGAATTGCGCTCGGCCCACAGGCTGGCGGGGGCCAGATAGCCCAGGGTCTTGCCGGTGCCGGTCCCCGCCTCGGCCAGCAGGACGCGCGGACGACCCTCTTCGTTTCGGGGCGAAAAGGCGTAGGCGGCCTCGGCGGCGTAGTCGGACTGGGCCGGGCGCGTCTCGTCCAGACCCGAGGCCTGCAGCAGCTTGTCCAGACGGATGCGGGCGCTCTCACTGTCGACGGGGGCCGAGCCGGCCTCGCCGCGCGGGGCCTCGTCCTCCCACTCCTGAAGGCGAGACCAGACGTCCAGACCCGTGCCGCGCTCGCGCCGGTCGCGCAGGGGTCCGGCCTGCAGCGCCGCCAGCACGCGCGAACCCCAGGACCAGCCCGCCCGGTCCAGCGTCCCGGCCAGGGTGTAGGCGTCCTCGCGTCCCGGATAGGCGGGGTCGGTCAGTTCGTTGAGCAGGTCGGCGGCGGCGTCGCGCAAAGCCTGGGCTTGCGCCTCGGCCCCCTTGGGCTCCGAACGGCCCAAGGCCAGGGCCAGTCCCGACGGCGAGGGCGCGCAGAATTTGGCGGGCCGCACGAAGGCATAGAGTTCCAGCACGTCCAGCATGTCGGTCGAGCGCGGCGGCGGGCTGAGCCCCAGACGGCGCGCGGTCAGGCTGGCGTGGGCGACCATGACGGCGCCGCCGGTGAAGACGCCTTCAGCCGCCCCGCGCCCGATCTTCTTCGCGCCAGAGGCGTCGCAGATCGCCCCCGCGCCCGGCGGGGTGGCCAGGGCGGGCGGCAGCTCGGCCCAGACCTTTGTCGCGGGCTGGACGGTGGAAGGGGCGGAGGCGTCGGTCACGCCCGATCCATAGCGCCCCGCGCGGCGAAACGGAACGGGAACGTGCGCCCCTCTCGCCAGAGGCCGAAAAGCGGGCCAGGCTGCGCCTGACAGGAGGACCGCCCATGCAGACCCGCCGCATCGCCACCGACGGCCTGACGCAACAGGTGATCGAAGCGGGAGAAGGCCCGTTGGTCCTGCTGCTCCACGGATTTCCGGAGCTTGCGATCAGTTGGCGGGCGCAGGTTCAGGCCCTGGCCGAGGCGGGCTATCGCGCCGTCGCCCCCGACATGCGCGGCTACGGCGGCACCGACAAACCGGCCGACGTGGAGGAGCACACGATCCTGCATCTGGTCGGGGACATGGTCGATCTGGTCCGGGCCTTGGGCGAGGAACAGGCGGTGGTCGTCGGTCACGACTGGGGCTCGGCGGTAGCCTGGCACTGCGCCCTGATGCGGCCGGATGTGTTCCGGGCCGTGGCCGGCCTGTCGGTGCCGTTCCAGCCGCGCCGGGCCAAGGGCCCGCCGACCGCAGCCATGGCGGCGATCACGAAAAGGGCGGGGCTGGGCGACCTCTACATCAACCGCTTCCAGTCGCCGGAGGCCCATGTGGCGCTGGACGCCGATCCGGCCACGGCCTTACGCAAGATATTCTGGGCCTATGACGGCGCCACCGCCGAGACGGACCAGTCGACCGGCTTCATGCCCGAGGGCGTATCCCTGCTCGACAGCATCTCCGACCAGGCGACCCTGCCGCCGTGGATGAGCGCGGCGCATTTCGCCGAATACGTCGCCGCTTTCACAGCGTCAGGCTTCAGAGGGCCGCTGGACTGGTATCGCTGCCTGGACCGCAACTGGGCCCTGACCGGCTTCCTGCAAGGCCAGAAGATCGCCCAGCCCGCCCTCTTCCTCGTCGGCGAACGCGACCCCGTCCGCCACTACGCCGGCCCGCACGAGGCAGCGCAGAAGGACTGGCTGACCGACCTGCGCGGCCAGGTCGTCCTGCCCGGCGCGGGCCACTGGCTGCAGCAGGAGCGGGCGGACGAGGTGAACGCGGCGCTGATCGGGTTCCTGCGCGGGCTTTAGGTCCCGGAAACGACAGAGGCCCGCCCCGGCGAACCGGAGCGGGCCTCGATCAATCAGCCCGGTCGATCAGGCGCGGCGGGCGTACTGGGCGCTGACCCAGCCCTGATTGCGGATGTGCAGCCAGTTGCCGCGAACCTGATCGACCTGAACGATGCGCCCGGCGCGGACCTGGCCGGCGCGTCGGAAGTGGGCGCCGGGGCCGCTGCGCAGGTTCACCGTCGAGGTGATGCGATAGCGACCGGCGCGGTTGGCCTGATGCTGACCCTGATCAGGGCGGTGCTGGGCGTTGTGGGACGGAGCCGGGGCCGAGGGGCGCTGCTGGACATGGGCCGGGCCCTGGTTCGGCCGCTGCTGCATATAGGGCTGCGGCGTCGACTGATGCTGGGCCTGCGGACGGTTCTGCGCTTGCGGCTGAGCCGAGGCCGCCAGCGGCGCCGAGACGGCGAAGACGCCGACCAGGGCGACGGACAGGATGGCGCGGGTGGATTGGATCGTCATGGGAGAGCCTCCGGTACATATGTACGGACCCTCAATGCGCCGCTGGGACTGAACGGCCCCAAACTTTGCAGTTATGTCCCGTTCATGGGCGCTGACGGCGACCCCTGGGGCCGCCGTCGCTGAAAACCGTCGTCAGGGCTGGCTTGCCCCCGGCTGCATCGGAGGCGCCAATTCCGTGCGGCTCGCATAGGCGCCCGTTGACGGCGGCTGGTTCATGCATTGCTTCTGCACCGCCGCCGACTGCAGGGCGTCGTACTCGCCCTTCAGGCGCCCAAGCTCTTCCTTCTTGTCGTTGCCGCCCGCGAGGAAAAACAGGGCTGGCCAGAACAGGACCAGACCGACGCCCATGGCCCAGGCGTCGTTGGAGGCCTGGCGGCGCTGATGGCCCGTGACCTCGTCGACGCGCTGGCCGATGCGCATCAGCTCCAGGCGGATCTGGTTGCAATCATAGCCTTGGTACTGCAGCGGCGAGACATAGGCCGCCGATATCTTGTCCGGCGCCGTGGCGCAGGCCGTCATGGACAGCGCCATCAAGGGCGCTGCGATCGTCTTCAGTCTCATAAGATCCCCCAAGGATTGAACGCTCGGCCCCTCGCCGAACGACAGAACCCTGGTATCCCAAATGAAACTAACGCCGCGTGAAGGCCCGCGCGTTCCGTAACAACCTCGCCCTAGACCGGGTCGGTCGGCTTGGGTTCGACGGGCTCCGGCGAGCGGGTGGCCAGGGCGGGTTCGTCCGGCAGGGGGATGAACTCCAGCGCGTCTTCAGCGGGCAGGCTCATGCGGCCAGCCTTCCAGTCGGCCTTGGCCTGATCCAGACGGTCCTGGGTCGAGGCGACGAAATTCCACCAGATCAGCCGCTCGCCCACCGGCTCGCCGCCCAGGACCATGACGCTGGAGGGTTGAAGCGCCGTAATGGTCGGCTCGGCCTGGGCCGACAGGACGACCATCTGACCCGCGTGGAAGGTGCGGCCGTCGACCTCGATCAGCCCCTTGGCCACGAACAGCGCGCGTTCGCTGTAACCGCCTTTCGCCCGCGGCGGCGGCGGCGCGGCGCGGACGCCCTGGGCCATTTCCCAGTGGACGTAGAAGAGCGGCGACTGAACCGGGGTGCCCGCCTTGGCGCCGAAGGCCTCGCCCGCCACCAGGCGCGCGAACAGGCCGTTGTTCTCATAGGTCGGCTGGGCGTCCTCGCCGAGGTGGGTGAAGGAGGGGGCGATCTCTTCCTTGTCGAGCGGCAGGGCGACCCAGGCCTGCATGCCGTGCATCCGCCCGCCTTGCGCCTTCTTCAGCGGATCGGTGCGTTCGGAATGGACGATGCCCGACCCGGCGGTCATCCAGTTCACCTCGCCGGGACGGATGGCCTGGGTGTAGCCCAGATTGTCCCGGTGCATGATCTCGCCCTCGAACAGATAGGTCAGGGTCGACAGGCCGATGTGCGGATGCGGCCGCACATTGATGGCGTCGGCGCCGGGCGCGAACTCGGCCGGCCCCATCTGGTCCAGGAAGATGAAGGGGCCGACCATCCGGTGCGAATGGAAGGGCAGGACCCGCCCGACCTCGAACCCGCCGAGGTCTTTCCTGCGCGCGTCGATCACCAGTTCGATCATGTCGGCTTCCCTGCACTACCTGAAGGCAAGATAGGGTCTGGTCGATGAGGCGGCAAACTTTCCTCCCCATTCCATGGGAGGTGGCGCGGACGCGCTGGCGTCCGTGACGGAGGGGCGACTCGACGGCTGGCGTTTACGCCGCCCCTCCACCACTTCGCGGTCCCCCTCCCCATAAAATGGGGAGGAAAGCGATCGGGTCTTAGCTGACGTGGGGGGTGATGATGCCCAGCGGCAGGGTGGTGACGTTCTTCACGCCGCGCGTGACGATATGGCTGGCGCAGTCGGAGACGATGCCCAGCGTCAGCAGCTTGTCGCGCAGGAACTGGTCGAAGGCGTGCATGTCCGAGGTGATAATGCGCAGGACGTAATCCTCGCGGCCGGTGATGGTGGCGCACTGCACCACTTCCGGCCAGTTGGCGACGGCGGCTTCGAAGATGTCGAGGTTCTCGCGCGAGGGCAGGCTCAGCTTGACGATGGCGTAGACTTCGAAGTCCAGGCCCAGCAGGGCCGCGTCCAGCAGCGTGACCCGCTTGCGTATCAGGCCGCTATCCTCCAGTCTCTTGATCCGACGCCAGCACGGCGAGGCCGACAGGCCGACGCGATCGGCGACCTCGGCGACAGACAGGCCGGCGTCCTGCTGCAGGATGTCGAGGATGCGGGCGTCGATTGGATCAAGTTCGTCGGCCAAATGCGTTTCTCCAAAAGGGGATTTTACGCAATAAAATACCTCAAATCAGCGTTTGGCAAGGGTATTTTTAGGAAGGCCAACAGAGACGCGCCATGCTATGCCCTCTTCATAGAGGAAACGCGGACGGATCAACCGGACGGGATGCATGATGAAGAATACACCCACCCTGTCGCTGCGCGTGCCGGAGCCCTCGGGCCGGCCGGGCGATGCGCCTGATTTCAGCCACTTGCAGTTCGATCCCGCCGGCGCCGTGAGCCGGCCCGAGGTGTCGACCGCCCCTTATGAGATGCGCGACCACGCCTTCCGTCTGGTGCGGGTGCTGGACGACGAGGGCCGGGCCGTCGGGCCCTGGGATCCGAAACTGGACCCCGAGATCATGCGTCGCGGCCTCAAGGCCATGATCCTGACGCGCGCCTTCGACGAGCGGATGCACCGCGCCCACCGTCAGGGCAAGACCAGCTTCTATATGAAGTGCACCGGCGAAGAGGCCATCGCGGTCGCCCAGGGCATGATCCTGAGCCGCGAGGACATGGGCTTCCCCACCTATCGCCAGCAGGGCCTTCTGATCGCGCGCGGCTATCCGCTGGCGAGCATGATGAACCAGATCTATTCCAACGCCGAAGACCCGATCAAAGGCCGCCAACTGCCGATCATGTATTCGGCCAAGGACTACGGCTTCTTCACGATCAGCGGCAACCTGGGCACGCAGGTGCCGCAGGCCGTCGGCTGGGCCATGGCCAGCGCCTACAAGGGCGACGACAAGATCGCCATCAGCTGGATCGGCGACGGCGCCACGGCGGAAGGCGACTTCCACAACGCTCTGACCTTCGCCGCCGTCTATCGCGCCCCGGTCATCCTGAACGTCGTCAACAACCAGTGGGCCATCTCGTCCTTCATGGGCATCGCCGGCGGGCTTGAGACCACCTTCGCCGCCAAGGCCATCGGCTACGGCCTGCCCGCCCTGCGCGTCGACGGCAACGACTTCCTGGCCGTCTGGGCCGCGACCCAGTGGGCCGAGGAGCGCGCGCGCACCAACCAGGGCGCGACCGTGATCGAGCTGTTCACCTATCGCGGCGCCCCGCACTCGACCTCGGACGACCCCAGCCGCTATCGCCCCGGCGACGAGGCCGAGAAGTGGCCTCTGGGCGACCCGATCGCCCGCCTGAAACAGCACCTGATCGCGATCGGCGAATGGTCGGACGAACAGCAGGAAGCCGCCGAGAAGGACGCCGTCGACCAGGTCCGCGCCGCCGGCAAGGAATCCGAGGCCATCGGCACGCTCGGCCAGTCGCGTCCCAGCGTGAAGACCATGTTCGAGGAAGTCTTCGCCACCGAAGACTGGCGCCTGGTCGAACAGCGCCGCGAGGTCGGAGTCTGACCATGACCCAGCAAACCTTCACCGACGCCGACCGCAACGACGGCATCGAGCCCGACATGGTCGATCAGAACCACGCGCCGAAGTCGGAGGCCCCGGCCAACGGCGTCGTGCCGATGAACATGATCCAGGCCCTGAACTCGGCCATCGACGTCAAGATGAGCGAGGACCCCAACGTCCTGTCGTTCGGCGAGGACACGGGCTATTTCGGCGGCGTCTTCCGCGTCACCGACCAGCTGCAGCAGAAGCACGGCCTGACCCGCAGCTTCGACGCTCCGATCAGCGAATGCGGCATCGTCGCCGCCGCCATCGGCATGGGCGCCTATGGCCTGCGCCCGGTCGTCGAGATCCAGTTCGCCGACTACATCTATCCGGCCTACGATCAGATCGTCTCGGAAGCGGCCAAGATGCGCTACCGCTCGGGCGGTCAGTTCACCTCGCCGATCACCATCCGCAGCCCCTACGGCGGCGGCATCTTCGGCGGCCAGACGCACAGCCAGTCGCCGGAAGCCCTGTTCACCCACATCGCCGGGCTGAAGGTCGTCATTCCGAGCAATCCCTATGACGCCAAGGGCCTGCTGACCGCCGCCATCGAGGACGACGATCCGGTCATCTTCTTCGAGCCGAAACGCCTCTACAACGGCCCCTTCGACGGCTGGCACGAGAAGCCCGTCTCGCCGTGGAAGACCCAGGCGCTGGCCCAGGTCCCGACCGAGAAATACGCCCTGCCGATCGGCAAGGCCCGCGTCATGCGCGAAGGCGCCGACGTCACCATCCTGGCCTACGGCACCATGGTCTGGGTCGCCCTGGCCGGCGCCGAGCACGCGGGCGTGGACGCCGAGGTCATCGACCTGCGCACCCTGGTGCCGCTGGACATCGAGACCATCGAAGCCAGCGTCAAGAAGACCGGCCGCTGCGTCATCGTACATGAAGCGCCCAAGACCTCGGGCTTCGGCGGCGAGCTGTCGGCCCTGGTGCAGGAGCGCTGCTTCTATCATCTGGAGGCGCCCATCGCGCGCGTGACCGGCTGGGACACCCCCTATCCGCACGCCTTCGAGTGGGAATACTTCCCCGGCCCGCAGCGCGTGGCCAACGCCCTGAAAGCCGTCATGTCGGGAGGCCGTTAAGATGGGTCGTTTCGTCTTCAAGCTGCCCGACGTGGGCGAAGGCACCGCCGAGGCCGAACTGGTCGCCTGGCACATTGCGGTCGGCGACAGGGTCGAGGAAGACCAGATCGTCGCCGACATCATGACCGACAAGGCCACGGTGGAAATCACCGCCCCGGTCAGCGGCAAGGTTCTGGTCATCCACGGCGAGCCGGGCCAGATGGTCCCGGTGCGCGGCCCCCTGGTCGAGTTCGAGGTCGAGGGCGCGGGCAATGCCGATTCTGCCCCCCTCTCCCTCGAGGGGAGAGGGGCCGGGGGTGAGGGTGAACTCGCCGCCATGGCCGACAAGGCGCCGGTGGCGCCGCCCGCGCCCACCACGAACCCGCCTGCATCCACCCCCACCCAACCCTCCCCCCTCGAGGGGGAGGGCTCGGCTAATTACGTCTTCAAGCTGCCCGACGTCGGCGAAGGCACGGCCGAGGCCGAGTTGGTCGGCTGGCACGTCAAGGTCGGCGACGCGGTCGAGGAAGACCAGATCGTCGCCGAGGTCATGACCGACAAGGCCACCGTCGAGCTGACCTCGCCCGTCTCGGGCGTGGTCGTCGCCCTGCATGGCGAGGCTGGACAGCAACTGCCCGTCGGCGGGCCGCTGGTCAGCTTCAAGGTCGAGGGCAAGGGCAATGTCGCCGCTGCTCCGGCTGCCGCCGCGCCCGTCGCCACGGCCGAGAAGGCCGCGCCTGCTCCGATGGCCAAGGCTGCTGCACCTGCGCCCAAGGCCGAGGCCAAGCCCGTCCCCGCCATGACCGGCCGCCAGCCGGGCGAGCGCGCCCTGGCCTCGCCCGCCGTGCGCAACCGCGCCCGCGACCTGGGCATCGACCTGGCCTTCGTGCCGGGCTCGGGTCCCGCCGGCCGCATCCAGCATGAAGATCTGGACGCCTTCGTCGCGCGCGGGGGCTCGCTGCCCGCCACCGCAGGCGGCACGGCCTCCTCGACCTACGCCCGCGCCGAAGGGACCACCGAGGTCAAGATCATCGGCCTGCGCCGCAAGATCGCGGAGAAGATGGCCGAGAGCGTGCGTCGCATCCCGCACATCACCTATGTCGAGGAAATCGACATGACGGCGGTGGAGGAGTTGCGGGCCCACCTGAACGCGACCAAGGCCAAGGACCAGCCCAAGCTGAACGTCCTGCCCTTCATCGCCCGCGCCATCGTCGTGGCCCTGCGCGATCAGCCCAGCATCAACGCGACGTACGACGACGAGGCCGGCGTCCTGACCCAGCACGCCCCGGTCCACCTGGGCATCGCCGCCCAGACGCCGAACGGCCTGATGGTGCCGGTGGTCCGCCACGCCGAGGCGCTGGACCCCTACGCCACCGCCCTCGAAATCGCCCGCGTCTCGGGCGCGGCCAAGGACGGCAGCGCCAAGCGCGAGGAACTGTCCGGCTCGACCATCACCATCACCTCGCTGGGAACGCTGGGCGGCGTGGTCCACACGCCGATCATCAACCACCCCGAGGTCGCCATAGTCGGGCCGAACAAGATCGCCGAACGCGTGGTGGTCAAGGACGGCCAGATGGTCGTGCGCAAGATGATGAACCTCAGCTCCAGCTTCGATCACCGTATCGTCGACGGGCATGATGCTGCGGTCTTCGTGCAGCGGATCAAGGGCCTGCTGGAGCACCCGGCCACGCTCTGGATGAACTAACCCCCGCACTGCCCTTCCGCTCATCCCCGCGGAGGCGGGGACCCAGGCTTTAGCTTCGGACCCCGCCCTTGGCCTTCTTCACCTACATCATGGCCAGCCGACGGAATGGGACGCTCTATACGGGCTCGACGGACGACATCGGTCTGCGCGCCTGGCAGCACAAGGAAGGGGCGGGGTCGAAGTTCACCGCCGAGCACGACGTGGAGAGACTGGTCTGGTTCGAGGCCCACGAAACCCGCGAGGCGGCGTTTCGACGGGAGCGGCAGATCAAGAAATGGAACCGTCGGTGGAAACTGCGGCTGATTGAAGAAATGAACCCCGGCTGGCGCGATCTCGTCGAGACGCTGAGCGCCTAGTCAAAAACCTGGGTCCCCGCCTCCGCGGGGATGAGCGGAAGTTGTTCGGATCATGCAGACCCTCAAGACCAAAGTCCTGATCATCGGCGCCGGCACCGGCGGCTATGTCGCGGGCATCCGTTGCGGCCAGTTGGGCCTCGACACCGTGCTGGTGGACGGCGGCGACGGCCTGGGCGGCACCTGCCTGAACGTCGGCTGCATTCCGTCCAAGGCCATCATCCACGCGGCGGGCAAGTATGAGACGGTGCTGAAAGCCGCCGGCGACGGCACGCTGGGCATCACGGCGTCCACCCCGGCCATCGACCTGTCCAAGACGGTCGAATGGAAGGACGGCATCGTCAAGAAGCTGAACGCCGGCGTCGGCGCCCTGCTGAAGAAGGCCAGGGTCAAGGTCATCAAGGGCTGGGCCGAGTTCTCGGACGCCAAGACCTGCCGCGTCGAGACCGCTGACGGCCCCATCCTCATCACCGCCGAACACGTCATCCTGGCCACGGGGTCGGAGCCGGTCGAGCTGCCCTTCCTGCCGTTCGGCGGCGACGTCATCTCCTCGACCGAGGCCCTGAGCCTGCCCGAGGTGCCGAAGAAGCTGGTCGTCGTCGGCGGCGGCTATATCGGCCTGGAGCTGGGCATCGCCTTCCGCAAGCTGGGCGCCGAGGTGGCCATCGTCGAGATGGCCGACCGGCTGCTGCCGCTCTACGACAAGGCCCTGACCGACCCGGTGCAGAAGTGGCTGGAAAAGCATGGCGTTGAACTCTTCCTCGGCGCCCGCGCGGGCGGTTTCGGCGACGGAAAGCTGAACGTCACCGACAAGGACGGAAACCCGATGCAGCTGGACGCCGACAAGGTGCTGGTCACCGTCGGCCGTCGGCCGCGCACTAAGGGCTGGGGTCTGGAGACCATGGGCGTCGCCATGGACGGTCCATTTGTGAAGATCGACAAGCGCTGCGCCACCTCGATGAAGAACGTCTGGGCCGTCGGCGACCTGACCGGCGAACCCATGCTGGCGCACAAGGGCTCGGCCCAGGGCGAGGTCGTGGCCGAGATCATTGCGGGCCATGACCGCGTGTTTGATCCCGTCACCATCGCCGCCGTCTGCTTCACCGAGCCGGAAATCGTCTCGGCGGGCCTGGGTCCGCAAGACGTCGAGGGCCGCGACGACGTCATCCAGTCCGTCTTCCCCTTCGCCGCCATCGGCCGCGCCCTGGCCATCGAGGCCGGCGAGGACGGCGGCTTCGTCCGCGTCATCGCGTCCAAGACCGACCACCGCATCCTCGGCATCCAGGCCGTCGGCCAGCACGTCTCGGAGATGTCCAACAGCTTCGCCCAGATGCTGGAAATGGGCGCCGTGCTGGAAGACGTGGCGGGCGTCATCCACGTCCACCCGACCCTGGGCGAGGCCTTCCACGAGGCCAGCCTGCGGGCGCTGGGCCACGCCATACACATTTAAGGGCGCTATCGCTCGCGACGCCGTCGCTCGCTGCTTGAGCGCCGCGTCTTCCTTCTCCCCTTGCGGGAGAAGGTGGCCCGTCAGGGCCGGATGAGGGGTCTCGCCACGCTGATAAGGGGCGACGAGTGAAACGTCGCGCCCCCCTCATCCGTCAGCCTTCGGCTGCCACCTTCTCCCGCAAGGGGAGAAGGACAGAGTCAGCGCGCCTTCTTCGCCGCGTTCGCCCCCGCCGCCGCGCGGATCAGCGCCTTGAAGGCCGCTTCGTTGATGGCCTCGCCTTCGTGCAGGTCGATGGCGCGGCGCGTGTTGCCCTCCAGACTGGCGTTGAACAGGCCCGCCGGATCGTCCAGCGACGCGCCCTTGGCGAAGGTCAGCTTGACGGCGGTCTTGTAGGTCTCGCCGGTGCACAGGATGCCGCCGCGCTCCCAGACCGGCACGCCGCGCCATTTCCAGGTCTCGACCACGTCCGGCAAGGCTTGATGGATCAGGGCGCGGACGCGGGCCAGGGTCTCGCCGCGCCAGTCAGCCAGCGAAGCGATGCGGGCGTCGATCAGGGCGGAGGGGTTCTCGGTCATGGCGGGAGTTTGCACCAAGAGCCGCCAAGAAGGAAAGCCAGTCGATCGTCGCGTCCGGCCGTGTCGCGCATCTTGCCCGAGGCGGCCAAAGGGGCGAGGCTTTCGAAAACGGGAGGCTTCAATGAGCGTCGAGACCCATTACCTGGCCGTCTTCACCAGCGACAAGACCGGCCCGCGCTGGCGGGCCTGGTATGCGATGACGGAGGCCCAACAGGCCGAGACGGCCCGCGTCGGCGTGGCCGCCGTCGCTGCCTGGGAAGAGGCGCACCGCGACTCCATCGTCTTTCAGGGCGGCCCGCTGGGCCCGACCAAGCGCATCGGCGACGACGGCGAAGTGACGGACGTGGTCAACCTGCTGACCGTCTTCATGGTCGTGCGCGCCGACAGCCACGAGGCGGCGGCCCGCCTGTTCGAGGGCCACCCGCATATGTCCATCTTCGTCTGCGACGGGGTCGAGGTGATGCCAATCCTGGGGTGAGGGATGATCTAATCCCTAGCCGCCCGAGCGTCGATAAACCAGTTCATCCATGCGACCTGCCGCAGCCTTTACGTATGACTGTAGATCGCCGCCATTCGCCGGCTGCCACGCAAACTCGAACCCCGCACGTAGAACCGACCACATAGCATCGACTTGCTCCGGCAATGGAGCCACAACCATGCGTAGCGCGGTCATGGCACGCCGCAGTTCCGTTGCCGTCTCGATCTTCAAGATTTCGCCATTAAGAATTTGGCCTCGCGGAATTTTGTATGTCTTTTGATATGGCTTACCGGCTGATGTCTTGCCTGAAAGCCGATCCAAGGCGCGTCTTCGCTTCGAAGGCGAAAGCCCTTCTGCTTCAACGATTTTCGCGGCCTCCTCGCAAGTAACCTTCGCCTCATCCAACCATCGAAACAACGGCATCCAGTCAGAGTGCGAGTTGATGGCTGCAAGGAAATACTGGAGCGGTTCGGCGACTGGCTCGCGACAGATAAAGTTCCGCGCCACCGACTGATCACTGGTAAACTGGCGCACGATCTTCGTAGCTTGTGCCACAGGGTCAATTTTGGCGTCAGCGATAATTCGGACAGCTGGCGAGCCGCCGACTTCCACGAACTCACCCTCTTTAATAACGCTGAGTTGATCCACGAATTCTTGAGAAAGCCGAACCTGCTCACGACCATTCGTCAAATCTCCGGTCTTAAGGTCGATGACAGCGACTTCGTCCGGAGTTCGGTCAGAAAAAATACTTAGATTGTCTAATAGCTCACGTTGCGCGCGCTTATCGCGATCGTGAAGGAGATCGCTCAGTTCACCAAAGCCGATCTCTGATGACTGCCCAGGGTATCGATAATATATCGCTCCCGCTCTAATTTTTTCTCCAAACTTTTTTGTAGCAACGACCGGCTTTCGGTCCGCTTCTGCGACAAAAATTACACCTACTGTTTTCCCCGCTACCTTAAATGTCGCCTTTTCAAAATGAGGCGTAGGCATCAAGCAATTCTTGATTGCTGTAGACCACCGGCTCAAGTCAGAATCGAATGTGTCCGTCGCCGACAGGCCGACAATTTTTCCAGTCTGATCCTCAATGCCACAGAAAATATATCCGCCTGAGTTGTTTGCCAACGCCGCTACCGCCCGCAGTATCTTCGAAAGCGTGTTCTCTTGAAATGAGAAGGAAGCCTTGAATTCGATCTGATCGTCTTCAATTCCCAATAGAGACACACCATCACCGCGAAGCTTGAGCAGCTTGGCTATTGTCGGAGCCCCGAGCGGATCGCTTTCTTCTCCCTCCCTAGAGCGAGTGAAAGATTCGACGAAGCGCTGCAACGTGTCGGCGCTTGCAGCCTCAACGTCTTCGCCAAAGCGGCCTAATTTGATTTCGCTATATGCAGCTGGGGTAAGAGTTCGATCAGGACGGTTGAAGTACGCGTGCATTTTATCGCGCGCGTACTTCTCAACCATCATCCGCTTAATGAGCGCGATTTCCCAGTCTTCAAGACCTCTTTGAGCCATGCAACCTCAGCGATTCGTCTAAGGCAACACTACCCGAAAGATCGTTGATTTGTGAAATAGATAGAACCCTAGTGCACCCTCGCCTTCCCGATCTCCAGCCCGTCCTCGCCCGCTGACACCGCCACCACGGACCCGTCCTCGATCTCGCCGGCCAGAAGCTTCTTGGCCATGGGGTCGACCAGGGTCTTCTGGATGACGCGCTTGAGGGGGCGGGCGCCGTAGACGGGGTCGTAGCCCTTGTCGGCGAGCCAGTTGAGGGCGCTGTCGTCCAGGGCCAGGGTCAGGCGGCGGTCGGCCATCAGCTTTTCGAGGCGCGCCAGCTGGATGCGGACGATGCCGCCCATCTGTTCGCGGCCGAGGCGGTGGAACAGGATGATCTCGTCGATGCGGTTCAGGAACTCGGGCCGGAAGTGGGCGCGGACCTGTTCCATGACCAGGGGCCGCACGGCCTCGACGTCCTCGCCCTCGGGCTGGTCGGCCAGATACTGGCTGCCCAGGTTGGAGGTCATGATGATCAGGGTGTTCTTGAAGTCGATGGTGCGGCCCTGACCGTCGGTCAGGCGACCGTCGTCCAGCACCTGCAACAGGACGTTGAAGACGTCGGGGTGGGCCTTCTCGACCTCGTCGAACAGGATGACCTGATAGGGGCGACGGCGCACGGCCTCGGTCAGGGCGCCGCCCTCGTCATAGCCGACATAGCCGGGAGGGGCGCCGATCAAGCGGCTGACGCTGTGCTTCTCCATGTATTCGGACATGTCGATGCGGGTGATGGCGTTGTCGTCGTCGAACAGATAGCCGGCGAGCGCCTTGGTCAGCTCGGTCTTGCCCACGCCCGTCGGGCCGAGGAAGAGGAAGCTGCCCAGCGGCTTGTTGGGATCGTTCAACCCGGCGCGAGCGCGGCGCACGGCGTCGGACACGGCTTCCAGCGCCTCGTCCTGACCGACCACGCGGCGGCCCAGTTCGTCCTCCATCTTGAGCAGCTTTTCGCGCTCGCCTTCCAGCATCTTGTCGACGGGGACGCCGGTCCAGCGGCTGACGACGGCGGCGATCTGTTCGGCGTCGACGACTTCGGGGGTCAGGGGGCCTTCGGCCGGTTTCTCGGCGGCTTCGGCCTCGGCCAGCTGGCGTTCCAGCTGGGGAATCTGGCCGTAGGCGATCTCTGAGGCGCGGCCGAGGTCGCCGGCGCGCTGGGCGGCGGCCAGTTCGGCGCGCAGGCGGTCCAGGGTTTCGCGCAGTTGCGCCCCCTGCCCGACCTTGTCCTTTTCCGACTTCCAGCGGGCGGTCATGGCGTCCGACTGGCCTTCGAGGTCGATGATCTCGTCCTCGATCTTCTCCAGACGCTGCTGCGAGGCGCTGTCGCTTTCCTTCTTCAGGGCCTCGCGCTCGATCTTGAGCTGGACCAGACGGCGGTCGATTTCGTCCAGGGCCTCGGGCTTGGAATCGACGGCCATGCGGACGCGCGACGCGGCCTCGTCGATCAGGTCGATAGCCTTGTCGGGCAGGAAGCGGTCGGTGATGTAGCGGTTCGACAGGGTGGCGGCGGCGACGATGGCGCTGTCGGAAATGCGCACCCCGTGGTGGACCTCGTACTTCTCTTTCAGGCCGCGCAGGATCGACACCGTGTCCTCGACGGTGGGTTCGGCGACGAAGACCGGCTGGAAGCGACGGGCCAGGGCCGCGTCCTTCTCGACGTGCTTGCGATACTCGTCCAGCGTGGTGGCGCCGACGCAGTGCAGTTCGCCGCGCGCCAGGGCGGGCTTCAGCAGGTTGGAGGCGTCCATGGCCCCGTCGCCCTTGCCGGCGCCGACCAGGGTGTGCATCTCGTCGATGAACAGGACGATGCCGCCCTCGGCCTGGGCCACCTCGTTCAGCACGGCTTTCAGCCGCTCCTCGAACTCGCCGCGGTATTTGGCGCCCGCGATCAGGCTGCCCATGTCCAGCGACAGGACCTTCTTGTCCTTCAGGCTTTCCGGCACGTCGCCGTTGACGATGCGCAGGGCCAGGCCTTCGACGATGGCGGTCTTGCCGACGCCGGGTTCGCCGATCAGGACGGGGTTGTTCTTGGTCCGCCTAGCCAGGACCTGGATGGTGCGGCGGATTTCCTCGTCGCGGCCGATGACCGGGTCGACCTTGCCGTCGCGCGCAGCCTCGGTCAGGTCGCGGGCGTAGCGTTTCAGGGCGTCGTAGCTGTCCTCGGCGCCGGCGCTGTCGGCGGTCTTGCCCTTGCGCATCTCGGCGACGGCTTCATCCAGCTTCTTGGGCGTGACGCCGGCGGACTTCAGCGCCTCGGCGGCGGCCCCGCCCTCCTTGGCGATGGCGGCCAGCAGGCGCTCGGTCGTGACGAAGGCGTCGCCGCCCTTTTTCGAGGCCTCCTCGGCGGCGCTGAAGACGCGCGCCGTGTCGCCGTCCAGATAGAGCTGGCCCGAGCCGCCCTCGACCTGGGGCCGCTTCTTCAGCAGGCCCTCGGTGACCAGTTCGACGGCGGACGGATCGCCGCCCGCCTGGTCGATCAGCTTGCGGGCCAGACCGTCGCGTTCCTCAAGCAGCACCTTCAGCAGGTGCTCGGGGGCGAACTGCTGATGCCGCCGGGCGAGCGCCAGCGACTGGGCGGATTGGACGGCCTGTTTGGCGCGGTCGGAATAGAGGTCGAGATTCATCGTCGTTCAGTCCCCTCGGAAGGCGGAATTCCATCACTGCGCCCTTCCGCGAAGCGGCGCCTTGAGTTGTGTCAAACGAGGTGGGTGTGGCGGATCAGCCACGCAAGGCCGCGCCCGCCTCGGGCGGGACGGCCGCACGAATATTTTGGGGGAGGGTCGATCCATCCTCGCCCCAGTCCGTTGCCGTGACCGGGGCACAATGGAGAACTGACATGAGAAGTGTTTTCGCCGCCGCCGCCGGACTGCTGATCATCGTGGCGGCGCCCTCGCTGGCGCAGCAGCCTCCGCCGCGCCCCGCCCCGGCCCCGGCCCCTGGCCACGCCATGCAGCCCGGCCAGACCATGACGCCGCAACAGCGCCCGGCGCCGGCGCCTTCGACCGCCCGCCCCCAGGCCATGCCCGGCCATATGGAGACAGGTCCGCGCCCCTATCAGGCGGAACCCGGCGGCATGCGCGGCGGCATGCACGGCGGCGAGATGAATTACGGCCGTTGGGAAAGCAGCTGGGGTCACCGTCCGCCCCCCCCGCCCGCGCATTTCACCCGTCATGACGACTGGTATCGCCACGTCCGCGCCTGCCAGCATCGTTACAAATCCTACAATCCGCGCACGGACATGTTCATGCCCCGTCACGGCCATAGGGCGCGCTGCACGCTCTAGCGCGTCTCTTTCCGTTTCCCCGAACGCCCGCCGCGATACAGCGGCGGGCGCGTGTGCAAGCACGCCGAGATTGAAGCGGGCGGCCTCCCGGGCCTAAGGCTGTCAGCGGGAGGCGAACATGGGGTTTCTGACAAACGGGCCGGTCGATCCGACCGTCGTCCTGCCGTTTCTGGCCGCCGTGGCGCTGATGGAGCTGACGCCGGGGCCGAACATGGGCTGGCTGGCGATCCTCTCTCTGTCGCAGGGACGGACGGCGGGATTGACGGCCGTGGCGGGGATCACACTCGGCCTGACGCTGTGGATGACCGCTGCCGCCTTCGGTCTGACCGAGGTAGTGCTGCTGTGGCCAGGGCTCTATCAGGCGATCCGCTGGGCGGGGGTAGGCTTTCTGCTGTGGCTGGCCTGGGACGCCTGGCGCAGCACCGGGGACGGCGCCGCCGCGATGCCGGCCGGGACGCGGCGACGCGCCCTGTTCCAGCGCGGGCTGATCGCCAATCTGCTGAACCCCAAGGCGGCCCTGCTCTACATCGTCCTGCTGCCGGGCTTCATCCGACCCGAGCACGGCTCCACCCTGGTTCAGGCGCTGACGCTGGGGACGTTGCATGTCCTGGTCAGCATCGCCGTCCACTCGACCATCGTCCTCACCGCAGCGCGCGCCGGAGGCGCCCTACTGACGCGCGCCCAAGGACCAACCCTGCGCGCCGCCATGACTCTGGGGCTGGTCGCCATCGCCGCCTGGACGGCCTGGGAGACGCGGATCTGAGGCGTGCGCTCGCGCCCGCCGTCAGCCCCCGGTCTGCGGAGCCGAGAAATCGAAGCTCGGGTCCTGGGGACGCTGCCGCCTGCCGAAGGTCCAGGTCAGGCCGATCAGCCCGGTGCGGCCGCCCATCCAGCGCTCGGTCCGGTCGCGGAACTCCGGCGTGTCCAGCGTGACCACGTCGCGGAAGTTGTCGAAGACATCGCGCACGGTGGCCTGCAGCGACAGGCTCTCGGTCAGCTTGCGGCGATAGCCCAGGTTGACCAGGGTGGTCGAATCCCGCGTGCCCTGGGCCAGAAGCTGCTCGCCGGTCCAGACGGTCGACACCTGGATGAAGTCGGCGCTGGTCGGCTGCCAGTTCAGGCTCAGACGGCCGCTGGCCACGTCGCTTGACCGGTTGGTTCCGCCCGGAATGTTCGAGGCGTCGATCTCCTGGCGGAACAGGTTGACGCTGGCGTTGTAGCGCAGGGTCGGATGCAGCCGCCCGTTGGCGACCAGCTCCAGCCCCAGATCGGTGCGGGCGCCCAGGTTCTCGGGCCGGGTCAGCAGGACGCCGCCGCCCAGATCGGTCGTCACCGGGGTGAAGGCCCTGGAGGTGTCCCGATAATAGAGGGTGGCCTGATAGAAGGTCTGCTGGACCCGACGCTGCCACATCAGCTCGAAGCTGTCCGTCTCCTGCTGCTTCAGGTCCGGGTTGCCCGAACTGTAATTGAGCGGGTCCTGATAGGTCAGGAAGGGATTCAACTCCGAGGGACGCGGCCGTTGCACCCGCCGGCCATAGCTGGCGCGCACCGACTGGCCGTCGGACAGGGCGTAGGAGACGTGCATCGTCGGATAGGCGTTGAAGTCGCTGGTCGAGCGCTTCATGCCCGAAGTCGTCTGATCCAGGTCCCGCTCCACCTGCTCCAGCCGTAGGCCGGCCTGGGCCGACAGCTTGGCGCCGAACGGACGCTCCCAGGTGGCGTAGAGGGCGTGGACCGCCTCGTCGACGTGGAAGTCGTTGGAAACCCGGGAATCCTGAACCAGCGTCGAGGGCGAGGGGCCACGGCGCACCCGGTTGTCGAGTTCCAGCGACACCAGCCGCAGGTCATAGCCGGCGCGCAACTTTCCGCCGTCCGCCATCGGACGCGTATAGGCGCTGGTCAGGCCCAACTGGTCGACGTTGTTGATCAGCTCGACCGTCTCAAAGGCGGGCGGAAGGACCGGCGCGAGCGTCTCGGTGAAGGCGTCGTTGGCGAAGCCGGCCCGCACGCGGTCCAGGCGCAGCTCGTTCGACCATTCGTGGCCCTGATCGTTGAAGCGGCGCAGCACGCGGCCCGTCGCGCCGACGAACTCGCCGGAATAGCCGCCGCTGGTCCGGCGCCGCCAGGCCGAACTCAGGCCGCCGGACGCGGCGTCGGCCTCATAGAGGTTCAGCGCGTCGGTATCGACGTCGATGTCGGTGTAGCGCAGCTCGCCGGTCAACTGGGTCTTGGCGTCGACGCGGTATTCGGCGCCCAGACGCAGATAGGCGTGGTCGGCGGCCCCCTCGATGGCCTGGGTCTGGCGCGCCTCCAGGAAACGACCGGACGGGGCGTCCAAGCGCGCGCGAAGACGATCCACCGTCTGGTCGAAGGGATCATGGCGCAGGCCGGCGTCGGCGGTCAGGGTGAGACGGTCGCGCGTGCGGGCGAGGTTGACGCCCAGGCTGTAGCGCCCGCTGTCCCCGACATTGGCCTGGACCGAGCCGGTCGTGGTCGCGGTCGTGGTCGCGCCCGGCTGCGCCTGAACCGGCTTGGTGATCAGGTTGATCACCCCGCCCGAGCCTTCGGGGCTGTAGGCCGCCGATGGATTGGTCATGACCTCAATGCGGCTGTAAGCGGCCGCGGGCAGGCTCTGCACCGCCTGGGCGCGGCTTTCGCCCGACAGCAGGGCCGATGGGCGGCCGTCGACCAGGATGGTCACGCCCGGATCGCCGCGCAGGCTGACGTTGCCGTTGGGGTCGACATCTACCGACGGGACGTTGCGCAGGGCCTCGGCCAGGGTTCCCGTGGCCGCCTGCAGATCATTGGCCAGGCTGTAGCTGACGGCGTCGATCGAGGTGCGCACGGCGTTGGCGCGCGCCGTGACGACCACATCCCCGATCTTGGCGGTCTGGTCCTGTTCAGGCGCCGGGGCCGGGCGCTGATCCTGGCTGGCCGCCGGCGGGGCCGACGGCGGCGTCTGCGCCAGCGCGCTCGCCCCCGGCAGCGCCAGCACCGAGCCCATCAGCGGAACGAGTGTGGATTTCAGCATGGCCTGCCCTCCCCAAGCGGAGGGCTTCATCGCCTCCCGAGCGGGCCTGCGCCTAACAGTCCGTCGCGGCCGGCCACAGTTACATCTTCGTCATACGTCCGGAATTTGCAGAGCGGCGCGCGCCGCCGCCTTGGCCCGGACGGCGGGCGGCGCTAGCGTCGCCGTTCAGTCTTCGGGAGCGTTTCCATGTCCATCCGCCTGTCGCGCCGCGCGGCGCTGATTTCGTCCGCCGTCGCCGCCTCGGGCGTCGCCCTGCCCACGACCGGCTGGACCCAGACCAGTTCCGACACGCGCAGCGACGACGAGATCGCCGCCGCCGCCGACGCCTGGGTGCAGCGCTGCATGGCGGCCTGGCCGGAGCAGCCCGCCGTCTCCCTGGCCCTGGTGCGCGACGGCAAGCCGGTGCTGACCAAGGGCTATGGCGTGCGCCGTCAGGGCAAGGCCGAGCCCGCCGACGAGCACACCCTGTTCGCCATCGCCTCCAACTCCAAGAACGTCACCGCCGCCTGCCTGGCCATTCTGGTCGACGAGGGCAAGGTGAAGTGGGACGCGCCGATCAAGACCTATCTGCCGGGCTTCACCCTGTCCGACCCGGTGATCGGCGCGCGCATCACCGTGCGCGACACGCTGAGCCACCGCGCCGGCTTCGGCTTGGGCGCCGGGGACCTGCTGTTCTGGCCCAACAGCGACCGAACCCGCGCCGAGGTGCTGGCCCAGGCCGCCTTCGTGCCGATCGAGGACGGCTTCCGCGCCGACTACCACTACTGCAACCTGATGTTCGTGGTGGCCGGCGCGGTGATCGAAAAGGTCTCGGGCCTCGCCTGGGAAGACTTCGTCCAGACCCGCATCTTCGACCGCGTGGGCATGAGCGAGAGCGTGCCGCTGGCGCGTCTGGCCGACCCCAAGAAGAGCGCCCTGCCGCACGCCCGCGTCGGGCCGCCGCTGCGCGGTAAGGGGCCGATGACCCAGATCGCCCATTCCATCGTCGAGGTGTGGAACTGGGATTCGGCGGCGGCGGCGGGCGGCATCTGCGCCAGCGCTGTCGACTGGGCCAAGTGGATCGCCGTGCGCCTGAACGACGGCAAGCTGGCCGACGGCACGCGCCTCTATTCCGAGGCCGCGGCGCGCGAGATGTACAAGCCGAACATCATCGTCTCTTCCTCGGCCGGGCCGACGGCGGAACTGCCCAACCGGGCCGTGGCCTCGACCTACGCCATGGGTCTGCAGGTTCAGGACTATCGCGGCGAGCGGCTGATCACCCACGGCGGCGGCTCGCCGGGCGGCATCTCGGCCACGGTCCTCATCCCCGGCCGCAAGGCGGGGTTCAGCGTCTTCACCAACGCCGAGGAGAGCTTCCTGCTGCGCGCCCTGCGCTCGGGCCTGTCGGACATCGTCATGGGCAAGGTCGACGTCGACTGGATCGCCGATTCCAAGAAGCGCGAGGCCGAAGGGACCGAGAAGTCGCTGAAGGCCGCCGTCGAGATCGACGCCAAGCAGGCGGCGGGGGCTGCGCCCTCCATGCCGCTGGAGGCCTATGTCGGGACCTGGCGCGATCCCTGGTATGGCGACATCGTCATCGAGCAGAAGACCGAGGGACGTGGCCGCAACAAGAAGACCGGCCTGTGGCTGGCCTTCACCCACACGCCCGCGCTGAAGGGCTGGCTGGAGCCCTATGACGGCGAGACCTTCCGCACCCGCTTCCCCGACAAACGGGAAGAGGACGCCTTCGTCACCTTCAGCATCCTGACCGCCAAGCCTGCGACCGCCACGCTCAAGGGCGTCTCGCCCGACATCGACTTCTCCTACGACTATCAGGACCTGCGGCTGACGCGGGTCTGAAAGCTCGCTTAATTCCTTCTCCCCTTGTGGGAGAAGGTGGCTCGCGAAGCGAGACGGATGAGGGGTTTCTGGCAGCTTATCCAGCTCTCCTTCATCCTCACTCGCAAGACCCCTCATCCGGCCCTGACGGGCCACCTTCTCCCACAAGGGGAGAAGGGCTTGGATTAGCGCGCCGCCTGGCCCCGCCCGGCTTCCAGGATCGGCATCCCGGCCTCGGTCGGCAGGTAGATGACCTGACGGTCGCCCTTGCCGGCGGTTTCCTGCAGCATGTTGATATAGGACCAGCGCAGGTAGTTTTCGGGACCGCCCAGCGACTGGGCCATGATGCGGTTGGCCTCGTTGGTGCCCTTGGCGCGTTCGATCTCGGCCTGGGCGGTCAGCTTGGCGGAATCCAGCGCGGCCTGGGCCTCCAGCACGCGGATGCGGCGGTTCTGCACTGCTTCTTCGAAGGCCGCCTTGCCCGCCATCTGCTTGGAATAGACGTTGTAGGTCGGGAGGCCGACCAGGACGACGGCGATCAGAACGCCGATGGCGATGACCGAACTGATAGTGAAACCCACGCTGCGCATATGCGCCTCCCCTGAATGAACAGCCGTCAGGGTGGACGCCGCCCACGCCGCCGGTCAAGGGCACCCGGTCAAGCCTGGGTCAGCGCGAGGCCGGGACTAGTTCGATCAGGTCGAGGTTGGACTCGTTCGCCGGCCACGGAACCGCCAGCCGCCAGCGACGCTCGCCGATCCGCTCGACCACGGCCACCATGTCGCGGTCGGAGCGCTGGCCATACGAGCGGGCGGCGGGTTCGGAGGCCAGCGACATCGAGCCGAGAAACACCATCTGGCGGTCATTCTCGGGGAACAGCAGGCCGGCGGGCCGTTGCGATCCGGTCAGTTTGGAGAATTTCAGGCCCGCAGGCGTCTGTTCGATGCGGCAGGCGAACCAGCCGTAGACGACATAGCCGAGCCCGCCCTCGCCGCCCTGTGATCCCAGCTTGACGGTGCGGCAGCGATAGTTTCCGACCGGCGGCGTGACCGAGGAACGCGCCGCGCCGGGGTCGATCAGGTCGCCCAACGAAGCCAGGTCGCCCGATCCCGGTTGGCGCTTCGCCTGCTGCAGGGCCAGGGTCCAGGCGGCGTCGCGGCGCTGATAGCGATCACGGTCGACGGCGGTGATGACACGGCGCCAGTCGCTGAGCACCGCGCCGCCGGGCGCGCCGGCGACGGTCGAAGGCGGCGGAGGCGGAGGGGGCGGCGGCGTGGTCGCGCACGCCGTCAGCAGGGCGGTCGCCAACACGCTCAGAATGGGCGCGCTCGGAATCAGGATGCGGGAAGCCGCCGCCATAAAACGCGAATTGCAGGCCGACGAACGTGACATGGGCTTTCCCTCGCACAGGGTCGAAAAGCCCCCCTTGCTAGGAAGCCCTCCCGGCGCGCCGCGTCAACCCCGGGCGAAGACCGCCCCTTCCCCTGACGGGGTCAGGCGGCGCGCGCCGCAGGCGTCGCGCGTCGGCGAAGCCCCCGATCAACCTTCGTCGGCGGCGGGTTCCACCTTGCGACGCGGAGCGCGACGCTTGGGCGCGGGCGCCTCATCCGACGCCGCTTCGTCCGCCGACGGGGCGGACGGACGCGTCAGGAAGCCGGGCAGGCCCATGCCGTCGCTGACGTTGGCGTCGGCCTCGGCGGGCACGCTGCGCTCGGCGCGCGGACGGCGCGGCGCGCGGGCGGGACGAGCGTCGTGTTCTTCGGCCTCGACCGGCGCCGGGCTGGCGGCCGCGTCGTCCGAACCGGCTTCGGGAACATATTCGGCCTCGGCCAGGGCGCGGGCTTCGTCCTCGGGCGTGGCCTCGCCGGCCTCGAAGCGACGGTTGCGTTCCTCGCGGCGACGCTCCCAGCGCTCGCGGCGGGTTTCGCGACGGCCGCCCTCGCGGGTCTCGCCTTCAGCGCGCGGTTCGCGGTCGTCAGCGCGAGGCTCACGCGGTTCGCGCTCGGCGCGGGGTTCGCGCGGTTCCCGATCCCGGTCGCGGTTGTTGTCGCGATCCCGATTGTTGTCGCGGTTGTTGTAGTCGCGGTCGCGGTTCTGCTCGCGTTCGGCGCGCTCGGCCTGACGGCGGGCCTCATCGTCGATCTTCTGCTGTTCGGCCTGAGCGGCGGCGATGATGGCGGCGGCCTGAGCGCCCGACTCGTCCTCGAAGTCGATGTCGAAGCCCTGGCCGGCCAGTTCGCGCTGGGCGATCTCCGAAACCGGACGCTGCGGCTGCAGGGCGCGCAGGACGCGGAAATAGTGTTCGGCGTGCTGGGTGTAGTTCTCGGCCAGCACCCGGTCGCCGGCGGCCGAGGCGTCGCGCGCCAGCTGCATATAACGCTCATAGACCGTCTGGGCGTTGCCGCGGACCTTGATGTTCTCAGGGCCCTGCGAATCCCACGACCGGTTCGGATTGGTGGCGTTGGCGTTGTTGCCGCCGCCGCTACCGGGCTTCCGGTTGCGTCCGCGCTGACGCTTCATGCCCTTGAAATCTCTCATCGGAGCTTACCGTGCTGGTGCGGGCCGCCGTCGGGTGAGGACGGGCAGGACCCAGTTCGTCGTTCCGTTCGGTCGGGGCCAATCCCCGTATCGATGTGCTCGGAAAACCGTTTGCCGCCCTGTGGTCCGCCAGACCAACTAGGCCCGACCGTCACTGGCCCCGACGCGCTTGAGCGAGCAAACCTGCCCGAAAAGGATGCGTATGAGTGGGAGACAAGAAACGACTTAGCGCGCGATGACGCGGTTTCCAAGGCTTTTGTTGCGCGGCTGCATCCGCCTTCCGGTCACGCTTCCGGGATGGGATCGACGCGCGGGTCCGGCCCGTTGGTGACGACACGGTCGCGGTCGCCCAGGTCCTTGACCACCTTGACCCCGGTGAAACCGGCCGCCTCGAACAGGGCCTTGACCTGCGCGCCCTGGTCCCAGCCGATCTCGACGGCGAAAACGCCTTCGGGGCGCAGGATGCGGGCGATCTCGGGGGCCAGGTCGCGATAGGGTTGCAGCCCGTCCGGGCCGCCGTCCAGCGCCAGATGCGGATCGTGCTCGCGCACCTCCGGGTCCAGACCGGCGATGTCCGCCGTCGGGATATAGGGCGGGTTGGACACCACCAGGTCGAAGCTGTGGTCGGCGAAGCCGGTCGCCCATTCAGTGCGGATAAAGGTGCAACGACCGTCCAGGTCGAGGTTTGCGGCGTTCTCGCGCGCCACGGCGATGGCCTCGGTCGAGATGTCGGCGCCCACGCCACGCGCGTTGGGACGCTCGACCAAAGTGGCCAGCAGGATGGCGCCCGAGCCGGTGCCCAGATCGATGAAGTCGAAGGCGCGCTGCGGGGCAAAGGCGCGGACGATGACGTCCAGCAGGGTCTCGGTGTCGGGGCGCGGGCTGAGCACGTCGGGCGTGACGTTCAGCATGATCTTCCAGAAGCCCTTCTTGCCCAGGATGCGAGACACGGGTTCGCGCTTCAGGCGGCGCTCGACCATGGCGTCCAGGGCCGCAGCCTTGTCGGCGTCGATGACGCGGTAGGGATCGGTCAGGATATCGACGCGGCCCGCGCCGGTCGCGGCCTCCAGCAGCAGGCGGGCGTCGATCGACGGGCTGTCGATGCCGGCGGCTTTCAGGCGGGCTTGCGCGCCCTTCCAGGCGGTGAGCAGGGTCGGGGCGGCGGGGGCGTTATCGGACATGACCGCTGATTGGCGCTTGCTGCGGGCGATTTCAAGACGGAACGCAGAGCGAGCGTGGCCGTTGAGGGACGGATGGGGATGCGGAACCTTCTGAAACCGGCGGGGCGGACGCCCGCCAAAGGCGGCGCCGTCTGGCGCTTTCTGGGCGCGGCGGCGGGCGGGCTGGCGGCCGGCGCCACGGCGGCGCATCTGCTCTACACTCAAGGGCACCGCTTCGGCCTCGAACTGCGCCCCAAGCGGCCCGAGCCCCTGCCGCCGCGCGAGCCGACGCCCGAAGACTATGACGCCAAGGAGCCTGGGCGCGGACGACTGGCCCAGCACCCGGCCCATATCCCGCGCAAGGGCTGGATCGACATCATCTGGCGCACGGGCATGGGCTATTTCGGCGACCGGGTCGGCTTCGTCGCCGGGGGCGTGACCTTCTTCATGCTGCTGGCCCTGTTCCCGACGCTGGCCGCCTTCGTCACCATCTATGGCCTGTTCGCCGATCCCGCCGACGCCTGGGGGCGCCTGAGCTTCCTCTATGCGGTGCTGCCGTCCAACGTGGCCCAGTTCCTCGGCGCCGAGATGTCGCGGCTGGCCGGCGATTCCACCGGCCAACTGACCTTCACCCTGGTCTGGACCCTGGCCCTGTCGCTGCTGGCGGCCAACGGCGGGGTGAAGACCCTCTTCTACGGCCTGAATCTCGCCTATCACGAGGTCGAGCGACGCAACATCATCACCTACAACCTGCTGTGCATGGGCTTCACCGTCACGGCGATGGCGGCGGTGCTGATCAGCGCGGCCCTGGTGGTGGGCGTCCCTGTCGTGCTGAAGCTGCTCGGCCTCGAGCAGGAATGGGCCCATCTGGCGCCGCTGCGCTGGCCGCTGCTGTTCCTGGGCTATGTCGGGGCCCTGGCGGTCATCTATCGCCACGGACCGTGCCGGGCGCGGGCGCGCTGGCGCTGGCTGACGCCGGGCGCCCTGTTCGCGGCCAGCCTCAGTCTGCTGGTCTCCTTCCTGTTCAGCTGGTTCCTGAGCCATTTCGTCCGCACCGACTCCTATGGTCCGCTGGCGGCGGCCATGGGCTTCCTGCTGTGGACCTGGTTTTCAGTGCAGGTGATCCTGATGGGCGCGCGGCTGAACGCCGAGATCGAGCATCAGACGGCCATCGACACCACCATCGGCGCGCCCCGGCCGATCGGCGAGCGCGGCGCGGTGATGGCCGATTCCGTCGGGCCGCGCCGGGGCAATCCGGCGGCTCTGGCGTTTACGCTGAAATACGCCGAGGCGCTGGGGGACAAGGTGCTGAGACGGCGAAAATAGTATCCTTCTCCCTCAAGGGGAGAAGGGAAAATCAGCCGAACTCGGCTTCCAGGTCGGCCAGGCGGGCGGCCTGGTCCTCGGCGATCAGGGCGTTCAACAGGGGGTCGATGTCGCCTTCCAGAATCTGCGGCAGGCTGTGCAGGGTCAGGCCGATGCGGTGGTCGGTCACGCGGCCTTGGGGGAAGTTGTAGGTGCGGATGCGTTCGGACCGGTCGCCCGAGCCGACCTGCGACTTGCGCGCGTCCGAGCGGGCGTTGTCCTTCATCTGGCGCTGCATGTCGTAGAGGCGGACGCGCAGATTCTTCATCGCCTTGTCGCGGTTGACGTGCTGCGACTTCTCCGACGACGTCACCACGATGCCCGAGGGGAAGTGGGTGATGCGCACGGCCGAGTCGGTCTTGTTGACGTGCTGGCCGCCCGAACCGGAGGCGCGGAAGGTGTCGATGCGGATGTCCTTGTCCTGAATGTCGATCTCGACATCCTCGACCTCGGGCAGGACAGCGACGGTGGCGGCCGAGGTGTGGATGCGGCCCTGCGTCTCGGTGGTCGGCACCCGCTGGACGCGGTGGACGCCCGACTCGAACTTCAGCCGACCAAAGACGCCCTCCCCGGTGACGGTGGCGATGATTTCCTTGTAGCCGCCGGCCTCGCCCTCGGTCGTGCTGTCGATCTCGACGCGCCAGCCGCGCGTGGAGGCGTAGCGTGAATACATGCGGAACAGGTCGCCGGCGAACAGGGCCGCCTCGTCCCCGCCCGTGCCGGCGCGCACTTCCAGCACGGCCGAGGCGTTCTCGTCGGCGTCGCGCGGGGCCAGCAGCAGGGCGACCTCGCGTTCCAGTTCGGGCAGGCGCGCGTTCAGGACGTCCAGTTCGTCGGCGACCATGGCGGCCATTTCGGGATCGGCGGCCATGGATTGCAGGTCCTCGACCTCGACGCGGGCGCGGGCCAGGGCCTGCACCGCGTCGGCCACCGGCTTCATCTCGGCGTGCTCCTTCGACAGGCGCACGATCTCGGCCCCGTCCGAAGCCGCGCCCATGCGCGCCTCCACCTGGTGGAAGCGGTCAAGTACCTGATCGAGCCGGGCCTGGGGCAGTCGCAAACGACAGTCTCCGAAGGAAGGTCGGCTTCTCTACGGCAGAGAGCCGACCCAAGTCCATCGTCGATCGCCTAGGGCGCGGCCCCGGGAAAGGCGACGACGGCGCGGCCGTAGCGCCCCTGGCCCAGCGGCCGGCCGAGCGCGAAATCCGACATCAGGGCGTAGTAGCCCTCGGTCTGCCGGGTCTCGGTGCGCGTGCCGTCCGCAGTCTGAATGAACTCGGCCATGCCGTGGTCGGTGTCGGGGAATTCGGCCAGGGTGATGGCCTCGCCCTCGGCCTGGAGCGTTGTCAAAAGGGCGCGCGTGGCCTCCGGCGGCGCGTCGCGGTCGGCCCCGGCGAGGACCCACAGGACCGGCACGTCGAGCGCGCGCAGCGGCGGCAGCGGGTCGTGGCGCCAGGTGGTGCCCTTGTCGCGCCGCGGCCCCATGAGCCTCAGCGCCGCTTCGGGGTATCGGGCCAGGTCGCCGGTGAACTCCCCCTTGGCGTGGGCGAACCAGGGCTCCTTGCGCCATTGGCGCTTCAACTGGTTCAGTTCGGCGAAGCCCGAGCGGAAGCCCGAAGCGATCACCTCGCCCGCGGCATCGGCCAGCAGGCCCGCCTTGCGCTGGGCCTCGGCGTCGAAGCCGGCCTCGGCGACGTTCAGCACCGTCTGGGCGCGGTTTTCCTCCAGCGGGCTGACCGCCAGGCCATAGCCGACGATGATAAAGTCTACCGGCGCCTGGGCCGCGGCCAGGGGCGCGACCCAGCCGCCCTGGCTGATGCCGCGCAGGCCGACGCGCCCGGCCCGGTCGCCGGCCAGGCGGCGGGCCTCGCGCACGGCCGCGGCGGCGTCGGCGGCCAGCAGGGCGAAGTCCTGGGTGTAGGTCCCGGTCGACGCCCCCGTGCCGCGCTTGTCGTAGACGAACAGGCCGACACCCGAGGCCGGGTCCAGGTGCTGCATGGCGTTGAAGTCGAGCGCGCTGTAGTCGCCCGAGCCATGCACCTCGACCAAAATGGGCGCGGGATCGACGCCCTGAGGCAGGATCAACCGCCCGGCCAGGGTTTCGCCCGCCCCCTGGAAGCGCGTTTCAATCACGTCAAAGCTGAGCCGCTGGGCGGCCTGGCCGTCGAAGGACGTCAGCCCCTGGGCGCAGTCGCCGAGCTGGAAGGGCGTGGGGTCCGGCTCCTGGGTCCAGCCGCGCGTGGCGCGCGCCTCGGCGCCCGCGCCGCTGATCAGCGCCGTGCGCCCGTCGACGGTGCGCCAGCGCAGCTTGCCGCTGACCGTGCCCCAGACCGAGACGACGCGGCCGTCGGCCAGCCGCGAGACGCCGGCCCCGCAGGCCGTGTCAGGCGAAGCGGCGAGCGCCTGGCCGTCGCCCGCCGGGACGCAGGCCGCTACGCCCGCCAGTGCGCCGGCCAGACCGAGCGCGCGCAAGGAACTCATGATCACGTCGAACCCCTCCCATAATTATGCCGCATTCAGGATAGCGGCGTCATGCGAGGACGAAAAGGGAGCGCTATCGCGATTGTGAGCGGTTCTAACAATGCCGTCAGCACGGTTACGTCGCACCCGCAAAAGCCGTAGCTCGACAGCGGCTGAAACAACATCGGGAACACGACATGGCTTATGACGCCGCGGCTCAAGGCACGTCTGGCGGCGTGTCGGGCGCCCATGTGGAGCGGCTGTGCGCCGCTTACGACTGCCTCCTGGAGCCGAGCGGCGCCGTCTCAGCCGAGGCCGAGCTGGAACTGAAGGCCCTGGCCCGCATCTTCGATCTGGACGCCGACCGGCCGGCCGGCGAGCTGTGGCCTTCCGTGCGCGCCGTGCTGGTGCGCCAGACCCCCGCCGCAGCGCCCGGCGCGGACCCGGCAGCCGCCCCCGCGTTCGAGCCGATGACCATCCTGCTGGTCGAGGACGACGCCATCGCAGCGGCCGACCTGACCGCGGCCCTGGGCGACGCCGGCCATCGGGTGGTCGGCCCCTTCCACAGCGCCGAGGCGGCCGAGGCGGCCACCGCCCTCTATCCCATCGATCTGGCGCTGCTGGACATCAACCTGTCGGGCGAGGCCACGGGCGTCGACCTGGCCCGCAGCCTGAAGGCGCGCTGGGGCGTGCCGGTCATCTTCCTGTCCGGCGATGTGACCGCGGCAGCCCGGAACGCCGAACTGGCCGCCGCCATGGTCATCAAGCCCTATACCGGCCGCGACGTGCTGGACGCCATCGCCCGCATCGGATCGCCCGGCGCGGCCGTCCGCTGACAGGTTCAGATCAGCAGCGTCTTGCGCAGCACGGCGCCGTCGGCCGCGTGGCCCTCCGTGCGCACCAGAACCTGGGTCTCGCGGGCCAGCCAGAAGCGGGCGGGCGGCGTCTTGTCGGTGTTGTAATCCGTCTCGACCACCCAGCAGTCGATCGACCGGCCGTCCGGGGCGGCCAGGGCCTCGACGCCCGTGACCCGCCACAGATAGCGCGCCGCCGTCTGGCTGCCCGGATGGTGGAAGGGGATGGAGACGGCGTAGCCCTCGGCCAGGGGCAGGGTCTGGAGCATCTCCATGTCGGTCTCGAAATTATACATGGGCTCGGGAAAGGCGAAGGAGAGGGCCGCCTGGCTGTTGTCGGCCAGACCTTCCAGGCCGCTGATCCGATCGGGCGCGAAACGGAACCCTTCGACCAGGCGCGCCTCTTCGCGCGTGCTGACGCGCACATGGGTCAGAGGACGGAAACTGCCGACCTCGAACAGGGAATCCCGCTCGACCAGGCCGACCGGCGTGCCCGCGCTGTCCCAGCGCTGGACGATGCGCAGCCGGGGCTGGCCGTCGATGGTCTCGAACCGTGTCTCGCGACGCCAGATGTCGATCGCCGTATGGCGGCCGTCCTTCTCGCGCGAACGCAGATAGGTCCGCACGCCGGGCTTCAGCCAGTCGAACCGCGCCAGAGGCTGACCGACCGCCAGCCGCTGCGGCTCTGCGGCCAGGGCGCGTCCGGCGGCGGCGACCCCGGGGACCGAGGCGAAGGCGCCGACAAGGGCGCGGCGCGAAAGGAGCGGCGGCAAGCGGGCCTCCTGCGGCTGATCGGGACTGAGACCCTAGACCGCAGCCCGCAAAACGCTCCAGTTAAGGTTCGGCAACATTTCCAGCGTCGGCGGCGTTGCGATCTGGGCAGGAGACGGGGCGCACGTGGACAGTATTGAGACCTTTCTTCTCTTCCTGGTCGTCGGCCTGCTGGCCCAGGCGGTCGACGGCGCCCTGGGCATGGCCTACGGCGTCATCTCGTCCTCGGTGCTGCTGGCGCTGGGGGTGCCGCCGGCGACCGCCTCGGCCAGCGTCCATGCCGCCGAGGTCTTCACCACCGCCGCCTCGGCCGGCAGCCACGCCTGGCACCGCAACGTCGAGTGGCGGCTGTTCCTGCCGCTGGCGGTCGCGGGCGTCATCGGCGGCGTGGTCGGCGCCTATGTGCTGACGGGGATCGACGGCAAGGTCATCAAGCCCTTCATCATCGGCTATCTGGCGCTGATCGGGGTGTGGATCCTGTGGCGGGCGGGTCATGACATCAAGCCGCGCCGCCTGCCCACCTGGTTCACCGCGCCTCTCGGCCTCGTCGGCGGCTTCCTGGACGCGGTCGGCGGCGGCGGCTGGGGACCGACGGTCTCCTCGACCATGGTCGGGGCCGGCCACGACCCGCGCAAGGCCATCGGCACGGTCAACACCGCCGAATTCTTCCTGACCGTCGCCGTCTCGGCCACCTTCGTCTGGGCGCTGGTCAGCGGCCACTGGAAAGACGCCGCCGCGCTCCAGAGCCACGCCGCCGCCGTCGGGGGCCTGGTGGTCGGCGGCCTGATCGCCGCGCCGTTCGCGGGCCTGATCGTCAAGAAGATCTCGCGCCGGGTGCTGACCTATGCAGTCGGCGTCCTGCTGCTGTTCCTGGCCGGGTTCCAGGGCCTGCAACTGGCCGGATTGATCGGTCGATAGAACAAGGGCGGGACCGGCCTGCGCCCGTCCCGCCCCTGTGCCTTGATCCCGAGATGGATCAGACCGGGGCGGTCGCGGCGAAGCTGGGGCGTTGCTCCAACGCGGCTTGCAGGGCGACCAGATGGGGGCGACCGGTCTTCCAGTCGTAGTCGGGATGACGGAAATCGAGCCAGCTGACGGCGACGCCCGCCGTCAGAACGCCCATGTCGAAGCGGCCCGCGTCCGGGGCGGCGGATTCCAGGGCGTCCAGCGCGCGCCCCATGTTGACGGTCCAGCGAGAAATCCAGGTCGGCGAACGCTCCTGCTCGGGGCGGCGCTTCTCCAGCACCAGCTTGACGCCCATCTCCAGCGCCGCATTGCCCAGGGTTTCCAGACGCCGCACGCGCAGACGCTCAGGCCCCTCGGCGGGCAGCAGGCGCGGGCCCGAACCGATCGCATCCAGATATTCGCAGATGACCGGGCTGTCGGTCAGCGGCAGACCGTCTTCGGCCACCAGGGTCGGGACCTGCACCACCGGATTGGTCGCCAGCAGTTCGGGCGCGTTGGCGTAAGGGTCGACCGCAACCTCCTCGATCCGCTCGGACAGGCCTTTCTCACGGGCGACGATGCGGACCTTGCGCGCGAAGGGCGACGGGGTGGTGATGTAGAGCTTCATGTTCACTCGGCGGCTTTGCGGGCGGCGTCCAGTTCGGCGGCCTTCTGTTCGACCAGTTCGACGATGTGGTCGATCATGCCGTCATTGGCCTGTTTGCCGGCGATCTTGCCGTTCAGATAGACCATGCCGGCGCCCTTGCCGCCGCCGGTGAAACCGACGTCGGTATAGAGGGCCTCGCCCGGGCCGTTGACGACGCAGCCGATGATCGACAGCGACATCGGCGTGGTCACATGGGCCAGCTTTTCTTCGAGGATGCCCACCGTCTCGATGACGTTGAAGCCCTGACGCGCGCACGACGGGCAGGCGATGATGTTCACCCCCCGGTGGCGCAGGCCCAGCGACTTGAGGATGTCGAAGCCGACCTTGATCTCCTCGACCGGATCGGCCGCCAGCGAGACGCGGATAGTGTCGCCGATGCCCGCCCACAGCATGTTGCCCATGCCGATGGCCGACTTGATCGTGCCGGTGCGCAGCGGCCCCGCCTCGGTCACGCCGAGGTGGAGCGGGCAGTCGATGGCCTCGGCCAGTTGCTGATAGGCGGCCACCGTCAGGAAGGGGTCCGACGCCTTCACCGAGATCTTGAACTCGTGGAAGTCGAGGTCCTGAAGGATGCGGGCGTGGTTCAGCGCGCTCTCGACCATGGCGTCGGGACAGGGCTCGCCGTACTTCTCGAGCAGCTCCTTTTCCAGCGAGCCGGCGTTGACGCCGATGCGCATGGAGCAGCCGTGGTCGCGGGCGGCCTGGACGACCTCTTTCACCCGCTCCATCGAGCCGATGTTGCCCGGATTGATGCGCAGGCAGGCGGCGCCGGCCTCGGCGGCCTCGATGCCGCGCTTGTAGTGGAAGTGGATATCGGCCACGAGCGGCACGCGCGCTTCGCGGGCGATGGTCCTGAAGGCGGCGGTCGAGTCCTCATCGGGGCAGGAGACGCGGACGATGTCGGCCCCGGCCTCCTCCAGCTGACGGATCTGCTCCAGGGTCGCCGCGGCGTCCGAGGTCAGGGTGTTGGTCATCGACTGGACGGTGATCGGGGCGTCGCCGCCGACAGGCACCGAGCCGACCATGATCTGGCGGCTCTTGCGGCGCTCAATGTGGCGCCAGGGACGGACGTGGCCGAGTTCGGAACTATGGTCGCTCATGTCGCACGGACCATAGGCGAGGAACGACGGCAAAACCACGACATCCGGCGGCGTCCGCGACGATTCACCTCGCGGGCGGCGGAGCGGGCGACGTCGGCGCGACCGGCGCAGGGGCGGCGGCCAGCGCCGCAGCCGCCTGGGCGGCGCGGGCGCGGGTCTGGGCTTCGACGGCGGCGGCGGCGCGCGCCTCGGACTGGCGCTCCAGGGTCTGGGCCCGGACGTTCAACTGGCCCAGCGGCGTCTCCTTGGCCGGCAGGACGCCGCTGTGCTCGCCGTTCAGATAGACGTCGATGACGGCGGGGTCGGACACGTCGACCGTAGCCGACAGATTGGGCGGGGCGCGCCAGGCCTCGCCCGCCGCCAGTTGGCGCGCGAACAGGACCCGGCCGTCGCCCTGACGGATCACCAGGCTGGCGGCCTTGCGCGCCTGCAGGATGACCTGGGAGGCGGTGGCCGAGGCGCCGTAGATGGCGCCGCGCGGGTTGAAGGCGGCCTGGACCGGCAGCGCAGGCGGCGGCGCGGCGTTGGGGTCGGCGGGATCGATCCCGGTCAGTTGGGCCTCCAGCCCCGGGGTGACATAGAGTGCCGGGGTGGTCTGGTCCGGCGGGGCGTCGCGCGGCGCCCCCAGATAGAGGGGCCGTTCGGCCTCGGCGTCGGCCTCGACCGCCCAGTTCTTGGGCACGCCCGCCAGGTCGGACGGATGCGGCGGCTCGATGCGGACGACGCGCTGGAAGACGTTCCAGCCGATCACGGCCAGGACCACCGCCGCGACCACGGCCAGAATTTTGGGCGAGCTGCGGCGCATCTGCTGGACGGCGGCGCCGGTCGGGGCCTGAAGCGGCACGGCCGCCTCGGGGAATTCGCGCTTGAACCGCTCGACCGCCGTCAGTTCGTCCAGACCCAGGGCGCCGGCGTAGGCGCGGACATAGCCCATGGAGAAGATGCGCGACGGCAAGACGGCGAACTCGCCCTGCTCCAGCGCCGTCAGATAGCGCGAATGCACCCGCGTCATGGTCGACAGTTGGGCCATGGAACGGCCTGAGGCGAGACGCGCCGCGCGCAGGGCCGCGCCCAGCGTCTCGGCGTCCTCGAGGGACGGCGCGTCGTGCCGATCCTGATCCATGCAGCCGGGGTTCCGTTCGTGCGGACGCAGATGCGCCCTCCCTTTCGCTTAGACGAGGCCTGTCCTGCGGGCAACGCGGGAAAGCGGCTCCGCTTGGATCGGACCGCCGTCAGACGATGACGTTGAGCTTGCGCGCCAGGGACTCGATCTCACCCCGCACCGACCCCGCCGAGGAGCCGAGCAGGACGTTCATCCCACGGCGGGCGGCGGGCAGGTCAGCCGACAGGATCATCCGCTTGACCGGCCCCACCCCGCCGGCCGGCGCCGACAGCCGAGTATAGCCCAGGGTGATGAGGGCGAAGGCCTCCAGCGGACGACCGGCCAGTTCGCCGCAGACCGAGACCGGCGTGGCGCTGTCGGCGCATTTCTGCTGGATCTCGGCCAGAGCCCGCAGGGCGGGCGGCGACAGCGGATCATAGCGGTCCGACACCAGAGGATTGGTCCGGTCGGCCGCGAACATGTACTGCAGCAGGTCGTTGGTGCCGATCGAGACGAAGTCGGTCAGCGGCAGCAGGGCGTCGAGGTGCCACAGCAGGCTGGGGCATTCGACCATGGCCCCGACGCGCAGCAGCGACGGCAGAGGCCGCCCGCGGCGCCGCGCCCAGTCGCACTCGACATCGACCAGTTCACGCGCGGCGCGGAACTCGTCCACCGTGGCGATCATGGGGAACATGACGCGCAGTTCGCGCCCGGCGGCGGCGGTCAGCAGGGCGCGGATCTGCATCCGCAGCAGGGCCGGACGGTCGAGGCCCAGACGGATGGCGCGACGCCCCAGCGCCGGGTTCTCTTCGCGCTCGTTGTCCAGATAGGGCAGGACCTTGTCGCCGCCGATGTCGAGGGTGCGGAAGGTGACGGGCCGGTCACCCGCCGCGTCCAGCACCAGCTTGTAGAGCGCCGTCTGCGCGTCCAGACGCGGCAGCTCGTCCGAGACCATGAACTGGAACTCGGTGCGGAACAGGCCGATGCCCTCGGCCCCGGTCGCGTCCAGGTTTTCCAGATCCACCGCCAGACCGGCGTTGGTCAGCACGGTGATCCGCGTGCCGTCCCTGGTGACGGCGGGCGTATCGCGCAGCAGGTCGAACTCGGCCCGGCGCTGCGCGCGCACGGCCATACGGGTCTGGACCGCGGCCAGCATGTCGGGACGCGGGCGCAGATAGGCTTCGCCGGTCTCGCCATCGACGATGACCTGATCGCCCTCGGACAGGCGGTCGCGCAGACCCTGAAGACGACCGACGCAGGGGATCTGCAACGCGCGGGCGACGATGGCGGCGTGGCTGGCGGCCGAGCCTTCTTCCAGCAGCAGGCCGCGCAGCTTGTGGCGCGGATATTCCAGCAGGTCGGCGGGGCCGAGGTTTCTGGCCACCAGGATGGCGTCGTCGGGCAGGTCGCGATGGCCGGGATTGTCGCCCGCCAGCACCCGCAGCAGCCGGTTGGCCAGGTCCTCAAAGTCGTGCAGCCGCTCGCGGATATAGGGATCGCGGGCGTTGGCGAAGCGGGCGCGGTGCTCGTTGCGCACCCGGTCGACGGCGGCCTCGGCGGTCAGGCCCGAGCGCACCGCCTCCTCCAGCGACCGGTTCCAGCCCCGGTCGTCGGCGAACATGCGATAGGTTTCCAGCACCTCGAACGAGACGCCGCCCAGCTTGGTCTGCCCGCCCTCCAGCATCAGGTCGATGCCGGCCTTGAGCGCCCGCAGGGCCTCGGCCAGACGCTTTTCCTCGGCGGCGGGATCGTCGGACAGCAGTTGTTCGGGGGCCAGGGGCGCCTCGTGCTGGACGACGACGCCATAGGCCAGGCCTTCGGCGAACTTCTGCCCCTTCAGCCGCTCGGGCCGGTGGGGGGCCACCTCGACGTCGCGCAGTTCGTCCTGGGCCAGAAGCTCGCCCGAGGCGACCGTCTCGGCCAGGACCATGGCGATGGTCTGGATGTCCTCGACCTCTTCCTCGTCATAGCGACGAGCGGCGCGGTTCTGGACGACCAGCACGCCGATGGCCCGGCCGCCGCGCAGCAGGGGCGCGCCGAGGAAGGCGTGGAAGGGATCTTCGCCCGTTTCCGGACGATAGGAGAAGCTGGGGTGGGACGGGGCGTCCGACAGGCTGATCGGCTGGGCCAGCCGGGCCACCTCGCCGACCAGACCCTCGCCGGGACGCAGCCGGGTTTTGTGCACGGCCTGAGGGTTCAGGCCCTGGGTGGCGAACAGCTCCAGCTCGCCCGAGGCGCGCCGCAGATAGATGGAGCAGACCTCGGCGACCATCGACTGGGCGATGGTGCGCACCACCATGTCCAGCCGGTCCTGGGCCGGACCGCCGCCGGCCATGGCTTCGCGGATCTGGCGCAGGAGGTTGCGCGGCCCCCTCGTCGTCAATCCGCCCTTCACCATGATCGCTCCCGCCTTGCCGCCCGCTTGGCCGCCCGTCTGGCCTCACCAGATAGGGCGGCGTTGCCGTTCATCCTATAGCGCGTCGAGCCCGTAGGCCGAATGCAGCGCCCGCACCGCCAGTTCGGCGTAGGCGTCGTCGATCAGCACGCTGATCTTGATCTCCGACGTCGAGATGGCCTGGAACTTGACGCCCTTGTCGGCCAGGGCCCGGAACATGGTCTGGGCCACGCCGGCATGGCTGCGCATGCCCACGCCGATGACCGAGATCTTGGCCACGTCGTCGTCGATGCGAAGCTCCTCGAAGCCGATCTCGGCCTTGGCGGCGGTCATCATCTCGGCCGTGCGCTGGGCGTCGCGGCGTCCCGTGGTGAAGGTCAGGTTGACCGCGCCCTCGGTGCGGGCCTGGCTTTGCACGATCATGTCGACATTGACGTTGGCCTCGGCCAGACGCGTGAAGACGTCGGCGGGGGCGTCGGTGCGGTCCGACAGGCCCAACAGCGTGATCCGGGCTTCGTCCCGGCTCATGGTCACGCCGGAAACGATGCGCTTTTCCACGATCTCATCCTCGTCGCAAATCAGGGTGCCGGAGGCTTCCGGCAGAATTCCGTTTTCATCCGGCTCGATGAAGCTGGACAGGACCCGCACGGGGACCTGCTTGGCCATGGCCAGTTCGACCGAGCGGGTCTGCAGCACCTTGGCCCCCAGGGAGGCCATTTCCAGCATCTCCTCGTAGGAGACCTTTTCCAGGCGCCGCGCGCGGCTCTCGATACGCGGGTCGGTCGTATAGACGCCGTCCACGTCGGTGTAGATGTCGCAGGGCGCTCCCAGGGCGGCCGCCACGGCCACCGCCGAGGTGTCGGAGCCGCCGCGGCCCAGGGTGGTGATGCGGCCGTCGCGGGTCACGCCCTGGAAGCCGGGCACAATGGCGATCTGGCCCGTGTCGATGGCGGCGCCCAGGACCTCGCCGGGCACGTCCTCGATGCGGGCGCGGCCGTGGGCGTCGTCGGTCAGGATCGGGATCTGCCAGCCCATCCAGCTGCGGGCATTCAGACCCATGTTGCGCAGGGTCAGGGCCAGGAGCCCCGACGTCACCTGCTCGCCCGAGGCGACCACCACGTCGTATTCGTCGTCAGACAGGGACAGGCCGGCGGCGGCCGGTCCCGCGCCGTCGGTCCAGGCCACCAGCTCATTGGTCTTGCCCGCCATGGCCGAGACTACGACCGCGATCTTCTTGCCCTTGGCGGCTTCGGCGGCGACGATCCGCGCCGCACGGCGGATGCGCTCGAGGTCTCCCATGGAGGTCCCCCCGAACTTCATCACCAGTCGTGTCGTTTCGGGCCGCGTCATCGTGGCGTTTCGTCCCCTGCTTGCATGGGCGGCCAAGGCGGTTCATGCCTGCGGCCATGTCCGCTTCTAACGACAGCCTTGATCCGCGCAAACCCCAAAGCGAAGAGGGTTTTTCACCCTTGGTGACCGATCGTGCCGAGGGGCCCAGCATCGATCCTGCCGACGTGGCGCGCTTTTCCGCCCAGGCGGCGGAGTGGTGGGACCCGAAAGGCCCCTTCGCCCCGCTGCACCGCTTCAACCCGGCGCGGCTGAAATTCGTTCGCGACCGCGCCGCCGAGCATTTCGGCCGCGATATTCGGGCGCGCGCGCCGTTCACGGGCCTCAGCCTGATCGACATCGGCTGCGGCGGCGGGCTGATCGCCGAGCCGATGCGGCGCATGGGCTTCGAGGTCACAGCACTGGACGCCTCGTCCGAGAACATCGGCACGGCCCGCGCCCATGCCGAACAGATGGGCCTCGACATCGCCTATCGCGCCGCCACGGTGGAGCAGATGGTGGAAGCGGGCGCGGGGCCCTTCGACGTGATCCTGACCATGGAGGTGATCGAGCATGTCGCCGATCCCGAGGCCTTCGTCCGCGCCTGTTCCAGGCTGATCAAGCCCGGCGGCCTGATGATCGTCGCCACCCTGAACAGGACCCTGAAGGGCCTGCTGCTGGGCAAGGTCGCCGCCGAATACCTGCTGCGCTGGGTCCCCGCCGGCACCCATGACTGGCGCCAGTTCCTCAAGCCCGAGGAGTTGCGCGCCATGCTGGACGGCGAGCCTCTGACCGTGACCGGCCCCTACGGCCTGGCCTATGACCCGCTCAACGACCGCTGGAGCGAGGGCGACGACGTCGGCATCAACTACATGATGATGGCGACGCGGGACGCCTGATCCTCCGCCCTTCAGAGCGACCGGATCATGTAGCGGGCGTCGGCGCCGTAGCTGGCCAGCTTCTCGGCCATGCCGGGCGGGTTCTGGACCTCGAAGCCGTGACGGCCCCAAAAGGCGGTCGCCTCGTTGACGGCCACCAGGGCGATGTCTCGCCAGCCCGCCGCCTTCGACCGTTCCGCCAGACGCTCGACGATGGGACGGGTGTGACCGCCGCCGCGCGCAGCGGGGTACAGGGCCAGGTCGTGCAGATAGACGACGTCGGCGTCCTCGGGGATCGCGTCGATCAGGGTGTTCAGCGGCGGGGCCGCGTTGCGGCGCCAGGGATAGGCCACCAGATAGCCCATAATCGGCGCATCCTCGCCCCTGGCCTCGCCCGCCAGGACGAAACAGCCGTCGGGGTTGAGGGCCAGACGGTTGGCGAAACAGGCGTAGTCCTCGGGATGATCGGGGAAGGACAGCTTGGCCACCGCAGTCACGCCGTCCAGATCCCACGGCGTCATCGGCCGCCAGTTGAGTTCCGTCATCTAATTGGCCTTGGACGGATCGGGCGGCAGGCTGGGCAGGGGCGCGCAGGGCACGCCGTCGTCCTTCAGCTTCTTGACGTCGGCGGGGGTGGCCTCGCCGTAGATTTCCCGCTTCTCGCTGCGACCTTCGTGGATGTCGCGGGCCTCGCGGGCGAAGGCGTCGCCGACATAGTCGAAATTCTGCTCGACGTGGTCGCGCACCTCGCGCGCCGCCTGCAGCATCATGGCTTGCATCTGTTTCGCCATATCAGGCGCGGGCGCGGCCTTCTTCGTGCCCGAGACGGCCGGGGCCATGATCTGTTTGCGCACGGCGGTCGAGCCGCAGAAGGGGCATTCGACCAGACCGCGCGCCGCCTGATCGTCGTAGTCGGACGAGGAGGCGAACCAGGCCTCGAAGCCGTGGTCGCGGTCGCAGGACAGGGCGTAGCGGATCATTGCGGCCAGTCGAAATCGCGGTCGTGCAGCAGGGAAGGGATCGAAGCGCGCGCCCGCTGGACCGCGCTCAAATCCAGGGTGGCGGCGACGACGCCGGGCTCGTCATGCTCGGCCTTGGCGATGACCTCGCCCCATGGGCCGACGATGGTCGAGCGGCCCCAGGTCTGACGGCCGTCCTCGTGGGTTCCGCCCTGGGCCGGAGCCAGGACGAAGGCGCCGGTCTCGATGGCCCGGGCGCGCAACAGGGTCTCCCAATGGGCCTCGCCGGTCGGGCGGGTGAAGGCGGCGGGCACGGCGATCATCGCCGCGCCCGTCTTGGCCAGGGCGCGATACAGATGCGGGAAACGCACGTCGTAACAGATGCTGAGGCCCAGCCGGCCCCAGGGGGTCTCGGCCGCCGTCGCGCCGACGCCCGGACGGACCGAGGCGCTCTCGCGATAGGTCTCGCCGCCCGGCAGGTCGACGTCGAAGACGTGCAGCTTGTCGTAACGGGCCACCACCGCCCCGGTCGGGTCGATCAGCAGCGAGCGGTTGGCGGCGCGGTCGTCGCCCGCCGCGTCCGAGCGGACGATGGCCGAGCCGATCAGCAGCCAGACGCCCAGGTCGCCCGCCAGACGGCGCAGGCCCAGAACGGCGGCGTCGGCGTCCTCGGTGGACAGGGCGGCGTCGCGCAGACCCCGGCGCTGTTCGAGGAAGTTCGTGCCCTCGGGCGTCAGGATCAGTTTGGCGCCGCCCGCCGCCGCCTCGCGAATCAGCGGCTCGACATGGGCCAGCCCTGCGTCCGCCGTCGCCGGCGTCCGCGTCTGGATCAGCGCGACGTCGAGCCGCTCGACCATCAGGCCGCCAGCAGGGGATCGAGGCCGCCGCGCGCATCCAGGGCGTGGATGTCGTCGGAGCCGCCGATGTGTTTCTCGCCAACGAAGATCTGCGGGAAGGTGGAGGCGCCGTTCGCGCGGGCGACCATCTGGGCCTTGATCTCCGGATCGCGCGAGGCGACAATTTCGGTGAAGTCGACGCCCTTGCGCTTCAGCAGGGCCATGGCCGCGGTGCAATAGGGGCAACCGGGCTTGGTGTAGACGACGACTTCGGCCAACTCAGAGTCTCCTTACTCAGATTAACGCCCTACTTAGGCGGTTCGCGCGCGGTTCGCACCCTCGCGATGACCGCCAGATCTACCGCACGGGCCCCGGCGGACAAAAGGACGCGGGCGCAGGCCTCGGCGGTCGCCCCGGTCGTCAGCACATCGTCGATCAGAAGGATGCGTCGCCCCTTGATCCGGCGACGGCCCGCTTCGGTGACGGCGAAGGCCTTTTTCACGTTCAGGCGGCGGCCCCGCGCCGACTTGCCGCCCTGGCTGGCGGTCGGCGCCGCCCGGATCAGGGCGTCGGGCAGGTAGTCGAGCCCGGCGCTGCGGGCCAGCGGCCGGGCGATCTCGGCGGCCTGATTGAAGCGCCGCGCCAGCAGGCGGGTCCGGTGCAGGGGCACGGGGACCACAGCGTCGGCCTCGGCCGTCACGTCCGCGCCTGCCCGGGCGATCCAGCGGGCGAACAGGGGGGCGAACTGCTGCTGGTCGCCGTGCTTGAACTTCAGGATCAGGCCGCGCGAGGCCTCGTCATAGACGCAGGCCGCGCGGGCGCGGGCGAAGGCGTAGGGCTGGACCTGACAGGCCAGGCAGCGGTCCGAGGCGAAATCGCCGCCGTCGTATTCAAACGCCGCGCCGCAGCCGTCGCAGACCGGCGCCTCAAGGAAGACCACCCGGCTCCAGGCGTCCGGCGACAGGCCGGCCGAGGCGGCGGCCTCGCGGCTGTCGTGGGCCATGGGCGGCAGCAGCAGGTCGAGCAGACCGCGCGCCATTCCGCGCGCCTCCAGCGATATACGCGCCGCGCCATCTTTCAATCCGGCCCGCCAGCCCCCATCCTGAACGGACATGAGCGCCCCCTCCTCCGGTCCCCCTACGATCTTTGACGCCGCCCGCCGCGCCGCGCGCCTGAGCCGCGCCGCCCGGCGTTTCCCCGACGCCGACTTCCTGCACGCCCGCGCCGCCGACAATGCGGTCAACAGCCTGGAAGTCATCCTGCGCGAGTTTCACACCCCCGTCGACCTGTCGCCGCACCCCGGCGTCTTCGCCCGCGCCCTGGCCGACAGTCCGGCGAAGCAGCAGGTGGCCGAGGTTCGCGCCGTCGGATCGATCGCCGAGCGCGCCGCCCCGGGGGCCGGGCCTCTGGGGCTGGAGGACCAATCGGTCGACCTGATCGTCAACCTGCTGGGCCTGCACTGGGCCAACGACCTGCCGGGCGCCCTGAGCCAGATCCGCCGCGCGCTGAAGCCGGACGGTCTGTTCATGGCCAGCCTGTTCGGCGCGGCGACGCTGAAGGAACTGCGCGGCGTGCTGACCGAGGCCGAGTTGGAGGTGAACGGCGGGGCCCAGGCCCGCGTCTCGCCCTTCGCTGACGGCTTCGACGGCGCGGCTCTGCTGCAAAGGGCTGGATTCGCCCTGCCGGTGACGGACGTGGACCGGGTGACGGTGCGCTATGCCGATCCCTTCGCCCTGATGCGCGACCTCAGGGCCATGGGCGAAACGAACGTGCTGGCGGGTCCCATTCGGCCGCTGAGCCGCGCCGTTCTGGCTCGCGCCGCCCAGCTCTACGCCGAACGCCACGCCGAGGCGGACGGGCGGATTCCGGCGACGTTCGAGATGGTGCATCTGGCTGGCTGGGCCCCGCACGACAGCCAGCAGAAGCCGGCCCGGCGCGGCTCGGCGAAAACCCGGCTGGCCGATGCGCTGGGCGTCAGGGAACAGACCGGCGAGTAGGCGGTCTAGCCGATGGCCGTCGTGATGACGGCGCCGATCCAGTCGTACATGGCGCCCGACTTCGAGGTGAAGGCGCCGATGGCGGTGACGATGGCCAGGAAGACCAGGCCCGCGATCAGGCCGTACTCGATGGCGGTGGCGCCGCTGTCGTCGCGATAGAGCCGGCCGATGAAACGTCGCATCCTGGCCCCCTCCCGCGGCGGCTGGTCAGAGCAGGTCGCGCAACCAGGCGACCAGGGGTTCGTCGGCCGGCGGCATGGGATAGTCCGACAGCTTGTTCGGCTTCACCCAGGCCAGACCCGCATGTTCGCGGGCGACGACCACGCCGGACCAACGCCGACACAGATACAGTGGCATCAAGAGATGAAATGAATCGTAAGCGTGACTGGTAAACACGAAGGGGGCCAGGCAGGCCTCGTTGACGTCGATGCCCAGTTCTTCCTTCAACTCGCGGATCAGGGCCTGCTCGGGCCGCTCGCCAGGCTCGACCTTGCCGCCGGGGAATTCCCACAGCCCCGCCAACTGCTTGCCCTCGGGCCGCTTGGCGATCAGCACCCGGCCGTCGGGATCGATCAGGGCGACGGCGACGACGAGAACGGTAGGGACCGCCGCCTCGCTCACGAGCGATAGTCCCCGTTGATCTCGATGTAGCGTTTAGTCAGGTCGCAGGTCCACACCGTGGCCGAGGCCCGGCCCGAACCCACATGCACGGTGATGTCGATCTCGGCGTTCTTCATATAGGCGCTCATCTGGGCCTCGTCGTAGGTCGGCGACGGGGCGCCGTCGACGGCGGCGACGTGGGGGCCGAAATTGATGGCCAGACGGTCGCGGTCCACGGCCTCCTCGGTCTTGCCGACCGCCATGACGATGCGGCCCCAGTTAGCGTCCTCGCCGGCGATGGCGGTTTTCACCAGGGGGCTGTCGGCGATCGACTTGGCCAGCTTGCGCGCCGAGGCGGGCGAGGCTGCGCCGTCCACGGTGATGCGGACAAACTTGGTCGCGCCCTCGCCGTCCTTGACCAGTTGGTGCGCCAGATCGAGCATGACCTTGTCCAGCGCCGCCGAGAATTCCTTCAGACGGCGGTCGCCGACCCGGCCGACGCGCGGCGCGCCCGAGGCGCCCGTGGCGAACAGCAGGGCCGTGTCGTTGGTCGAGGTGTCGCCATCCACCGTCACGCTGTTGAAGGTGGTGCGGACGTGCAGGTTCAGCAGGGCTTTCAGCACCGGCGGGGCGATATCGGCGTCGGTGACAATGAAGGCCAGCATGGTCGCCATGTCGGGCGCGATCATGCCCGAGCCCTTGGCGATGCCGGCGATCTTGACCTTGACCCCCTCGATCTCGCACTCGGCGTAGGAGCCCTTGGGGAAGGTGTCCGTGGTCATGATGCCCAGCCCGGCTTGCGCCCAGGCGTCGGCCTTCAGCCCCGCCTCGATGTCGGCCAGGCGGGCGGTGATCTTGGTCTCGTCCAGCACCACGCCGATGACGCCGGTCGAGGCCAGCATGACGTCGCGTTGGCGGCAATCGAAGCGCTTGGCGACTTCGGCAGCCGTGCGGCGGGCCGCGTCGGCTCCCGCCTTGCCGGTGAAGGCGTTGGCGCAGCCGGCGTTGACGACCAGGGCCTTGACCCCCTCGCCGCCGCCCCTATCGGCTTCCAGCTGGCGCTTGCACCAGTCGACCGGGGCCGAGCCGACCTTGTGACGGGTGAAGACGCCGGCGCAGGACGCCCCCTCGGGGAAGTGGAAGACCACCAGATCGTCGCGCTCGTGCTTGTAGAATCCGGCGCGGGCGGTGGCGATTTCGACCCCGCCGATGGGCGGAATGGTCGGGAAGGGCACGGCCAGGGGCGAGATCATCAGGCCCGGCTTGCCGGGGGAAGCCTTGGCGGCCGACGGCTGGGCGGCGCGCTTCAGGGCCGAGGTCAGCGGGTCCAGCGCCTTTTCGAGGGCGGATTCGATCATCTGGCCGGTCGAGCCGGATTTGGCGGGCGGACGGTTCATGAGGCGACGGTTCCGGCGGGGGTGACAGGCGCGGCCGGGGCCGCAGCGACAGGAGGAAGAGCGACCGACTTGGCGGCCGGTTTGGCGGGATTGAGGAAGACTTCGAGCGAGGCCTTGCCGCGAAGTTGCTCCAGCAGTTGCCGCACGCCCTCATAGGTCAGGTAGCGGACAATAAGAGGGCGGGCCTGATCCAGCGTCGGCGGCGTTTCCAGGCGGCGGTCCTCGACGCGGAGAACGGCCCAGCCGCCCTCGGTCTGGACCGGCCCGACCACGACGCCCGGGGCCTGGCCGCGCACGGCGGCGGCGTAGGCGTCGGGCAGGACGTCGAGCGTCGAATAGCCCAGGTCGCCGCCGGAATAGCGGGTGGCGTCGTCGACCGACCGCTGGGCGGCCACCGCCTCGAAGGCGGCGCCCTGGCCCAGCACCCCGACCACGGCGTCGGCCTGTTCCTTGGTGTGCGACAGGATCAGGCGGACGCGGACCTCTTCGGTCGTCTGCGCCCGGCGCTGCTGCTCCTGATAGAGCCGCTCGACCGCCTGGTCGGACACGGCGCCGCTGACGACGGATTCCACCAGCATGTCGCCGAGGATGCGTTCATGCACCGCCTCCAGCCGCCGCTGGGCCGCAGCGCTCTTGTCCAGACCGCGGCGGCGGGCCTCGGCGGCCAGCAGCTTCTGATCCACCACCTCGTCCAGCACGCGGCGGAACAGTTCTGACTTGATGTCCAGCGGGTCATCGTCGCCGATCAGGCCCTGGGCCACCGCCTCGCGACGCACGTCCGAGGCCCAGACCGAACGGTCCTGAACCCGCGCCACGACCAGATCGTCCTTCTCGGGCGGCGTTTCCACATCGCCGCGCCCGCAGGCGGCCATCAGCGTCAGGGCCAGAAGAGCCGACGCCAGCAGAGGCCGCAGGATTCGAAAGGAGGGACGCGAAAGACGCATCAGGCGCTCCGGGCAGGCGGAAAACGGGGCCGAAAAGCGAGGTCGGAGGGCCTGTCTCGCCAAGCCCATGAAAGCCCCTCGCGTTGACAGGGGTTAGGGCGGTGCTTAAGTCCCGGCTGCGCCCAAGTCGAGGGGTTTTCGATCGTCTGCGCGGCCCCTGCGCGCGTCCCGTATTTCGGGGGTCGCCGGGACCGGCGTCGATCCGGGCCTTCGATCACGACGCTTCCTGTTTCAGAGCCTTCAGCCGCTCGACCGCCTTTACCGGATCGCCCATGCTCGGCTTCGCCAAGAAAATCCTCGGCTCCTCCAACGACCGCAAGGTCAAGGCCTTCCAGGCCCAGGCGCAGAAGATCAACGCCCTGGAATCCAAGTTCGAGGCCTTCTCGGACGACGAACTGCGCATGATGACGCAGACCTTCAAGGACCGGATCGAAGCCGGCGAGAGCCTGGACAAGATCCAGAACGAAGCCTTCGCCGTGGTGCGCGAGGCGTCCAAGCGGGTCCTGGGCCAGCGTCAGTACGACGTGCAACTGGCCGGCGGCATGATCCTGCATGAAGGCGGCATCGCCGAAATGCGGACCGGCGAAGGCAAGACCCTGGTGGCCGTGGCCCCGGTCTATCTGAACGCCCTGGCGGGCAAGGGCGTCCACGTCATTACCGTCAACGACTATCTGGCGCGCCGCGACGCCGAGACCATGGGCCGCGTCTATCGCTTCCTGGGCCTCGAAGTCGGCGTCATCGTCAATGGCCTGTCGCAGGGCCAGCGTCAGGCGGCCTACAACGCCGACATCACCTACGGCACCAACAACGAATTCGGCTTCGACTATCTGCGCGACAACCTGGTCTATGACCGGCGCGAGATGGTGCAGCGGACCCACCATTTCGCCATCGTCGACGAGGTCGACTCCATCCTGATCGACGAGGCGCGCACGCCTCTGATCATCTCGGGACCGACCGAGGATCGTTCGGACCTCTACAAGATCGTCGACGCGATCGTGAAGGAGTTGATCCAGGACAAGGCCACCTACGACCTGGACGAGAAGCAGCGCCAGGCCCTGCTGACCGAGCTCGGCTCGGAACGCATCGAGGAGATGCTGGAGACCGGCGGCCACTTCGCCGAAAACACCAACGACCTGTACGATCCGGCCAACGTCAGCCTGGTCCACCACACCAATCAGGCCCTGCGCGCCAACACCCTGTACCAGCGCGACAAGGACTACATCATCAAGGGCGGCGAGATCGTCCTGATCGACGAATACACTGGCCGCATGATGACGGGCCGTCGCCTGTCCGAAGGTCTTCACCAGGCCATCGAGGCCAAGGAAGACGTCAAGATCATGCCCGAGAACCAGACCCTGGCCTCGGTGACGATCCAGAACTATTTCCGCCTCTACGAAAAGCTGTCCGGCATGACCGGCACGGCGGCGACCGAAGCCCAGGAATTCCTCGACATCTACAAGATGGACGTCCTGGAAGTGCCGACCAACCGGCCGATCCTGCGCAAGGACTACGACGACGAGGTCTATCGCACCTTCGGCGAGAAGAACGCCGCCATCGCCGCCCAGATCGCCGAGTGCCACGTCAAGGGTCAGCCGATCCTGGTCGGCACCGTGTCGATCGAAAAGTCCGAGGAACTGTCCGAAGTCCTCAACACCTATGACTACAAGGTCGAGACCGGCCGCGCCCTCAAGGCCGAATACGCCGGCCGCGAGAAGGAAGCGCAGAAGGTCGGCGACGACGCCTATGACATCACCTACGTCACCGGCCGCGGCATTCCGCACAACGTCCTGAACGCGCGCCAGCACGAGCAGGAAGCCTATATCGTCGCCGACGCCGGCCTGCCGGGCGCGGTGACCATCGCCACCAACATGGCCGGTCGCGGCACCGACATTCAGCTGGGCGGCAACCTGGAAATGCGCCTCCAGCGCTGGACCCAGGAACAGCGCAACATGGGCGTCGAGGTCACGCCCGAGGCGCTGGCCGTGATGGAGGCCGAGTACAAGTCCGAGATCGCGGTGAACCGCGAGACGGCCCTGGCCGCCGGCGGTCTGTTCGTGCTCGGCACCGAGCGCCACGAAAGCCGCCGCATCGACAACCAGCTGCGCGGCCGCACCGGCCGTCAGGGCGACCCCGGCACCTCGAAATTCTACCTGTCGTGCGAAGACGACCTGCTGCGCATCTTCGCCGGCGACCGTCTGGACTCGATCATGCGCAGCTTCGGCGTCGCCGAGGGCGAGGCCATCAGCCACCCCTGGCTGAACCGCGCCGTCGAGACGGCCCAGAAGCGGGTCGAGGCGCGCAACTACGACATGCGCAAGAACGTGCTGAAGTACGACGACGTCGTCAACGACCAGCGCAAGGCCGTGTTCGAACAGCGCCAGGAGTTCATGGACGCCGAGGACCTGTCGGAACTGGTGGCCGATTTCCGCAGCGACGTGATCAACGATCTGGTCGAGCGCTACATGCCGCCCAAGGCCTACGCCGAGCAGTGGGACATGGAAGGGCTGGACGAGAAGGTCCGCTCGACCCTGGGCCTCGAACTGCCGCTGCGCGAATGGGCCGCCGAGGAAGGCGTCTCCAACGAGGAAATCGAAGAGCGGCTGATGGCCGCCGCCGAGGCCCGCGCCGCCGAGCGTCTGGAAATGATCGGCGCCGACCAGACCCGCGGTCTGGAAAAGCAGTTCATGCTGCAGATGATCGACATGCAGTGGCGCGAGCATCTGGTCCATCTGGACCACCTGCGCGGCGTCATCGGCCTGCGTGGTTACGGCCAGCGCGACCCGTTGAACGAATACAAGACCGAAGCCTTCAACCTGTTCGAGACGCTGCTGCACGATCTGCGCCACAACGTCACCCGCTGGCTGATGACCGTCGAGTTCCGCTTCGAGGCCCCGCCAGCCATGGAGATGCCCGAGTTCCAGGAAATCCACCTGAACCCCGGCACGGGCGAGAACGAAATGCTCAACCCGATGGCCCAGAACCCGGAAGGCATGCTGACCGGCGACGACCGCTCCAAGCTGCCGGTCGAGGCCCTGCCCGCCGACTGGGAACGCACCAGCCGCAACGCCGACTGCCCCTGCGGCTCGGGCCGCAAGTTCAAGCACTGCCACGGCAGCTTGATCTAGGAAATACTGAGGCGGGTTCGCGAAAGCGGCCCGCCTTTTTTCTGGGTGCTCTAAATTTCCCGCTCATCCCGGCGGACGCCGGGATGAGCGGTCGAGAGGGATCCCTACCTTTTCACTTGGGCCGATGCGCGATCCGGGTAAGGTCGGAGCATGAGCTACAAGCCCCTCTTCTCGCGTGCGCTGGGCCTCGATCCCGAACGGCTGCATTTCGCCGCCCACAGCCATCACCTGTGGCCCGACGCCTCCTTCGACGCCCAGGTCCAGGCCTGGGCCGAGGCCAACCGCTTCGCCGACCGCAAGTGGGACCTGATCTTCGGCGAGGTCATTCCCGAGGCGCAAGGTCACGTGGCGCGCGAGCTGAACCTGCCCTCGCCCGACAGCCTCGTCTTCGCCCCCAACACCCATGACTTCTTGCTGCGCATCGTCTCAGGGCTCGAGACCAAGCCGGTCCGCATCCTGTCCACCGATGGCGAATTCCACTCCTTCCGCCGCCAGTCGGAACGCTGGGAGGAGGCGGGCGAGGCCGTGGTCACGCGGGTGCCGCTGCACCCCTCCGCCACCTTCGCCGAGCGCTTCGTGGCGGCGGCCCGCGCGGGCGGGCACGACCTGATCCTGGTCAGCCAGGTCTTCTTTCGCACCGGCCAGGTGTTCGACGCGGTCGCCGAACTGGCGGCTCTGGCTGATCCGGCGGGTCCGTGGGTGGTGGTCGACGGCTATCACGGCTTCATGGCCACCCCGACCGATTTGTCGACCGTGGCCGACAAGGTCTTCTATCTGGCGGGCGGCTACAAATACGCCATGGCCGGCGAAGGGGCCTGTTTCCTGCACGCCCCGCCCGGCTTCTGCCCGCGCCCGGTCATCACCGGCTGGTTCGCCGAGTTCGGCCATCTGGAAGGCCCGCCCGGCGGGGTCCAGTACCGCACCGACGGCGGCCGCTTCTGGGGCGCCACCTTCGACGTCAGCGCGCTTTATCGCTTCAACGCCGTGCGCCGGATGCTGGACGAGCAGGGGCTGAGCACCGCCGACATCGCCGCCCATGCCCGCGGGCTGCAAAGCCGGTTCCAGACGGCGGTCAGGGCCCGCGAGGCGGGCGCCCTGTCGCAGGCCGAGATCCTGAACCCGGTCGAAGGCGACGCCCCCCGCGCGCGCTTTCTGGCCCTGCGCTCGGACGAGGCCTCGCGCTGGAAGGCCGACCTGCAGCACATGAACATCGTCACCGACGTGCGCGACGACGTGATCCGCTTCGGCTTCGGCCTGTACCAGAGCGAGGAAGACGTGGAGCGGCTGATCCACGCCTGCGCCCGGCTGACCTGACGCCTCAGAAGAACAGGCTGTCGTCCTGACGCTGCGCCTCGGGCGGGCGGCGCGGCGGGGGCGGTCGCGGCGCGGGATGCGGAGACGCGGCGACAGACGGCGCGGCGGCGGGTTCGACCACATCCTCGCCCGGCACATCCGCGTCGTCGAAGATCGAGCGCCAGATCGAGGTCGCGGCCCTCGCCGGGGTTTCGGCCTGCGCTTGCGGCGGCGGCGACCCCGGCCCCACCGCCGGATAGGGCAGAGGCGACGTCGCCTCATCGCTCGACCGAATGACCGCTTCGGGCGCGGCCGCCAGGGCCGCCGCCTCGCTCTCGGGCATCGACCGGCGCGGATCAGCCGCCTTTCCCAGGACGGCCACGCCGAGCGCCAGCAGGATCAGGCCGATCACGGCGCCGATCAGCGATCCCAGGAGGATGCGCGGCAGGTGGGAAGAGGCGGCGGACGACGACATCGTCTCTCAGGCCTAGCACCGAACAGCCTGACGACAACCCAGGTTCGGATCAGAACGCCGTCCGCATGGCCTCGGTCGTCCAGCGCACCACCACCTTTTCCTCCTGGTCGGCGCCCAGGCGCGCATAGAAGCGCCGCGCCCCGTGGTTGTCCGCCCTGACCTCCCAGCGCGCGGCCAGCCCCTCGGCCGACGCCTCGGCGGCGAAGGTCCGCATCAGCGCCTCGCCAACGCCTGCGCCGCGCGCGGCGGCGGCGACGAACAGGTCGTCGAGGTTGAAATAGTCGCCGCCGCGCCAGATGCCGTAAACCCGCGTCCAGGAGACGAAGCCCACGGCGCGGCCTTCGATTTCCGCCAGCAGAAAGGCGGCGCGCGGCGGCTGGGCCGAAAGGGCCTGGGCCAGACTATCGGGCGTGGCCGCCAGATAGGCCGCATCGCCCTCATGCTCCGCCAGAGCCTGCATCAGGGCGTGCACCCGGGCGGCGTCGTCAGCCGTGGCGCGGCGCACCGTGAGTTCTGACGTCATGATGGTCGATGCCCCAACGTTCCCTTTTTGTTTTCTAGCGTGCGCCTTGCGGCGCGCCAAGCTCAGACCGCGAGGTCGAGCAGGGCGTCGCGCACGATGTCGGGATGGGTCATGGGGAACAGATGCCCGCCGCCCGCGACGGTTTCGACCTGAAGCGGGGGCCCCTTCGAGGCCGTCAGGGCGCAGAGACTGCCGGTCTCGGCCTTGAGGATGCGGACCGCGCCCGGATAGCGCCGCAGGGCGCGCCAGGGATTGTGCGCCTGGGCGGCGTAGTTGGAGGCCTCCCACGCCGGCGTGCAGGTCAGTTCGAAACCACGATCCGTCTCGCCCAGACCGTCGACGAGGTAGTCGGCCAGCATCATGTCCGACCAGCCCTTGAAGGCCCCGCGCCCGCGATAGGCGGCCAGGGCCTGTTTCCGGCTGTCGAACAGGGCGCGTCGCTTGCGCGTTCCGGCCACGATCGGATTGCGCTCGGCCAGCCGCCCCACCAGGGGCAGGTTCATCGCCAGCACCATCTCGCGGCGCCAGATCACCGGGTCCAACAGCAGCAGGCGCGACACCCGCTCGGGCCGCCCGGCCGCCGCCAGCAGGCCGCTGGTTCCGCCGATGGAATGGCCGGCCAGGGCCACGGGCGGGCCGTCGACGGCGTCCAGCAGGGCGATCAGGTCGTCGCGGTGATCCTTCCAACTACGCCGGCCGTCCGGTTGGGCGGGCAGTCGGGTGCGGCCATGGCCGCGCAGGTCGGGCGCCCAGATGCGCAGGGCGCCGGACAGGGGCTGCAGCAGGGCGCGATAGGTCCAGGCGTTGAAGCCGTTGGCGTGGACGAAGACCAGATCGACCGGACGCTTGGGATCGCCGAAGTCGAGCACGGCCATCTCGCCGCCGCCCCAACGGTTGTCGATGGGAACGGTCAGACGACGCGGCGCCGACAGGGCCAGGGCGTCCATGCGCGTCAGGCCGCCACGCGGCAGGCCGGACAGCGGCCGTGGCCCTCGATCGTGGTGCGTTCGATGGCGTAGCCGGCCAGGGACGCCGCCTCGGCGAAGGCCTCGCCGCCGGCCGCCGCGACCTCTTCCGTCGCGCCGCAGCAGTCGCAGATCAGGAAGGCGGCGGCGTGGACGCGGCTGTCGCCGGCGTCGGCGGTGCAGGCCACATAGGCGCTGATCGAGGCGATGCGGTGCACCACGCCCCGACGCTCCAGAAACTCGAGGGCGCGATAGACCGTCGGCGGCTTGGCCGCCTGGCCGTCGGCGCCGAAGCGGGCGATCAGGTCATAGGCCTTGACCGGCTCGCCCGCCGCCAGCAGCAGTTCCAGCACGCGTCGGCGAGGCGCGGTCATGCGCTCGCCTTCGGCGACGCAGCGCGCCTCAACGGAGACAAGCGCCCGCGTGACCTCGGCGGGACCCGGTCGGCTGTCGGCGTGATCGTGATCGCAGGCGGCGCCCATGGCTCACAGCTAAGGGTTCGCCAGCCTCGCCGCAACCGGCCTCGGCGTCGCATGGCGCATCGAGGCGGGCCGGCGTTCGTCGAACGTCCGCGTTTGCCGCGCGCCCGGCCATAGGCTAGAAGGCCCGACCTTTCTGTTCAGAGCCGATCCGAAGCATCATGACCGACACCACGTCCCAAGCGTCCGGCGCCCTGTCCGGCAACGTCCTGTTCTACACCCAGCCGGAGCCGATCTCGATCGAGGCCCACGGCAAGCTGGGCGTGACGCCGGCCGACAAGCCCTACGCCTTCGTCGCCCAGACCAATATCGTGCCGCTGACCGTGACCGAGTTCGCGCCCGCCGCCCTGTCCTATCCGATCGTCTTCGTCGGCGACCTGAAGCAGCCGGTCGTGGCCATGGGCCTGCGCCAGAACGACAACCTGTTCATCGAGAACGGCGACTTCCGCCCGGACGCCTACATTCCGGCCTATGTGCGCCGCTATCCGTTCGTCTTCGCCAACGACGACACGCAGAACCGCATGATCCTGTGCATCGACCGCGCCGCCGCCTTCGTCGGCGAGAACGCCGAGATCCCGCTGTTCGAGGGCGACAAGCCCAGCGACTACGTCAACAACGCGATGGAGTTCTGCAACAATTTCGAGCAGGAGCGCCTGCGCACGGAATCCTTCGTCAAGCTGCTGATCGACCTGGACCTGTTCGAAACCCGCGAAGCCTCCTTCACCCCGCGCAACCCGGACGGTTCGGCCGGCGAAGTGCAGAAGCTGGCCGAGTATTTCGCCGTGTCGGAAGACAAGCTGAAGGCCCTGCCGGCCGACAAGCTGGTCGAACTGCGCGACAACGGCGCCCTGGGCCAGATCTACGCCCACCTGGTGTCGCTGCTGGGCTGGGACCGCCTGATCGCCATGGCCTTCACGCGCGCCGCCGCCGAAACCCCGGTCGCCGCCAACGCCTGATCGGCGTCGGAAAGACTAAAGCAGACGCCCCGCCGGACCTCCGGCGGGGCGTTTTCCGTTGAGCGATCCCTTCTCCCTTGCGGGAGAAGGATTCTTGGGGGGCAAACGCCCTTCGGGCTGCTTGAGCGGCTTCTCCCGCAAGGCAAGAAGGGAAAGTGGTTCTCAGCGTCGCGCGATCAGGCCCCGGGTCAGGCAGGAGAAGACCAGCCGTCCGGCTTCGTCGAGCAGGTCGTGCTGGGCGATGACGATGCCCTTCTCGTCGCCCACCGGATCCTTGCCCATGACCGTCAGGCGGCCGCGCAGCAGTTCGCCCGGCGGCGGATTGCGCAGGAAGCGCAGGCCGTCGACCGCCAGCATCTTGGCCCCGGCCCAGCCGCCGGCCTTCTCGACCGACAACCGGCTCCACAGCGCAAAGACCAGGGCGTCGGGCGCGCCGTAGGCCACGTCCCACCCCGGCGCGAACCGTTCGGCGAAGATGTCCAGCGCCTCGGCGTCCACGGCGCAGGCGCCCAGCGGAACGACCTGGCCGACCTCGAGATCCTCGAAATGGACGTGCAGCGGTTCGGTCATCCGGGGCTTCCTGTCCTGGCGCCTGGCTCAGGCGGCGGGCTCTTCCGACACCCGCACCAGCAGCTTGCCGTCATGGTCGCCGGTGAACAAGCGGTTCAGCGACGTCACCGCTCCTTCCAGGCCGTCGTCGACGTGGACCTTCCACTTGACCTTCCCCTCGGCCAGCCACGGCCCCATCTCCGCGACCATCTCCCTGGCGCGGTGGGCGTAGTCCAGCACCAGGAAGCCCTGGACGTTCAGGCGGTGGGTGATGATGCGGCTGAAGTTCGGCGAGGGCGGCATCCGCGTGGCGTTGTAGCTGGAGATCAGGCCGCAGACCGCCATGCGCGCATGGACGTTCAGCCGGTTCCACACCGCGATCATGATGTCGCCGCCGACGTTCTCGAAATTGAGGTCGACGCCGTTGGGGGCCAGCCGATCCAGCGCCGCGCCCACGTCCTCGTTCTTGTAGTCGACGGCGGCGTCGAAGCCGAGCTCCTCGGTCAGCCAGCGGCATTTGTCGGGGCCGCCGGCGATGCCGATGACGCGCGCGCCGCGCTGCTTGGCCACCTGGCCGGCGATGGAGCCGACCGCGCCCGCCGCCGCCGAGATCACCAGGGTCTCGCCCGCCTTGGCTTTCAGCACGTCGGTGACGCCGAAATAGGCGGTCAGACCGGTCATCCCCAGCACCGACAGATTGGCCGTCAGCGGCAGGCCCGGCGCGCGGTGGACCGGGCGCAGCCCCTGTTCATTGACCACCGCATAGTCGGCCCATCCGCCCGACAGGGGCGTAACCACGTCGCCGACCTTGAACCGTTCGGACTTCGACTGCTCGACCACGCCCAGCGTCAGCCCGCGCATGACCTCGCCCAGACCCACCGGCGGCAGATAGCCTTGAGCGTCGTTCATCCAGGTGCGGTTGGTCGGGTCCAGCGACAGGTAGAGGGTGCGGATCAGGACCTCGGCCTCCTTGAGGTCCGGGACCGGCGTCTCGATCAACTCCAGATCACCGTCCTGGACCAGCCCCTGGGGCCGCTGGCGAAGAACCCACTGACGATTGCGAAGGGCCATGGCGCGTCTCCGATGCGTTTTCTTTAAGAACCCTATAGTGCGGCTCGCCGCGCCCCTGTCGAGGGCCTTCCCAGAAAAAAGCGGACCCTTTCGGATCCGCTTGAGGTGGCATCATCGAGAATGAGGCGTGGAGCCAGCCAACCGGCGAACCGGTCGTAAGTCGGGGGGGCTTTGCCGTCTCCACGCTGACATAACGACGGCATGCGTCGCGGGTTCCACGCGCCGCTCAAATATAATTCCGCGCCCGGCCCCGACCGGAACAGCCGCGCCGCGGCCTGCGTTTCAGAACCAGACCTCTGAACCGGAGAGCGCGATGACCCATGAGGATCCCCACTCCCATTCCGCCGACGCCGTCGAGCACCATGCGCCGATCGAAGCCCAGTATGTCCGTCAGGGCCGCAGCGGCGTGCGCATCCTGTGGCTGCTGATCCTGTCCGGCGGGGCGGCGGCCGTCCTGTTGCTGGGCATGTGGCTGCTGAGCAACGGCGGCTTCCAGACCGTCAACCCCGACGCCGGCGGAACGCGCGAGGATTCCGCCGCCTTCAGCCGGCCGCACGCCTCGACCCCGCCCGCAGGGCCAGCGCCAGCGCCAGCGCCAACGACGGCTCCGGCCGCGCCGCAGCCCTGACAACCTCAGGCCCCGATGGACGCCACCGGGGCGAAGGTCGGGAGACGGCCTCGGCGAGCGTCAGGCGGCCTGTTTCTGGCGCGAGGGGTGGAAGAACAGCGCCTGGCTGATCGCCGCCTTCACCGTCTCGGGCTGGAACGGCTTGGTGATCAGGAAGGTCGGCTCGGGCCGTTCGCCGGTCAGCAGCCGCTCGGGGAAGGCGGTGATGAAGATGACCGGCACGTCGAAGCGTTTCAGGATGTCCTTGACCGCGTCGATGCCCGACGAGCCGTCGGCCAGCTGGATGTCGGCCAGGACCAGGCCGGGGCGATGCCGCGTCACGGCGTCGACCGCTTCGTCATGGGTGGTGGCGGTGCCGGTGACGCGATGGCCCAGTTCCTTCACCAGGCTTTCGATGTCGGCCGAGATGATGGCCTCGTCCTCGATGATCAGGACGTCGGTGGCCAGTTCGGCGTCGATGTCGGTCTGGGCCTCGGCGATCAGGCGTTCGACCGTGCGCGGATCGACGCCGAGAATCTGCGCCGCTTCCGACGGGGTGAAGCCTTCCAGAGCCGTCAGCAGGAAGGCCTGGCGCGACCGCGGCGAAATCCGCATCAGACGGCGCGAGGCGTCGTCGCCGCTCTCCAGGCCGCTGCCGTCCTCGAGCTGGGCGCCCGTCGAGGACCAGATGGCGTGGAAGACGTGATAGAGGGCGACGCGCGGCGTCATGTCGGTCGGCAGCTGACGCTCGCCGGCGGCCAGCGCCTCCAGCGCGACGCGGACATAGTTGTCGCCCGTGCTCTGGTCGCCGGTCAGGGCGCGCGCGTAGCGGCGGACGTAGGGCAGATGCGGCGCAAGCCTAGCCAGAAGACTCATACAAATTTCCCCGACGGTTGAAGCCCTCAATATGAAGGCGCAGCAATCCATTCCAACGTATCAAATCCGCAACGGTTCCCGCCCCTTTCTCAAGCTTGAGCATAAAAATGCGCCACGCTAGGAACTCTTCGACCGAGGCGGCGTTTTCCGCTTCCATGAACGACACCTCAAGGCTTGGGCGGCGGCCGGAACTCCATGATTGATTCAAAAGACACCAGCCCGCGTCCCGACGCGCCCGCGTCGAAGGACCAGGGTCTGGAAGAGGTGCGTCTGCGCCAACAGGCCATCGGCGTGAAGTTGCGCCACATGTTCGACCAGGTGGTCAACGAACCGGTCCCGGACGAGTTCCTGGACATCCTGCGGCGGGCCGACGAACGGTCGTCGGCCAAGGAGGGCCAGTGAGCATCTCGAGCGCGCCGCCCAAGCCGCCGTCGGCCGACGACGCGGCCTTCAAGAAGGAATTGGTGACGCTGATCCCGCATCTGCGGGCCTTCGCGCGCACCCTGACCGGCGACCCCACCTCGGCGGACGACCTGGCCCAGGAAGCGATGATGAAGGCCTGGGACGCCCGGGCCAGCTATCAGATGGGCACCAACATGAAGGCCTGGACCTTCATGATCCTGCGCAACCAGTTCTACTCCGAAAAGCGCCGCTCCTGGCGCCAGACCCAGTTGGATCAGGAAGCCGCCGAACGCACCCTGGTCGCGGTCGACGATCCCGAGGCGCCGGTCGCCCTGGACGAGTTGCGTCAGGCGCTGAAGACCCTGCCCGAAGAGCAGAGGGAAGCCCTGATCCTGGTCGGGGCGGGCGGCTTCGCCTACGAGGAGGCTGCCGAGATCTGCCAGTGCGCCGTCGGCACGGTCAAAAGTCGCGTATCACGGGCGCGCAAGGCGCTGCAGGCGACGCTGGAGCGGGGCGGTTACGGTCGCGACGGCAAGGCCGCGGGCGACGCCATGCGCTCCATCCTGGCGGACGCCGACAGGTTGAGCGGCGCCGGGCGAACCTAGGGTGCTGCGGTTCGGCCGCGCCTGGGCCCGCCGACTGAGTCGCCCCAGCGTTCAGGGCATCCGCTTTCGTCTGGGCCTGGCCATGGCCGCCGCCCTGCTGCCGATCCTGCTGCTCAGCGCGATCCAGACCCAGGCCGAATTCCGACGCCAGGCGGACGAACGCCGCATCGACCTGCAGTTGTCGGCCGAGCGCAGTTCCACGGACGCCAAGGCCCGGATCGACAGCACCGTGGTGCTGCTGCAGGCCCTGGCCCCCGAAGCGGTCGGCTTTTACTGCGAGCCGCGCCTGACGGCGCTGGTCGCCCGGCTGGACGCCATCTCCGCCCTGCACCGCTACAGCGCCACCGGCGAAGAGGTGTGCGCCTCACGGTCGCCCGACCGGGCCGCCGGGCCGAACAACGTCCGCCCGCAGGACTGGTACCAGCGCCTCAGGCTCGGCGAAGACGTGGTCATGGAGCGGGCGCCGAACGACCCCAACTCGCTCATCGTCGCCGTCCGATCGGAACGGCCGCTGGGCGCGTTCCAGGGCGCCGTCGCGGCCGTGATCCCGCTGACGGCGCTTCAGCCCGACATCTTAGATCCAGCCCTGCCGCCGGGCGCCCAGTCGGCCTTGACCGACGCCGAGGGGCGCATCCTCGTCTCGACCGATCCGACCGTCTTCGACCTGACCGACAAGGGCGACGGGGCCCTGACCGACTGGGTGGCCGAGGCTCGCCAGGGGCGGTCCTCGCTGTTCGAAAGCCGCGATACCGCCGGGCGTTCGCATGTCTACGCCGGCACCGCCCTGGCGGGGCGCGATCTCTTCGTGCTGCTGTCGGCCCCGGCGCCCGGCATTCTGTCGTGGGCGCGGCTCAATCCGATCGGCACCCTCCTGCTGCCGCTCGGGGCCTGGGCCCTGGCCTTCGCCGCCGTCATGCTGCTGTCCGAGCGGATCGTGATCCGCTGGCTCGGCTATCTGGAACGCGTCGCCGCCATCTACGCCCGGGGCCGGTTCTCGGTGCGTCCGATCCAGGCCGAGCACGCCCCGGCCGAGATCCGCGTCCTGGCCCGCACCCTGGGGACGCTGGGCGACACCATCACCCGCCGCGACAAGGCCCTGCTCGACTCGCTGGACGAGAAGGACGTGCTGATGCGCGAGATCCACCACCGGGTGAAGAACAACCTTCAGATCATCTCGTCGCTGCTGTCGATGCAGCAGCGGGCGGTGACCGACCTGGCGGCCCGCTCGGCCCTGGGCGACACCCGCCAGCGGATCACCGCCCTGGCCCTGATCTACCGCACCCTCTACCAGAGCGACGACATCCGCGAGGCCGACGCGCGCACCTTCCTGACCGAGTTGGTCGGACAACTGGTGGCCGGCGAGGCCATGCGCGGCCCCCTGGTCACCAGTTCGGTCCAGGCCGACCCCCTGGTGATCGACCCCGACAAGCTGGCGCCCATGGCCCTGTGGCTGGTCGAAGCCGTCTCCAACGCCCAGAAGCACGCCTTCGCCGGGCGCGGCGGCGACCTGCAGGTGCGCTTCCGCGTCCACGGCGACACCAGCGTGCTGGAGGTTCAGGACGACGGCCCCGGCATGGGCGACGCGATCATCGGCGCAGGGGTCGGGCGGACCCTGATGAGCGCCTTCGCCAAACAGCTGCGCGGCCAGGCGGAGATGGTCGAGGCCCCGGGCGGCGGCTCCATCGCCCGCCTCACCTTCGCGACGCCCGACGCCCAGGCCCCGTCGCCGCGGCCAGCTTGAGAGGAACCGCCCCGCTCTGGTCGCGTTGATCCGGCGATGGGCTTTTTGCCCCTTTTCAGGAGCCGACCATGCGCAAATCGTTCATTCTCGTCGCCGCCGCCGCCCTTCTCGCCATCGCCGCCTGCAACACCGTCGCCGGCGCGGGTAAGGACACTCAGGCCGCCGGCCGGGCCGTCGAAGACGCCGCCAAGCATTAACGCCTCAGGCGAACGCCGCGCTCCAGGGCGCGGCCTCGCCGTCTTCATCGCCAGCAGGGGAAGCCGGCTGGCGCGGAGGCCGCGCGGATCGGCGCCGTCGGGTCCCGGGACGCCGCCAGAAACGGACCGCCGCCTCGACGCCGCGACGCAGCCGAGTCTTGACCAGCGGCAGGCGCGCATGGCCGGCGATCAGGCTGACGGCGACGACCACCTCGACATAGGCCAGGACGTCGCCGGCCATCAGCAGCGCCAGTTCGAGCGGCATCAACTGGATCATCAACAGCGCCCCCGCCAGAACCGCAACGGCCCGCAACGCCGACCCGCCGAACGCCACGCCGGTCTTCTCCAGAACAAAAGCCCTGCTGGGCCGATGCCCCGCGCAGGCCAGACCCGCCAGCGCCAGAAACAGGGGCAAAAGCGGAACCCCGCCCGCCGACAGGCCCGGCGCGGCGGTCAGAGCCGCCAGCAGGGCCAGGCTGAGCCACAGCCGATCCGCCTGATCATCGAACATTCCGCACCCCCAAGCTTGGCCATTCAAAATGGGACGGCCGGCGCGCGCGGCAAGACCCTGGCGGAACAGCGTCACGCCGCTGGTCGTTTCGACGGCGCGGGTTTAGCGTTCGCGGGCCCCGCCGGGAGGGCGAGAACTCAGGGACGAAATCCATGCGCGTCGGCGTGCCCCGCGAGATCAAGACCAACGAACACCGGGTCGGGCTGACGCCCACGGCGGTGCGCGAATACGTGGCCCACGGCCATGAGGTCCGCATCGAGACCGGCGCCGGACTGGGCGCGGGCTTCACCGACGTCGACTACGTCAGGGCGGGCGCCAGCATCGTCGCCGACGCCGAAACGGTCTTCGCCGACAGCCAGATGATCGTGAAGGTCAAGGAGCCGCAAGCCCAAGAATGGGCGCGGCTGCGGCCCGACCACATCCTCTTCACCTACCTGCATCTGGCGCCCGATCCCGAACAGACCCAGGGGCTGCTGGCCTCGAACTGCGCCGCCATCGCCTATGAGACAGTGACCGACAGGAACGGCGGCCTGCCGCTGCTGGCGCCCATGTCCGAGGTGGCCGGGCGCATCGCCGTCTTCTCGGCGGCCGAGACCCTGTTGAAGCACAACGGCGGCATGGGTCTGCTGTTCTCCGGCGTGCCGGGCGTGGCGCCGGCAAGGGTTCTGGTGCTGGGCGGCGGGGTCGTGGGGCTGAACGCCGCGCGCATGGCCATGGGGCTGGGGGCCGAGGTGGTGGTGCTGGAGCGCTCCATTCCCCGGATGCGCGAGATCGACGAGCTGACCGGCGGGCGGGTCATCACCCGCTATTCCTCGATCGGGGCCATCGAGGAGGAACTGGTCAAGGCCGACGTGGTGATCGGGGCCGTCTTGGTCCCCGGCGCCGAGGCCCCCACCCTGGTCCGCCGCGACCAGCTGAAGTCGATGAAGCCGGGCAGCGTCCTGATCGACGTCGCCATCGACCAGGGCGGCTGTTTCGAGACGTCGAAGCCGACCACCCACGAGGATCCGACCTATGTCGTCGACGGGGTCGTCCACTACTGCGTCGCCAACATGCCGGGGGCTGCGCCGCGCACCAGTTCCGAAGCCCTGAACAACGCCACCCTGCCCTTCGGCCTGGCCCTGGCGGACAAGGGTCTGGAGGCCCTGAAGCAGGACCCGCATCTGGCGCACGGCCTCAACGTGCTGAAGGGCGAGATCACCTATCCCGCCGTGGCCGAGGCCCTGGGCCTGCCGTGGAGCGATCCGTTCGGGGTGTGGGCGCGGGGCTAGAATTGCGCTTGGCTTTTCACTGGCCTGTAAATCGCCGCTCTCTTCGGCCATAAGGCCGAAATGAAGTTCCTCGACCAGGCCAAGATCTACATCCGTTCGGGCGCTGGCGGCGCCGGCGCCGTCTCGTTCCGCCGCGAGAAATTCATCCCCAACGGCGGCCCCGACGGCGGCGACGGCGGCAAGGGCGGCGACATCTGGGTCGAGGCGGCGGACGGGCTGAACACCCTGATCGACTTCCGCTATCAGCAGCATTTCAAGGCCCAGACCGGCCACCACGGCCAGGGCCGCCAGATGCATGGCGGCAAGGGCGAGGACGTGGTCCTGCGCGTTCCCGTCGGCACCCAGGTGCTGGACGAGGACAAGGAAACGGTCCTGGTCGACATGGACAAGGCGGGTCAGCGGGTGAAACTGCTGTCCGGCGGCAACGGCGGCTGGGGCAACACCCGGTTCAAGGGCCCGACCAATCAGGCCCCGACCCACGCCAACCCGGGGCAAGAGTTCCAGGAACGCTGGATCTGGCTGCGACTCAAACTGATCGCCGACATCGGTCTGGCGGGCCTGCCCAACGCCGGCAAGTCGACCTTCCTGGCGGCCGTCTCGGCGGCCAAGCCCAAGGTGGCCGACTATCCCTTCACCACCCTGACGCCCAACCTCGGCATGGTGGACCTGAGCCCGTCCGAGCGCTTCGTCATCGCCGACATCCCCGGCCTGATCGAAGGCGCCCACGAGGGCGCGGGTCTGGGCACCCGCTTCCTGGGCCACGTCGAGCGTTCGGCCAGTCTGATCCATCTGGTGGACGGCACGCAGGACGACGTGGCCGAGGCCTACCGCATCATTCGCGGCGAGTTGGACGCCTATGGCGAAGGTCTGGCCGACAAGGTCGAAATCCTGGCCCTGAACAAGATCGACGCCCTGACGCCCGAAGTCCGCGAGGAGAAGATCGCCGAGCTGGAGGCCGCCGCGGGCAAGCGTCCGATGCTGGTCTCGGGCGTGTCGGGCGAAGGCGTGCCGGAACTGCTGCGCGCCGCCTGGGCCGAGGTTCGCAAGACCCGCGGCGAGATCACGGTCGAGGGCGCGGCTGTCATCCCCGAGACGCCAGGCGGCTGGCAGCCGTAGGGCGACACCTCACTTCCCGCTCATCCCGGCGGACGCCGGGAACCAGTGAGAACCGCCTGCACCGCCGTCAGAATTCCTGATCGCGGCGCCGAGCGCCAAAGAACTGGATCCCGGCGTCCGCCGGGATGAGCGGAACAGGAATCACATGGATGACGGGGGGCCTCGGCCCCCCTATGTTCGCGCCATGACCGACGCGCCCATCGAATCCGCCGCCCGCCCCCTGACCCAGGACGGACCGCCGCCCCGGCTGTGGCTGATCGACGCCTCGGCCTATATCTTCCGCGCCTATCACGCCCTGCCGCCCCTCACCCGCAAGTCGGACGGCCTGCCCGTCGGCGCGGTGCAGGGCTACTGCAACATGTTGTGGAAGCTGATCCGCGACATGAAGGGCGAGGATGGCCCGACCCATCTGGTCGCCGTCTTCGACCACTCGGACAAGACCTTCCGCAACGATCTCTACGATCAGTACAAGGCCCACCGCCCCCCGGCGCCCGAGGATCTGGTGCCGCAGTTCCCCCTGGTGCGCGAGGCCACCGCCGCCTTCGGCGTGCACGGCATCGAACTGGCCGGCTATGAGGCCGACGACCTGATCGCCACCTATGCCTGCAAGGTCCGCGACCTGGGCGGCGAGGCGGTCATCGTCTCCTCCGACAAGGACCTGATGCAGCTGATCGGCGACGGCGTGGTCATGTACGACCCGATGAAGGACCGGCGGCTGGACGAAGAGGCCGTGTTCGAGAAGTTCGGCGTCACGCCCGACAAGGTGGTCGAGGTTCAGGCCCTGATCGGCGACAGCGTCGACAACGTCCCCGGCGCCCCCGGCATCGGGCCGAAGACGGCGGCCCAGCTGATCCACGAATACGGCGACCTCGACACGCTTCTGGCCCGCGCGGGCGAGATCAAGCAGCCCAAGCGGCGCGAGACCCTGATCGCCTTCGCCGACCAGATCCGCCTGTCGCGAGAGCTTGTGACCCTGACCTGCGACGCCCCGGCGCCCGAGGCGATCGACGACTTCCTGATCCGCGATCCCGACCCGGCGGTGCTGTCGGAGTTCCTGGAGCGGATGGAGTTCCGCTCGCTGCTGCGCCGCGTCGGCGACGGCAAGGCGCCGACCAAGGAAGGCTCGGCCTTCGCCCGCCAGCCCTCGGCCCCGGTCGCCACGCCGCGCTACGGCCAGACCGAGGTCGCCGCGCCGGATCAGGTCCACGACTTCGACCGCAACAAGTATGAGTGCGTGCAGTCGCTGGAGGACCTGGACCGCTGGATCGCCCGCGCCCGCGCCGTCGGCGTCATCGGCTTCGACACCGAGACCGACGCCCTGTCGGCGACCCACGCCGGGCTGTGCGGCGTCTCCATCGCCGTCGGCCCGAACGACGCCTGCTACGTCCCCCTGACCCACGATCATGAGCCGACCGGCGACGCGTCGCTCAGCGGCGGTTTCGACTTCGGTCTGGAACCGGCCCAGGGGGAGACGCGCGAGCCGCTGACCCAGATTCACAAGCCCACCGCGCTGGAGCGGCTGAAGGCCCTGCTGGAAGACCCCGCGGTGCTGAAGGTCGGCCAGAACATCAAATACGACCTCGCCGTCATGGCCCGTCGCGGCATCCGCGTGGCCCCGATCGAGGACACCATGCTGATCTCTTACGTCCTCGAGGGCGGCCTGCACGGGCACGGCATGGACGAACTGGCGCGGCTGCACCTCGGCCACGAGCCCATCCCGTTCAAGAGCGTGGCGGGCGTCGGCAAGAGCCAGAAAAGCTTCAAGCACGTCGAGCTGAAGCCGGCGACCTGCTACGCCGCCGAGGACGCGGACGTGACCCTGCGCCTCTACAAGCTGCTGAAACCGCGTCTGGCGGCCGAGCGCCTGACCACCGTCTATGAGACGCTGGAGCGCGGCATGCCGCCGGTCCTGGCCGACATGGAGCTGAACGGGGTGCGGGTCGATCCCGACCGTCTGCGCTCCCTGTCCTCGACCTTCGGCCAGCGCATGGCCGAGCTGGAGGAGCAGGCGCACAAGCTGGCCGGCCGCCCCTTCAACATCGGCAGCCCGCGTCAGATCGGCGAGATTCTGTTCGGCGAAATGAGCCTGCCCGGCGGCAAGAAGACCGCCAGCGGCCAATGGGGCACCGAGGCCAGCGTGCTGGAAGAACTGGCGCTGACGCATGACCTGCCGCGCGCCATTCTGGACTGGCGCCAGCTGTCCAAGCTGAAGGGCACCTATACCGACGCCCTGGTCGCGGCCTCGGACCCGACGACCCACCGGGTGCACACCTCCTACCAGCTGGCGGCGGCGACGACCGGCAGGCTGGCCTCATCCGACCCCAACCTGCAGAACATCCCGATCCGCACCGAGACCGGCCGCCTGATCCGTCAGGCCTTCATCGCCTCGCCGGGCCATGTGCTGATCAGCGCCGACTACAGCCAGATCGAACTGCGACTGCTGGCCCATATCGGCGACATTCCCGAGCTGAAGCGCGCCTTCAAGGCGGGCCTCGACATTCACGCCGCCACCGCGTCGGAGATGTTCGGCGTGCCGGTCGAGGGCATGCCGTCCGAGACCCGCCGTCGCGCCAAGGCCATCAACTTCGGCATCGTCTATGGCATCTCGGCCTTCGGTCTGGCGGCCCAGCTGGGCATCGATCAGGGCGAGGCCGGGGCCTATATCAAGACCTATTTCGAGCGCTTCCCCGGCATCCGCGCCTACATGGACAAGACCAAGGCCTTCGTGAAAGAGCACGGCTTCGTCACCACGGTCTTCGGCCGCCGCATCCACATCCCGGCCATCCATTCCAAGTCGGGGGCCGAGCGTCAGTTCGGCGAGCGCGCCGCCATCAACGCCCCGATCCAGGGCGCCGCCGCCGACATCATCCGCCGCGCCATGATCCGCATGCCCGCCGCCCTGACCGAGGCGGGCCTCAAGACCCGCATGCTGCTGCAGGTCCACGATGAACTGATCTTCGAAGCCCCCGAGGCCGAGGCCGAACGCGCCCTGGCCGTGGTGCGCCAGATCATGGAAGGCGCCGCCGACCCCGCCGTGGCCCTGACCGTCCCCCTGGTGGTCGAGGCCAAGGCCGCCGCCAACTGGGACGAGGCGCACTGATGAAGACCGACATGAACCTGGACCCCGACATCCACGACAACGCCGAGGCCCGACGCTACGAGCTGACGGTCGACGGCGAGACCGCCGTGGTCCTCTACAACCCCGTGGCGGGCGGGCTGATGATCACCGAGACCCTCGTGCCGGTCCCGCTGGAGGGGCGCGGCCTCGCCAGCCGGATGGCGAGGCATGTGCTGGCCGACCTGAAGCAACGCGGCCTGGTGATCCTGCCGACCTGCCCCTTCTTCGCCGGCTATCTGAAGAAGCATCCCGAATACGGCGACCTCGTGCATCCGGCCTATCGGACCGCGCTGGGTTTGTAAGGGGGCCTGCAAGGTCGCCTCGGACGCCCGGCCCTGCTAGGGCGAGGCGATGAAGAACCCAGACATCGACGTCCTGATCGTCGGCGCCGGCGCGGCCGGCATGATGTGCGCCATCGAGGCGGGCAAGCGCGGCCGCCGCGTGCGCGTCATCGACCACGCCCGCGCGCCGGGCGAGAAGATCCGCATCTCGGGCGGCGGGCGCTGCAACTTCACCAACCTGGGGACCAGCGGCGCCAATTTCCTCAGCGAGAACCCGCGCTTCGCCCTGTCGGCGCTGAAGCGGTTCACCCAGCACGACTTCCTCAAGATGGTCGAGCGCCACGGCATCGCCTGGCACGAGAAGACCCTGGGCCAGCTGTTCTGCGACGACAGCGCCAAACAGATCATCCGCATGCTGACGGACGAGATGAAGGCGGCCGGCGTGACCCTGTCGCTGGGTCTCGGCGTGACTTCGATCAGCCGCAGCGGCGACCGTTTCGAAGTGGCCCTGGACGACGGGACCCGCGTCTCGGCGGCGTCTCTGGTGGTGGCGACCGGCGGCAAGTCGATCCCCAAGATGGGCGCGACCGGCTGGGGCTATGAGGTGGCGCGTCAGTTCGACCTGCGGCTGACGGAGACGCGGCCCGCGCTGGTGCCGCTGACCTTCGAACCCAACCTGCTGGAGCAGTTGACGCCCTTGGCGGGAGTCGCCGTCAATGCGGTCGTCAAGACGGCCTCAAGCAGCCCGAACGGCGATAGGCCCAAGGAAACAAGCTTCGAAGAAGCCATGCTGTTCACCCATCGCGGCCTGTCGGGGCCGTCGATCCTGCAAATCAGCTCCTACTGGCGCGAGGGCGAAGCCATCACCGTCAACATGGCCCCCGGCGAAGACGTCGCAGCGCGTCTGCTGGCCGCCAAGACCGAGAATGGCAAGCAGGCCGTGCATACGGCGCTGGGCCATATCATCCCGCGCCGTCTGGCCGAGGTCATCTGCGCCCGCGAGGGCCTGGCCGGCAAGTTGGCCGAGGTCGGCGACAAGAAGCTGCGGGCCTTGGCCGAGGCGGTCAACGCCTGGACCGTCAAGCCGGTCGGCTCGGAGGGCTATCGCACCGCCGAGGTGACCCTGGGCGGGGTCGACACCGCCGCTCTGGACCAGCAGACGATGGAGGCCAAATCGGTCCCCGGCCTCTTCTTCATCGGCGAGGTGGTCGATGTGACCGGCTGGCTGGGCGGCTATAATTTCCAGTGGGCCTGGTCGTCGGGCTGGGCGGCGGGACAGAGCTGCTAAGGCCGAGCTCGCCTGTCCCTGCGGCGTCTGCGCACGTTGTGGGGCCGGGGACAGCGCCCTAACCCTTTCCTCAGCGGGACGGGCCCCTCTGGCGCGGCGAAAGCGGCGTGATGTCGGACCGCATTCTTCGACCCTGAGGATCCCATGCCCCTATTGATGTGCCCCAACGACAACGCCGCCATGCAGACGCTGGACCGCCACGGCGTCCAGTTCGACATGTGCCCGACCTGCCGCGGCGTCTGGCTGGATCGCGGCGAGCTGGAAAAGCTGATGGCCGTGGCCGCCGACGAAGGCCGCGCCTCGGCTCCTCAAGCCGCGCCCGCCGCGCCGCCGACTTATCCGCCGTCGACCCCGCAGCCCTGGGGCGCACAGCCGCGGGTCTATCGCGAGCCGCCCCGCTACCAGGACGATCGTCATCGCGACGACGGCTACCGCAAGAAAAAGAAGCGGATGGACATCTTCGACATCTTCGACTGACGCCTTGAACGCGATCTAGGCGGCGAGGCCGACCGCCTTCATCAGCGGACGCAGCGTCTGCACCGCCTCGGGCGCCGCGCTCAGGGCGGTGCGAACCTCGGGCGCGCGGAACAGTTTGACCGCCTCCGCCCTGGCGCGATCGGCCACGGGGCCGGTCGGTCCGGTCTCGCCGGCGGCCAGCCGCAGCAGGGCGGCCAGCTTCTGCGGCGCCGGCGCGGGCGCGCGAACGATCTGGGCGGTCAGTTTGGCGTCCGCCTCGACCGAACCGCCGACCACGCCCAGGGCGGCGACCACCGCATCGCGATCCCGCTCGGACAGGGCGGCGTTGCGCACCGCGCGCTGCAAGGTCGCCAGCGCCAGCAGCTTCTGGCCCGGGGTCTGGCCCGAGGCCCGCATCTCGGTTTCGAACCGCAGCGAGGTGACGCAGGCGTCCAGCCAGCGCGCCGCCGAGCGCTTGTTGCCCCCGCCGGTGACGTTTTCGCACAGCCGCGTCAGCCGTTCGACCTCGCACAGCACATTGGCGCAGTCCTTGACGTAGGCGGCGACGAAATCGGCGGTGACCAGGCTTTTCGAACGCTCGACGAAGGCGGTCTGCACCTCCTCCAGCGTCAGCAGTCGTCCGGCCGTGGCGGTCAGGGTCATGGCCAGCGCGCGCAGGATGTCGATCTCGCCCTCGGGATCGCCGGGCCGCAGGCGGCGCTGACTCATCAGTTCGCGCACCACCATCCGCGCCAGCGACGCCGCCAGCAGCGGAAACTCGCCCGCCGCCAGCCGCTCGCCCAGACGCGCCGGACCGCCTTCGACCGGCGGGACCAGGACCGCCAATTTGGGATCGCGCGCGATCAGGGCGCCGATCTCGCGCGGGGCGACCATCCGCACCACGGCCGCCAGGCTGGACCCCTGATCCAGCGCCGGGCCGACGATCTGGGCCAGACTGGCGCGCGCGCCCAGCAGCTCGCACAGCAATTGTTCGACGGGCACCAGGACCAGGGCGCGCGGCGGCCCGTCCATCGGAGCCCGGTCGCACAGGTCCATCAGCCGGTCCAGCCGCGCCCGCGCGCCCTTGACGCCCTTCAGCGCCCCGGCGACCACCCCGCCCATGATGAAGGCGCGGTCCGGCGACCCGTTCAGCCGATGGGCCACGTCGGCGACCGACCGTTCGGCCAGGCTGGGAAACTGATTGCGTCGCCCGGCCTGAAGCAGCCGCTCGATCGCCTGTTCGCTGAGCCGCTGATAGTGGCGCACCAGGTCGTGGACGGCCTGGCCGGTGTTCTGGCTTTCGGGCACGGCGACCTTCTGGATCGCGTGCTGCAGTTCGACGCCCGAGGCCTCCAGCCGTTCGGCCAGATCAGGCCGGTGCAGCAGTTCGAAAGCCGTCGCCCCCTGTCGGTTCAGCCAGTCCTCCAGCACCCGGCCGATCAGGTCGCGGGCGTGGGGGGCATAGAGATCCTGAACGCCGCGGCAGTTGGGGCCGGCCTGCTCCTCGCTGACCGGACGCTTGCGTTTCACCTCGGGCGCGCCGCGGTTCAGGACGACCACGCTGGCGAATTCCATCGTGTCCGGGTCCAGCGTCTCCTTGGTCACACGCACGGCGCAGGCGCGGCCGTCCTTGAGCAGGTCCTCGGCCGTCTCGACGGCCTGCTTGCGGTCCTCGGTCGCCATCGCCAGCGCCCAGGACGCGGGCGGCGTCTTGCGGATGTAGATTTCGTAGTGAACCGGACCGGCCATGGCGTCTTTCAGGCGGATTGACCCGCCACCCTGCGCCATGAGGATTTAAGGCGAGGTTTCGCCCTTTCGCGGCCAAGGTTGCAAGACAGGCTCTGGCGAACCATTTGCTGTGGCCGTAATGTCACCACGATAGAATAGAACGGTTACGCTTGTCGCGCGTTGAGCCATCGACCCGCGACGGGCGATCGAGACGTCCGCCGCCGCCCGCACTTAGGAGAAGCCCTTGGCCAACATCACCCTGGTCGACGACGACGAAAACATCGTCGCCTCCGTCTCCCTGGCCCTGGAAAGCCATGGCCACAAGGTCACGGCCTATCACGACGGCGCCTCGGGCCTGGAGGCGCTGGAGAGCACGCCGCCGGATCTGGCGATCCTGGACGTGAAGATGCCGCGCATGGACGGCATGGAGGTGCTGCGCCGCCTGCGCCAGACCTCGCAGATTCCGGTCATTATGCTGACGTCCAAGGACGAGGAGATCGACGAGATTCTCGGCTTCAACCTCGGCGCCGACGACTATATCCACAAGCCCTTCAGCCAGCGCCTGCTGATCGAACGGGTCAAGGCCCTGCTGCGCCGCACCGGCGCCGACGGCGGCGAGATGGAAACCGCAGCGGAGGCCGCCGGCAAGGCGATCAAGCGCGGCAAGCTGTCGATGGACCCGGCGCGCCACGAGAGCACCTGGGAGGGCCGGCCGGTCAAGCTGACGGTCACAGAGTTCCTGCTGCTCCAGGCCCTGGCCCAGCGCCCCGGTTTCGTGAAGAGCCGCGACAGTCTGATGGACGCCGCCTACGACGATCAGGTCTATGTCGACGATCGCACCATCGACAGCCACGTCAAACGGATGCGAAAGAAGTTCCGGGTGGTCGATCCCGAGTTCGACGCGATCGAGACCCTGTATGGCGTCGGTTACCGCTACCGCGAAAGCTGAGATCGAGGACGCCCCGGCGCGGCGTCGGTTCCGCTTCGGCGGATCGCGTCTGGGCGGCTTCATTCTCGCGCTCAATCTTCTCAGCCTGCTGATCCTGTTCGGCGGGGCGCTGTTGCTGAACGAATGGCGACGCGGCCTGATCGAGGCGCGCCAGGAATCCCTGTCGGTCCAGGCCGAGCTTCTGGCCAATGTGCTGGGCGAACTGGGCATCACCCGCGGCGAGCCCTATCCGGCGCTGGACCCCGGCGCAGCGGGCCTGTGGCTGCGCGACAACTTCATTCCCGAGGGTCAGCGCGCGCGCCTGTATGATCAGGACGGCCTGCTGGTGTCCGACAGCTTCGCCGTCACCGACGCCATCCCGGGCCAGCCCTTGCCGCCCGCCCACCCCGCCGGAACCCCGGTCGAATCCAGCGAACCGACGCGGCGCGAGGAAACCCGCCTGACCCGCGCCAACGCCGAACTGTCAGCCGAGGTCGAACGCGCCCTGCAGGGCGCGCCTCAGGCCGGTGTGCGCCGCAACGAGAACGGCGACCGGGTCGTTTCCGTCTCCCTGCCCGTCCGCCACGTCCAGCAGGTGCTGGGCGTGCTGACCCTGGAGGCCGGCGACGTGGATCAGACCCTGGCCGCCCAGCGCCGGGCCCTGACCCCCTTCGCCCTGGTGGCCCTGGCGGTGAACCTGCTGGCCTCGCTGGTGCTGCATCTGTTCGTGGCCCGTCCGGTGATGCGCCTGTCGGCGGCGGCGGATCAGGTGCGTCTGCAGCGCGCCCGCGCCATCTCCCTGCCCGACCTCGAAGACCGCAAGGACGAGATCGGCGACCTGGCCCGCGCCCTGGAATCCATGACCGACACCCTGTCGACGCGCATGGACGCCATCGAACGCTTCGCCGCCGACGTCAGCCACGAGATCAAGAACCCCCTGACATCGATCCGCTCGGCGCTGGAGACCCTGCCCCTGGTCAAGACCGACGAGCAGCGGCAGCGGCTGACCAATCTGCTGCAACAGGACGTGCGTCGTCTGGACCGGCTGATCACCGACATCGCCAACGCCTCGCGTCTGGACGCCGAACTGTCGCGCGACCGGCCCCGTCTCATCGACCTCAACGAACTGCTGGGCGACATCGTCGCCGTCTATCAAGGCGGCCACAAGCCCGGCGAAGCCAACGTGCGCTTCGCCTCCACCGCCGAGGCCGCGCGGGTGATGGGCCGCGACATTCCCCTGGGCCAGGTGTTCCGCAACCTGATCGACAACGCCCGCTCGTTCAGCCCGGCCGACGGCGAGGTCCGCGTGCGGCTGGAGCGCGACGACAGTCACCCCGACCTGCCGCTGCGCATCCGGGTCGAGGACGACGGCCCCGGCATCCCGCCCGAAAACCTCGAGACGGTGTTCGAACGCTTCTACACCTCGCGGCCCAAGGGCACGGCCTTCGGCGCCAACTCGGGCCTGGGCCTGTCCATCGTGCGCCAGATCGTCGACGCCCACGGCGGTCGGGTCCGCGCCGAGAACCGCGTGGATGAAAGCGGAGCCGTCGTCGGCGCGCGCTTCGAAATCCTCCTCCCCCTGGCTGGACGGCGCCCATGAGCGCGCCCTTGCAGCCGATCCACGCCACCGCCGTGGCCCGCATGACGCCCCACGGCTGGCGCGGTGTGCTGATCCAGGGGCCGTCCGGCGTCGGCAAGAGCGATCTGGCCCTGCGCCTGATCGGCCAGGGCTGGCGTCTGATCGCCGACGACTGGACGCATCTCTGGGCCTCCGACGGCGCGCTCTACGCCACGGCGCCGGCCACGATCGCCGGCCGGATCGAGGTGCGCGGCCTGGGCATCGTCGCCGCCCCCCTACGCCCCCTGGCCCGCATCGTCCTGGCCGTGGCCTGCGTCCACGAGGCCGTCGAGCGCCTGCCCGAGCCCGCCGCCTGGACCTGGGGGGGCGTGGCGATTCCGCAACTGCGCCTCGACCCCCGCCCGGCTTCTGCGGGTCAGGTCGTCGCAACCGCGCTCGCCGCCCTTTGAACCGGCGCGCGATTGGCCTATGAAGGCCGGCTTGCAGATCAGTCCGGGCGCCCAAGGGCGTTCGCTGAGGACAGCAGCGCGGGGCGGATTGTCTTGGTGAAGCCTTCATGATCGGGCTGGTGATCGTCACCCACGGGGGCCTGGCCTCTGAATTTCTGGCGGCGATGGAGCACGTGGTCGGCCCGCAAAGGGGCGTGGCCGCGATCTGCATCGGCCCCGAGGACGACATGGAGCGGCGCCGCCGCGACATCGTCGACGCAGCCGCCGCCGTGAACGACGGCGACGGCGTCATCCTGCTGACGGACATGTTCGGCGGCACGCCCTCCAACCTGGCCATTTCGGTGATGGAGCAGACCCACGCCGAGGTCATCGCCGGGCTGAACCTGCCCATGCTGATCAAGCTGGCCAGCGTGCGCGGGCGCGAAAGCCTGGAGACCTGCGTCGCCCATGCCCAGGACGCGGGACGCAAATACATCTCCGTGGCGTCGTGGGTGCTGGCGGGCGAAAAATGAGCGACGCCCCGGTCCAGACCCCCGTTCGGGCCACGGTCAACATCTGCAACCAGCGCGGCCTGCACGCCCGCGCCTCGGCCAAGTTCGTCAAGCTGGCCTCGGGCTTCGAATCCGAAATCCGTGTCACGCGCGACGGCGTCACCGTCGACGCCCGCTCGATCATGGGCCTGCTGATGCTGGGCGCCGGCATCGGCTGCGGCGTCGAGATCGAGGCCGAGGGTCCCGACGCGGCCGAAGCCCTCGAAGCGCTCAGCGACCTGGTCGCCCGCCGCTTCGACGAGGACCAGTAGCCCCGATCAAGGGCTCCGGCTCGCGGTTTCAGGGCGTCTCGGTGATCAGCAGGGTCGCGTTGGCCGTGCCGCCGCCGAAGGTGCCGATCCAGATGTCGTAGGCGCCGCTGCGCGGCTTGTCGAAACGCACCTGGGCGTCGCCGTCGCCATAGCTGTCGTCGTCGCAGAACCAGTTTCCATCCGGCCCGTTGACGATCAGGGTCGTGTCCACCGACGACAGGGTGCGGAACACCAGCGGCCGCCGCCCCGCCTCATAGGTCACTTCGAAATCCGGCGCGTCCGCGACATCGCCGACGCAGGTCGCCGGCAGCGGCGTATCCGCATAGGCGTCGATCGCGCCCCCCGCCGTCACCGCGACGCGGTAGGGATCCGGGGTGAACCCGACCCGCAGGACGATCTCGCCATAGGCGGCGGTCTTGCTGGAATCCTGAGGCGCAGCGCCCGGCGAGGCGGACATAAGCGCGAGCCCGGCCGCGCCCGCGAACAGCAGGTTTCTCATGACCTTCTCCCGTCCCGGCCAGGCCGGGCTCCACGGCGCCACTGCTGCGCCGCGCCCCGTTACCGTCAAGACGCCGCTAACCGAACACGGAAAAGTCATATTTTAGCCCGGATTGACGCCGCGTCGGGGCCGCCGCGCCCGGTGCGCGCGGAAACAGGCCGGCTTCGCAGCCGGCCTGTCGGGCGCCGCCGTCAGACGTCGACGGCGGCGTCCAGGGCGTTTTCCTGGATGAATTCGCGGCGCGGTTCGACCACGTCGCCCATCAGCTTGGCGAACAGGTCGTCGGCGTCGTCGGCGTGGTCGACCTTGACCTGCAGCAGGGTGCGGGCGTTGACGTCCAGCGTCGTCTCCCACAGCTGTTCGGGGTTCATCTCGCCCAGGCCCTTGTAGCGCTGGATGGCGATGCCCTTCTTGCCCGCGTCCAGCACGGCGGTCAGCAGGTCCAGCGGACCGCGGATGGTGATGGATTTGTCCTTGCGGCGATAGACGGCGGGCTTGTCGAACAGGCCGTCGAAGGCCGCCGCGCGCTCGGCCAGGCGACGCGCGTCCAGCGAGCGGCCCAGTTGTTCGTCCAGAACGATCGTCTCGCTGACGGCGCGACGGACGCGGCTGAAGACCACCCCGCCCTGCTCGGCGCGACCGCCCGACCAGGGGCCGTCGCCTTCCTCGGCGTAGAGATTCAGACGCTCGGCGGTCTCGGCGGCGCGCGCTTCCAGTTCGCCCGCGCTCTCGGTGAACAGACCCGCCAGGGCGCCCTGCTCGATAGCGAAGGCGGGGGCGCGCGGCGACAGCCGGTCGACCAGACCCTTGAAGGCCTTGGCCTCGCGCACCAGGGCCTGGAGGTCCAGCCCCATGCGGCGCTCGCCCGACGCCAGGTCCAACTCGGCGTCGGCGCAGCCTTCCTCGATGAGGTAGGCGTCCATCTCGGACTGGTCCTTGATGTAGCGGCTCTGCTTGCCCTTGGAGACCTTATAGAGCGGCGGCTGGGCGATGTAGACGTGGCCGCGCTCGATCAGCTCGGGCATCTGCCGATAGAAGAAGGTCAACAGCAGAGTGCGGATGTGGGCGCCGTCGACGTCGGCGTCGGCCATCAGGATGATCTTGTGATAGCGCAGCTTGTCGGCGTTGAAGTCGTCGCGGCCGATGCCGGTGCCCAGGGCCAGGATCAGAGTGCCGATCGTCTCCGACGACAGCATCCGGTCAAAGCGCGCGCGCTCGACGTTCAGGATCTTGCCGCGCAGGGGCAGGACGGCCTGGTTCTCGCGGTTGCGCGCCTGTTTGGCCGAGCCGCCGGCGCTGTCGCCCTCGACGATGAACAATTCGGACTTGGCCGGATCGCGTTCCTGACAGTCGGCCAGCTTGCCCGGCAGGCTCGAGATCTCCAGGGCCGACTTGCGCCGCGTCAGGTCGCGCGCCTTGCGGGCGGCCTCACGCGCCGAGGCGGCTTCGATGATCTTGCCGACGACCACCTTGGCCTCGACCGGGTGTTCCTCGAACCATTGGGCCAGGCCTTCCGAACACAGGTTCTCGACCGCCGGGCGCACCTCGGACGAGACCAGCTTGTCCTTGGTCTGGCTGGAGAATTTGGGATCCGGCACCTTGACCGACAGAACGCAGGTCAGGCCTTCGCGGGCGTCTTCGCCAGAGACGGAGACCTTCTCCTTCTTGCCGGCGCCCGAGCTCTCGATATAGGCGCCCATGACGCGGGTCAGGCTGGCGCGGAAGGCCGACAGGTGAGTGCCCCCGTCCCGCTGCGGGATGTTGTTGGTGAAGCACAACATGGTCTCGTGGTAGCTGTCGTTCCACCACAGGGCGAGATCCAGCTCGATCCCTTCCTTCTTGCCGCGAATGACGATGACGTCCTTCAGGATCGGCGTCTTGGACTTGTCGAGGTGGCGCACGAAGGCTTCGACGCCGCCCTCATAGTGCAGCATGATCTCGACCGGCTCGGCGCCGCGATGATCGGCCAGCTTGATGACCACGCCCGAGTTCAGGAAGGCCAGCTCGCGAAGCCGGTGTTCCAGCGTCTTCAGGTCGAAGTCGATGTGGCTGAAGGTGGTGACCGATGGATAGAAGGTGACCTCGGTGCCGCTCAGCGGCTGACCGGCCTTGTCGCCGTCGGTGCGGATCGGCGCGTCGCCGGTGACGACCAGCGACTTGACCGTGTCGCCGCGCTCGAAGCGCATCTGGTGCGCCTTGCCGTCGCGATAGATCTTCAGTTCCAGCCAGTCGGACAGGGCGTTGACGACCGAGACGCCCACGCCATGCAGACCGCCCGACACCTTGTAGGAGTTCTGGTCGAACTTACCGCCGGCGTGCAGCTGGGTCATGATGACCTCGGCCGCCGAGACGCCTTCGCCCTCGTGGATGCCGGTCGGAATGCCGCGACCGTTGTCGGTCACGGTGACCGAGCCGTCCTCGTTCAGGATGACCTGGACCAGGTCGGCGTGACCAGCCAGGGCCTCGTCGATGGCGTTGTCGACCACCTCATAGACCATGTGGTGCAGGCCGGAGCCGTCGTCGGTGTCGCCGATATACATGCCGGGGCGCTTGCGCACCGCGTCCAGGCCTTTGAGAACCTTGATGGAATCAGCGCCGTATTCCGGCGAGGCGTCAGTCTGGTCGGTCATGAAAACGTCGGCTCAGGGTCCGCGGACGGACAGGGAAAAGACGGCCTCTCAGCCGTCCGCATCAGGTCGCAATTCAACGCGCCCCGATGACGATAACATATAGGAAATTTGGAGAGAAAAGCCACTCTTTGTCCTTCTCCCCTTGCGGGAGAAGGTGGGCGCCGAAGGCGCTCGGATGAGGGGTCTCTCAACGCGATTTTACGGGCGACCGAACGACGCGCTCTGAGGACCTCCGAACGCGCCGTCACCCCTCATCCGTCTCGCTGCGCGAGCCACCTTCTCCCTCAAGGGGAGAAGGGGACCAAAGCGCCCCGCCTTCCACCGAAACGAACTGCGCCCGGCCTTCCAGCGCGGCGAACAGACTGCGCTCCGTCCCTGTCATGAAGGCCTGCAGCCGCAGGGCCTCGATCTCGTCGAACAGGGCGGCGCGACGAACCTCGTCGAGGTGGGCCGGGGCCTCGTCCAGCAGCAGGACGGGCTGCGCGCTCTGCCCAAATTCAGGACGGGCCAGCCGCCCGACCTGGGCCAGGATCAGGTTCAGCACCAGGGCCTTCTGCTCGCCGGACGAGCCCTCGGCGGCGGGCCGGTTCTTCTCGCGGTGGATGGCCGTCAGGTCCGAGCGATGCGGCCCGAACAGCGAGCGTCCGGCGGCGGCGTCGCGCCCCCGCGCCCGCACGAAGCCCTCGCCCAGCATGCCGACGATATCGGCCTCGTCCGCGCCCGCCGCCGCCATCGCCTCGGCCTCCCCGGTCAGACCCAGATCGGCCTGAGGGAAGGGCCGGTCGCCGCGCGCGTCGATGCCGACCTGCAGCGCCGTCAGCGCCCGGGTCCGCGCCGTCGCCGCCCGCGCCCCGGCCTCGGACAGCCGCGCCTCCAGCGCGTCCAGCCACAGGGGATCGGCGGGCCGACCTTCCGCCCCGTCGGTCAGCAGCCGCAGCCGCTCGCGCAGGGCCTTTTCATAGGTCGAGACCGTCGCCGCATGATCGGGATCAGCCGCGAACACCAGCCGGTCGAAGAACCGCAACCGCGCCGCCCGCGCGTCGGAAAACAGCCGGTCCTGCTCGGGCGTGGCCCAGACGGGGCGCAGGTGGTCCAGCAGACGTCCGGGCGGCGCCGTCTCGCCGTCGATGCGGACGATGCGCCTTGCCGCCCCCGGCGCCTGCACGCCGGTGCCGAGACGGACCTCTTCGCCGTTCTCGTCCAATGTGACCATGACGGCCCAGGCCCGGCCTGTGGCCTCGCCCGGCTCGCGCCGCCCCATCTCCTGCGCCGTCGCCCCGCGCAGCCCCTTGCCGGGGGTCAGCAGACTGATCGCCTCCAGCAGATTGGTCTTGCCCGCCCCGTTCGGCCCATGCAGCACCACAGCCCCGCCGGAAACCGGCAGGCTGGCGCTCGCATAGGAACGGAAGTCGGTGAGGGCGAGGGAGCGGATCAAGGCTGCGAGAAGAACGCGCTGGCCGCAGCCCCAACGACCGCGAGGCCTATGCCACCAATAACAGTGCCAAAAAGATAGCCACGCCCCTTGGCAAGGGTCGCCTGCCGCGCGGCTTCTGCTCCGATCGTCATGACAACTGTATCGAAGAGCATACGCCGAGCGAGAGCGGCGGCACCAACCCCTAGGGCGTATGCAACACACGCAAAAAGCACCGTGCGTATTGATGACACCTGCATGCTGCTAAGTGGCAGCGCGGCTCCCAGCAATAGGCCGGCAGGTATAGCCACCAGGCCACCAGTCCATGCGCTAAAGATCCAGCTATACCACAGCCTACGCGCCTCAACGCCAGACACAGCTTCGCTTGCAAGCCGCTCCGCCGCCTGTTCCGACCAGCTAGAAATAGTGACCCAAGCTGGCGACCAGTAGCGGACATCAATCTCTAACGATTGACCACCAGCTTTATACTCCACGGAGAATGAGGAGCGCCCCCGCACGTCATCGAAAGGCAGGAGGGCCAACCCCTCCACGGTGTCCACCTCATACTTGGTACCACTTCTCACTTGGAGCGAGAATCTAACTTCCGCAGTTTGCCCGACAATGGACTCGAACAACCTTTTCTGAGCGGCAAAAAAATCGGCATCGAAGCCAAATGCGCCCTTCAGATCGACACGCTTGAGTCTCGGAGGGACTAGTTTCAAAGCTAGTCCTACACCCGCAGCGGCATCAGCACGTACTGCACGCCCGGATCGGCCGGATCGAGGACCAGGGTCGGGCTGGCTGGGTCGGCGAATTTGAAGTGGGCGGTCTCGCCGGTGATCTGGCCGGCGACGTCCAGCAGGTAGCGGGCGTTGAAGCCGATTTCGAACGGCTCTTCGGAATAGCCGATCTCGACCTCTTCCTCGGCCTGGCCGGCTTCCATGTTGCGGACGGTCAGCTTCACCCGGTCGTTGTCGAAGGCCAGCTTCACCGAGCGGCTCTTTTCGGCCGAGATGGTGGCGACGCGGTCGACGGCCTTGGCGAACAGGGCGTTGTCGATGTCGGCCTGCTTGTCGTTGCCCTTGGGGATGACGCGCAGATAGTCGGGGAAGGCGCCGTCGATGACCTTGGAGGTCAGGCTGGCCTGGCCGAACTCGAAGCGGATCTTCTGGGCCGAGACCTGGACCTGGACCGGGCCGTTGCCGTCGTCCAGCAGGCGGCGGACCTGATCGACCGTCTTGCGCGGCACGATGACGCCGGGACCACCCGCCGCGCCTTCCGGCGCCGGGGTCTCGGCCAGGGCCAGACGGTGGCCGTCGGTGGCCACGGCGCGCAGCAGCGGAATGCCGCCCTCGGCCACCGTGTGCAGATAGAGGCCGTTCAGATAATAGCGCGTCTCTTCGGTCGAGACGGCGAAACGGGTCTTGTCGATCAGGCGCGCCAGATCTTCCTTGGGCAGGGTGTAGCGGGCGCCCGTGGATTCCGTCGACATGACGGGGAAGTCGCCGGCCGGCAGGACCGGCAGGTTGAACTTGGACCGGCCCGCCGAGATCACCAGCCGCGGATCATCGCCCGAATAGGTCAGGGAGACCTCGGCGCCGTCCGGCAGCTTCTTGACGATTTCGTACAGGGTGTGGGCCGGGGCCGTGATCTGGCCCTCGACGTTCACCTGGGCCTCGGCCTCGTCGACCATCTCCATGTCGAGGTCGGTGGCGGCGAAGGCCAGGCGGTCGCGCCCGGCGCTCAACAGCACGTTCGACAGGATCGGAATGGTGTTGCGGCGCTCGACCACGCTCTGAACGTGCCCGAGGGCCTTCAGGAGCGCGGAACGTTCGATGGTCAGCTGCATGTGGTCTCGCCCGGGCGCGACGCCTTCATCAGCGTCGCCGTAAGGATGGGCTGGAACACTAGCGCATTGAGCGGCGGGGGCAACGGGGGGCCGTCGTCATGAAACGACTGCCCCCGCTATCCACAGGCCGCCCGTGGAAGAACCTTAGCCGCGCAGCTTGCGCGGCACTTCCCTTTTATCCGCGCAGCTTGCGCGTCACTCCCCTTTTAGCCGCGCAGTTTGCGCGGCACTTCCCTTTTATCCGCGCAGCTTGCGCGTCAGGGCCTCGACGTCGCGGGCGATCTGTTCTTCCTTGGGCATCAGCTCCTCGATCTTGCGCACGCCGTGCAGGACGGTCGTGTGATCGCGTCCGCCGAAGCGACGGCCGATGTCGGGATAGGAGCGGGTCGTGTGCTGCTTGCACAGGTACATGGCGATCTGGCGCGGGCGGGCGATGGCGCGGGTGCGGCGCTCGCTCAGCAGATCGGCCTGCTTCAGGTTGAAGTGGTCGGCCACCGTCTTCTGGATCTCGTCGACGGTGATGCGGCGCTCGGGTCCGCCGCGCAGGGCGACGCCCAGCAGGCTCTGGGCCTCGTCCACGCCCAGCGAGGCCAGGCGGGCGCCGGCCACGGCGGCCAGGGTGTTCACGGCGCCTTCCAGCTCACGCATCGAGCCGGGGGTGCGGTCCACCAGATGTTCCAGAACGTCGGTGCGGGCCTGGCCCGAGACGACGCCCAGCTTGGCCAGGGCGCTCAGGCGCGACTGCGCCACGGCGATCTTCAGGCTGCGGTCGGCGGCCTCGACCGGGCAGGTCAGGCCGGCGGCCAGGTGGCTGCGCAGACGCGGCTCGACGTCGGTCAGGGCGGTCGGGGCGCGGTCGGCCGACAGGACGATGCGTTTGCCGTCCTCGATCAGGGCCGTCAGCGTGTTCAGCAGCTCTTCCTGGGTGCTGGTCTTGCCGCCGACGAACTGGACGTCATCCAGCAGCAGCATGTCGGCCGAGCGCAGGCTTTCCTTGAAGGCCGCGGTCGAGCGGTCCTGCATGGCGCGCACGAAGGTCGACAGGAAGCGTTCGGCGGTCAGATAGACCACCTTGGCGTCGGGGCGCAGACGCTGCGCCTCCCAGGCGATGGCGTTCAGCAGGTGGGTCTTGCCGTAGCCGTAGGGGCCGCAGAAGAAGACCGGGTTGAAGTGGCCGTCGGCCCAGCTGGCCACCTGCTTGGCGATGGCGAGGGCGAAGGCGTTGCCCTGGCCTTCGACGAAGCTGTCGAAGGTCAGGCGCTCCTGCAGGCCGGCGGCGCGGACGGCGCGGGCGCCGTCGGTCGAGGGGGCGAAGGCGGAGGCGGCCATGGCCGAGGCCGGAGCCATAGCCGAAGCCGGGGCGACCACGCCGCCCACCGAGGCCAGGCGCGGGGCCTCGCCGGCGGGGAAGGCGGTCGCCGGGGCGGGCGAGCCCACCTCGGCGCGGCAACGGACGTCCAGACGGCGCGACAGGCCGTCCAGGCCCAGCCACAGCTCGTTCATGCGACGCAGGGCGTTCTTGCGCACCCAGTCCCGCGCATAGGCGGTCGGCGTCACCAGGATCAGATTGCCCGATCCGTCCAGCCGCACGGCCGACGGCGCGATGTAGCTGCTGAACGGCCCATCGCCGATCTCGGTCTTCAGGCGGCCCGCCGCCTCAGTCCAGATACGGTCAGGATCCGTCATGCCCGTCATCGCCGCGCCCCCCAAAATCGTCAAAGCACACCCGCCAAGAGTTAGAACCACCGAACGAACGCACGTCGAAGGCGACCGCCGGGACGACTTCTCCTGCCCCGCGAAGCCAAGGCTTTGCAGGTGGGGTCGTACTCACGGACAGACGTCTCCCGCCGGCGGAAACCATTGATTTCCCCCGTCTTCATCCGGATTGGGATGGAAGTGCGTTACAGGCCAAAACTTACGCGCCGCACGCCGGAGATCAACGCTGATTCGAGTCGAGATTCGCACTTAAATTGTTTGACTCCGGCAAACCCCGGCAGCGCTTGGGAAAATGGCGATTTCGCCGCAATTTCGAACGCTGGATTCTCTCGGCGACTTAGCGCCAGACAGCAAGACGGCGAGGGAGCTTGCGCTTCCTCGCCGTTGAAATCGTTAGATTTTCTTGCGACAACCCTGTTACGGGTAGTCCGAACGCGTCAGATGACGTCGTTTGACGAAGTCGTGAAACCCCGTCCGCGACGCCCTCTGGATCAGGCGGCCGACAGCTTCTTCAGCTGGGCGGCCAGGCGCGAAACCTTGCGCGAGCCGGTGTTCTTGTGAACCACGCCCTTGGACACGGCGCGCATCAGTTCCGACTGAGCGGTGATGAAAGCGGCCTTGGCGGAGGCGGCGTCGCCACCCGTCAGGGCTTCCTGGAACTTACGCAGATAGGTGCGGACGCGGGTACGGCGGGCCTTGTTTACTTCGGTCCGCGCTTCGATCTTGCGGATCGCCTTGCGGGCGCCTGCATTGTTGGCCATCGGGTAAAACCTTCGAACGAAAACGCCGCGAACCCACGTCCACGGCGAGGAAATCTCAAGAGCGGGCGGCTATAGCGGAAAGGCTCCGACCGGTCAACGCGCACCCGGCCGGAATTGAGTCAGGCAAAGGATTTGGGCGGGCTTCAGCGTCCCTTGAAAACGGGTTTCCGCTTCTCGACGAAGGCGGCCATCCCCTCCTTCTGGTCCTCGAAGGCGAACAGGCTGTGGAACAGGCGGCGCTCGAACACCACCCCTTGTGTCAGGGTCGTCTCGAAGGCGGCGTTGACCAGCTCCTTGTTGGCCATGACGGCCAGCAGCGACTGGGAGGCGATCTTGGCGGCGACGGCGCGGGCCTCGTCCAGCAGGGCGTCAGACGCCACCACGCGCGACACCAGGCCGGCGCGCTCGGCCTCGGCCGCGTCCATCATCCGCCCCGTCAGGCACATGTCCATCGCCTTGGCCTTGCCCACGGCGCGGGTCAGACGCTGCGAGCCGCCGATGCCGGGGGCCACGCCCAGGTTGATCTCGGGCTGGCCGAACCTGGCCGTCTCCGAGGCGATGATGAAGTCGCACAGCATGGCCAGTTCGCAGCCGCCGCCCAGGGCGTAGCCCGACACCGCCGCGATGATCGGCTTGCGGAAGCTGGCCACCCGGTCGTGGGCGCGAGCGAAGAAGTTGCCGCGATACATGTCGGCGTAGGCCTGATCCGCCATCTCCTTGATGTCGGCGCCGGCGGCGAAGGCTTTCACCGAGCCGGTCAGGACCACGCAACGCACGCTGTCGTCGTCGGCCACGCTCTCCAGGAAGTCGCCCAGCTCGCCGGTCAGCGCGGTGTTGAGCGCGTTCAACGCCTCGGGCCGGTTCAGGGTGACGACTGCATAGCCGTCGGCGCAGCGTTCGATCAGCAGGGTGGAATAGGCGTCAGCCATCAGGGCGCTCCTCATATTATCGTTCGCCGGCAGGTCTAGCGCCTCAGCCCGCCCACTGGAACACCTTGCCCCCTATCGCTTCTGACAGACCGGACAGAAGAAGGTCGAGCGCCCGCCCTGGACCACGCGCGCCACCAGGCCGGAGCATCCCTCCGTCCGGCACGGCTGGCCCTCGCGGCCATAGACGTCGAAGCGGTGCTGGAAATAGCCCTGACCGCCCTCGACGTTGGCGAAGTCCTTCAGGGTCGAGCCGCCCGCCGCGATGGCGTCGGCCAGGACCTGCCTCACCTCGGTCGCCAGCCGCTCCAGCCGGGACCGGCTGACCTTGCCCGCCGGGGTCAGCGGCGAGATGCGCGCCCGATACAGGGCCTCGCAGACATAGATGTTGCCCAGACCCGCCACGATCCTCTGGTCGAGCAGGCTGACCTTGATGTTCTGCGCCTTGCCCGCGAAGGCCTCGGCCAGATGGGCGGCCGAAAAGCCGTTGCCCAGCGGCTCGGGGCCCAACCCCGAAAACCAAGCATGACCCTCGACCGCCTCGGTCGGGATCAACCCCATGAAGCCGAAGCGCCGCGCGTCGGCGTAGCCCAGCCGGGTGATCACCCCCGCCCGCTCGGCCGTCAGGCTCATATGTTCGTGCTTGCCGACGATCGGCGCATCCGTCTCGAAGGCCCCCGGCGCCACGCCTTCCAGCGTGAAGCGCCCGGTCATGCCCAGATGCGTCACCCAGGTCTCGCCGGTCGACAGCGGGAACAGCAGATACTTGGCCCGCCGGTCCAGCCGCAGCACCGTCGCCCCGTTCAGCCGCTCGACGAACCGCTCGGGAAAGGGAAAGCGCAGATCCGGCCGGTTCTGACGCGCCGCCGTCAGCCGCGCCCCCTCCAGCACCGGCTCCAGGCCGCGACGCACGGTTTCGACTTCGGGTAATTCAGGCATGGCGAAAACCTAGCCCTTCTCCCCCCAACCGAAAAGCGCGCCTTCGGTCGTCCTTCTCCCCTTGCGGGAGAAGGTGGCGGCCCTCGACTTGATCGGGGGCTGACGGATGAGGGGTCTCGCCGCCCTCGAAATCCGCCCGTTTCATCCACGGTCGAGCAACCCCTCATCCGACCTCGCTTCGCTCGGCCACCTTCTCCCGCAAGGGGAGAAGGGAACAACGCGCACAACCCCGCCCCTCAATCCCTGAAACGGCAAGGCATCGCCCGCCGTTCACGCCAAACAGCTCGCCTCACCCGCCAACCGCGCCATGCTCCACCTGTCCCGTCGCAAGGGAGGGCTCGCTTGGCCGGCGAACCGAAGCGGCGGCGGGAGCGGAGAGAACGGGGGTCTTGTCGGACCGTCAGCCTCTCGTCGCGCGCACCGGGCAAGGGAGCACCCAGCGGAAGGCGGC
>NZ_JBFTRZ010000012.1:0-110107 GCF_056399785.1 Brevundimonas sp. 01N35
GTCAGGCTCATAACCTGAAGGTCGCAGGTTCAAATCCTGCTCCCGCACCCAAGTTTAACGAAAACCCCCACTGCTCACGCCGTGGGGGTTTTCGCGTTCTGGGCCGTGATCTAGCGCCACCAGCGCCGCCAAGCTGCCCTGCACCTTCAGCTGGAACTTGCCCAGGCCCTGGACCGGGATGAAAGCGACTCGGTCGATCGGTCGCCAGCCGGCATTAGGCATCCGCGGCACCGGGGGGGGGGGGGGGGGCACCGAGGGCGTCGCTTCGGCCGCAAGCCGGTCCTGAATCTCCGCCCGGGGCGCCTTCAGCGGCTCGCTCATCGGCGCCCGTTTGAAAATGAGCGCTCGGCGCTCCTCGTCTTCTTGCCAAACTCGACCAGGAAGAACTGGTTCATCGTCGCCGACAGGCCGACATGCAGTTCGCTGATCCGGTCTTCCGACATCGTCTCCAGGGTTCGCGCCATAGTAAGTCAGGCGCTTGTAGAGGCGGCGGTGGCTGGTGGGGGAGGTTAAGCGGGCCTGTCCATGTTTCTCCCTAGGATCGAGAGCGGCCTGAAGCGGACAAGGGACGTGCAAACCTCAACGTCATGATTCAGCCGCTGAGCTCTACCCGCCCGATCGGCTGGCTCGCGGGATTGGGTCTAGCCAGCGTCGCCGGCGGCCTCTTGGCGGCCGGTGATGCCCGGCGTCCGTTGTGGTGGGCGCCGTGGCTTGCGCCACTCCACCCTGCTGATCGCTGCTGCGCAGTCCGCGCGCGCCAGCCGGATCTTCGGAGCCCTCGCCGGGGCGATCGCCGTCACCAGCGTGCTCTCCTACTATGTCGAGCAGACCGGCTGGGTCGGCGCGTGCTTGTCATCTGTGAACGGCCCAGTATTCGGCGGGGCTCCGGGACCGGTCGATTTGCGACATAGACGCCAGGCCGCGAAGCGGAACGCTGCCGCCAGCGGCGCGGCCTCTGTCGTCAGCGCCGATAAGCGGAACTCCCGATTGTCCGAGATGAGTCAAAATTCGACGTCGAGCGCTCGTGAGGCAAAGCATCGGTTCGAATGTCCGCTCAAGGGCATGGCTCTTGGCACGAGCTGTTTCGACCACACCGACGCCAGCGTGGCTTCTGCTTTCTGCTAGCCCTGCGCCCGGAGTTCGTTCGGCGTGAATATCACAAGGGCGCTCTGTCAGCCTGACTACGCCCCGCCCCAGTTCAAATAGAAATACCAGGCGATCAGCAGGACCAGTCGGGGCGCGGTGGCTGAGCGGGTCAGGGCGCCGAGGGTGATGGCGGTCACGGAGGTGACGGTGCCGACGGTGCTGGCTTCGAGCAGGATGCGCGATTCGCCCGAGATTAGCTCCCTCATCCCCGCTGGCGCGGCCATCACCAGCGCCAGTGTCGTTCCGGCCAGCACGAACGCGATCCTGCGCGTGGCCGGAGAAAGGGCGGCGGTTGCGGTCAGGGACAGTAGGCCCTTCTGCTCGCTCCGGCCCGCATGGGCCGTTGCGGCGAACACCAGCAGGAGCATCGCCGCCGGCCCGGCTACGATAGAGTAGGGCGTGAACAGGCCGACTGCGGCCACCAACGCCATGGCCAGCAGGCCCTTGCGGCTCCCGGCCATCAGCCGCGCCTCGGCAACAACCAGCGCCAGTAGGGGCAGCTTGCCGGCGCCGGCGGGGTTCGTATCGGGATCGGCTGGTCGCGCCTGACCGGGCTCCAGAATCTTCAGCCAGGCGGCGGTCGGCCGGGTCTTATGGGTTGAATGGGGCGCATAGATCATTCCCGCGAGCAGCGGAACCAGGGCGGCGATGCCGAACCAGGTCAGGCGGGCGGCCAGATAGCCGTCCGCCATGACGCCGCTCATGACGTCCAGCCGGATCGGCACGCTGCCGGGCAGGATCTCCGCCCCGCCGATGACGAAGTTGTCGGTCCCGCCTTGGCCGTAGCTGATCGGTGACATGAAGCCGGGCAGGTCGGTCATGTTGGCGGCATATCCGCCTGCCTGTCCGCCGATCACCACCACCGCCAGCGAGCCCATCCAGAAGACAAAGAACAGGACCTCGCCCAGCGGGCCACGCGTCCAGCGGCGGGCGTCGAAGAGCAGGTGCAGGGAGGCGACCATGGCCACCGGGGGGGCGGCAATGACCCATAGGGTCAGGATGATGCTCGCCGGTTCCACCTCGTTCAGCGGCAACAGCAGCACGGCCAGAAGACAGCCCGCGGCCGTCGTCGCTGCCAGCACGGCGGCCAGCACGGCGATGTCGGCCAGCCAGCGGCCATAGGCGATGGCGATGCGGCTAGCGGGGCTGACCTCTTCCACCTGCCAGGGCTGGCGACGGGTAACGTTGGACCGCAGATAGATGAAGGCTACGGGAAGCAACAGGGTGGCGATGACCACGCCCAGCGCCATGCCCAGCACCGGCGAAGTCAGCCATGGCACGCGGTCCTCCACCGCGATCAACGACGCATCCGCCCCGCGCGCCGCGATCATGAAGCGCGCTCCGACCGGCGCCACCAACAGCAGGATCCAAAGGCCCATGCTACGGCCGTAGCGGGCGAGCGAGATGGTCAGGGACGATCTGACGACGGCCAGGCTCACGTGGACGCTCCGGTGACGGGCGCCAGTCTGCCGCCCTCGACTCGCAGCACGGCCATGCCGCCGCTGATGGAGTCCGTAAGGTGAGAGGTCATGATGACCACGGCGGTCTGCGCCGCGCGGCTGATCAAGACGCCGACCCGAGCGCGGGACTCGGCGTCTAGTTCGGCTGTGGGTTCGTCCAGGGCCAGAAGCCGTGGCGATCCGAGCAGGGCCTGGGCGAAAACCAGCCGCCGGCGCATGCCGCCCGAGAAGGTCGAGATCCGGCCGTTGGCGTCGCCGCTCAGGTTCAGCGCGTCGAGCAACATTCGGAACTGGGCCTCGGCGTCGGGGACGTTCAGGCCCTTTAGGGCAGCCATATGCAGGCCGAACTCGCGGGCTGTCAGATCCTCGGGCAGGTCCACCGCCTGCGGGGCGTAGCCCGCCGAACTCCGCAGCCGCCCGCGGGCGGCCGGTAGGGCGCTGCCGTCCCAAAACAGGGTGCCGCCGCTGGGCTTTTCCGCCGTCGCGCACAGCCTCAGCAGGGTCGATTTTCCCGCGCCGCTGGGCCCGGTCAGTAGGGTCAGGCCACGGGCGAAGGTGTGGCTCACGTCCTCCAGTACCTGCTTGTGACCATACCGCTTCGAAACGTTTTCAAGGCGCAGGGACGAGGACGTATCGCTCATGGCGGGATCGGACTCTGCGAGGTCCAGCCGACCCCATGAAACCCGTACGAGAGGGAGTGTCAGTGGCGCCAGTTAATCTTAGGTCACGACGCTCCGAAGTGGGTCTGGAGGCGATAGCGGTCGCTCGCTAGGCGTCCAGCCCACAGCTTCGCGCATTTCAGTCTAACTAATTGTCGGCGATTGCGTGCCTAGCACGCCGCGCGACGTTTCGATCCGAGGCGATTCAGATCAGATAGGAGTCTGGCGATCATCGAGCCCGGCGGGCACCGCCTAGGCGACCGTGGGTGCCGCCGTGATCGTGATCGTGACCGCTAGCGCAGAAAAGGCGACGGCCGGTTGAAGGGGCTCCCCTAGCGCAGGTCTGAATATCGTTACTTTATTGCTGCAATCTTGTCACGTTTCGCCCTTTGCTGCATGGTTCCGCATATGGGGGTTTCTGATAAAACGGCGCTTTGGCTGGCGACGCATGTGATGCCGCATGAGCCTGTGGTGCGTGGCTGGCTGCGGCGTGGTCGTTACCTGCACGCCGACATCGACGACATCATTCAGGAATCCTACGCCAAGCTGGCCTGCGTGTCGGATGTTGGTCATATCCAGAACGTGCGAGCCTACTTTTTTCGCACCGCTTATTCGGTGGTGGCGGATCGGCTTCGACGTAAGAACGTCGTGCCTATGACGTCGCTCGCCGAGGTTGAGCATCTGCAGACCGGAATCGACGAGATAACGCCCGAGGACAGTCTTTCGGGACGCAACGAACTGCAGTTGCTCGCCGACATGCTTGCGCGCCTGCCGGACAAGACACGCAGGGTGTTTGTCCTGAGCCGCGTCTCGGGCCTGACACAGAAAGAGGTGTCGCGCCGCACCGGCATACCGGAAAGCACGGTCGAAAAGCATATTGCAAAAGCGTTGCGTTTATTGATAGCGGCCTATGCCGATGGCGGACATGATGCGGTGCTCGCGTCTAGGATAGAGAGAGCGGACAAAGGGTGGCGAAGGGCTGATGGCCGGGGAGACCAGTCGGGAGATTGACCAAGCGGCGGCCCAGTGGGCCGCGCGGCTTGATCGCGGTCCGCTGTCGCCTGGCGATCAGGCGGCGCTGGACGCGTGGCTACAGGGCGACATCCGTAGATTGGGCGCCTATGCCAAGGCGCGGGCGGTGGCGGTGCATAGTCTGCGCGCCGCGGCCCTGACGGGTGGCGATCTGGAGCGTGCCGCACTGCAGGACATTCCGCAACTGGATCGACGCGTCCTTCTCGCGGCGTCGATTGGGGCGGGCATGGTCGGTGGAGCGGGCTTGATGGCCGCCTGTTGGCGCAAGGCGCAATCTTTCGAGACCCGTAAGGGAGAGGTCCGCACCATCGCGCTGGACGACGGTTCGTCCATGATGCTGAACACCCTGTCGCGGGCCAGCGTCCGCTACGGTCGCGACACGCGTGAGATCGTACTGACCTTCGGGGAGGCCTTGTTCACAGTCGTACGCGACAGTCGGCCCTTCGTCGTTCAGGCGGCGGGAACGGCCATTATCGCGGGTTCGGGGCGGTTCGTGGTCAGGCGGCTCGAACAAGCGCCGCTGAGTGTTCTGGCGCTTGATTCAGCAGTGCAATTGCGGCCGCGCGGGGCGTCTCTGCTGCGCGTGGAGCCCAGCCGCGCCGTCGCGCTTGAGGAGGGTGTGATCCAGGAAGTCGCCGTGGACGCGGCGGCTGTGGATCGAGCGCTGGCCTGGCGCGACCGGCGTCTCGCCTTCCAGAACGGCACGCTTCGCGACGCCGTCGCCGAATTTGCCAGGTTCAGCGACACCCGGATCGAGATCGCTGATCCCGCGGTGGCGGACCTGCGCATCACCGGGCTGTTTCGGGCTGACGATCCGGTCGCCTTTGTGCGAGCGGTCACGATCAGTTTGAACCTTCACGCCACTGTCGGCCCGGATGTAATTCGCCTTCGGCGCGGAACGATCTGAAGCGACAATTGGAGGAATAGTCTCCGACCCCGCGTCTTAGAAATGTCCGTCTCAGACGGAGGTTTCAATTGTGGGTAAGGGTCGGGGGATTCCTATGGATTCGTGGAAACGATGTTTGACGGCGGGCGCTGCGAGCGCAGCCTTGCTATTTGCCGCGACGGGCGGGCAGGCGCAGGACCGTAGTTTCAATGTGCCGGCCCAGCCGATCAGCCAGGCGATCCTGGAACTGGCGCGCCAGGGGGGAGTGCAGATCTCGGCGCCGACCGCGCATTTGGGGAATGCGCGGACGCCGTCGGTGACGGGGACGATGGATGTCGAACAGGCGATCGCCCAACTGGTCGCCGGCACCGATCTCGAGATTGCAGCCCGCCAGGGTTCGCTGATCACCCTGCGTCAGCGTTTCCGGACGCCGGACGCGGCGCAGGTCGCCGACGTCGTCGTCGTCGGCAGCCGGATCGGCGGGACGCGCATCAACGAAGCCCTGCCCATCACGGTCATTGACGCCGACGACATCGACGCTATCGGCGCCACGGACAGCGATGATCTGTTCCGCGCCATCGCCCAGAACGGCGACGTCAATTTCAATGACGCCGACACCGACAACGGCGGCATCAACAACGCCCGTGGCGATGTCGCCTCGATCGACCTGCGCGCGATCGGCACAGGCAACACCCTGGCGCTGCTGAACGGGCGGCGGCTGGTGCTGCACCCTGGCACCCAGGTCGAGAACTTCGTGCCGGTCACCACGGTCAACACCAACGCCATCCCGACCATGGGCATCCGTCGGGTCGAGGTTCTGGCCGATGGCGCGGCGGCCCTTTACGGGACCGACGCCGTCGCGGGCGTGGTCAACACTGTGTTGCGCAGCAATTTCAAAGGCTTCACCGTCGAAGCCGGCATGGGCCGCGACGAAGGCGGAATGGAGGAATATTCCTTCAACTTCCAGGCGGGCAAGGATTTCAATCGCGGCAAGACCAACGTCTCGGTCATGGGCGATTATCTGACCCGCGACCCGCTCTACATCTGGGAGCGGGACTACGCCACGGTGGTCGGGCGAGTCGCCCGCTTCAACGGTCGGGCCGAAGGACTGGATTACGGTACCTACAGCACCATCACCGCATGGGCCGAAGGCATTCGCCTGAATCCGACCACCTATCAGCCGGCCGGTGCGACGACCAAGGTCGACGGTCAGACCCTGACCGCGGCCTCGGGCACCTTCCACATCCAGCCGAGCACCAATCCGGGCTGTCTGGCCAACGGTTTCATCGCCGGCACCTGTTTCGACAACTCGACGCTGGCGACCACGAGCGAAGACAACAACCTCCGCTACGACCTGGACACGATGCGGACGATCACCTCGGCGGTGGATCGCGCCAACCTGTTCACCTTCATCAATCATGAGTTCGATAACGGCGTCGAGTTCTTCGGCGAGCTTGGATACTACTGGGCCAACACCTGGTCTCAGCGTCAGCAGGATACGCCGCTGGCGGTCCAGCGCGTGCTGATGTCGCCTACCGCTTACTGGAACCCGTTGGGCGCCGTGGGCGTCACGGCGCGGTTGCCTGGGCTGGTGACGGGAACCGGCACGACCGCCTTCCCGACCGGCGGAGCGGCGGTCGAAATCCAGGACTTCCGTTTCTCGGACCTGGGTTATCGCAGCGTGGACGTTGAAAACGAGACGACGCGCTACCTGGGCGGCTTGCGTGGCCGCCATCGCGGTTTCGACTGGGAAACCGGCCTGCTGTATTCGAAGGCGAGCGTCGCCGACGTCATGGACGGCATCAGCATGACGAACCTCCAGACCGCCATCAACATGACCACGCCCGCGGCCTACAATCCGTTCGTCGGCGGCAATCTGAACAGTCCCAAGGATGGCGCTTTCGACGTGAATGACGCCGAGACGCTCAAGAGCATCCTGGTGCGGGTGAAGCGGGTCTCCGAAACCGAGCTGATGCTGTGGGACTTCAAGATCTCGAATCCCGAGATCTATCAGTTGCCGGGCGGTCCTGTGGGCTTCGCGACCGGCGTCGAGGCCCGCCGTGAGACCTTCGCCGAGGATCGCGACGACCGCCTGGACGGCAAGATCACCTTCACCGACCTGGCCGGCGGGAAGTCGCAGAGCGACGTCATGGGCGTCAGCTTCACGCCGGACAGCAGCGGCGCGCGCAACGTCATATCCGCCTTCGCCGAACTGGCGATCCCGGTCGTTTCGCCCGAGATGAACATTCCTTGGGTCAAGTCGATCGACCTGCAACTCGCCGGACGCGTCGAGAACTATTCGCTGTTCGGCACGGTCGGAGCGCCCAAGGTCGCCATGGCCTACCGGCCCACCGATTGGCTGATGTTCCGGTCGTCCTGGTCCAAGGGTTTCCGGGCGCCGAACCTGCTGCAACTGCATCAGCCTGATTTTGAGCGTTCGAACAGCCGCCGCGACTATGCCGCCTGCGCGGTCCAGTTGGCCATTAAAGCGATCCCGACGCTGACCAGCACCAACGATTACTGCACGTCCGAGTCGCGTGTCGAGCAACGTGCGGGCAATCCGAACCTGAAGCCCGAGCATTCGGACAACTTCAGCGCAGGCGTGGTGTTCGAGCCGAAAATGTGGCCGCGCCGGTACGGCGACCTGACCTTCACGGTTGATTACTGGCAGATCGAACAGACGGATCTGGTCGGCATCCTGGGCGGCACGAACCAACTGATAATGGATTACTATCTGCGTCAGGTCGGCAGCTCGAGTTCGAACGTCATCCGCGCGGCGCCGAACGAGCAGCAAATCATCGATGGTCAGGCGGCGGGCCTGGCCCCGGTCGGCACCCTGTTGTCCATCAAGGACGACTACATGAACCTGCAGCCCCGCAGTTCGGCGGGCATCGACTACCGCCTGTATTACAACCTGCGGAACACGCCGATCGGCAACTTCCGCTGGTCGCTGAACGTCAGCCAGCGCACCAAGCTGTTCCAGGAAGCAAGCGAGGATCACCAGATCCTGCTGGACGCTGTGGCCAACGGCACGATCTCCGGCGTGACTGTGGGCGGCGTGGAGGATCTGTTGCGCCGAAACGGACGTCCGACTTGGAAAGCGTCGTCGACCGTCACCTGGAGCGACGGCCCCTGGTCGGTGGGGCTGTTCAGCAGCTATGTCAGCGACTTCTTCGACACCACGGCGACGATTACCGGCACCAACGACTATTGGGTGATCGACGAGTGGCTGACGCACAATCTGTACGTCCAATACACCTTCGACAAGGACGGCTGGGCAGGGGGCGCGCGGGTTCGTGTGGGCGCCCGGAACATCGAAGACAAGGATCCGCCGCTGGCGGACGACCGCTTCGGCTACAACGGCAGCGTTCACTCGAACCGCGGTCGCTGGTGGTACGCCACGATCCGCAAGAGCTTCTAAGCGCGTGAGGGGAACGTCGCCGAATTCGGCGACGTTCCCGCTGGCGGCCAGGGTCGCCGGATACTTGTAATTTTCGACGTCCAGGGAGTTTCCCGATGTCTATTCTTTCCCCGTCGACAGGCGCGGGACGTCGACCGCTCGCGCGTGTTGCGCGCCTTTGGTTCGGCGTCCCGCTGTGGCGGCGTATTCTGCTGGGACTGGTGCTGGGGGCGGTCGCCGGACTGCTGCTCGGCGAGGCGGCGGTCGATCTGAAATGGATCGGCGACGTCTTCGTGCGCCTGATCCGCATGCTCGTCGTTCCTCTGGTGTTCGTTACCGTTGTGGCGGGCGTGGCGGCCATGTCCGACCCCGGCCGCCTGGGGTCTGTCGGGGTCAAGACGATTTTCCTCTATTTCACCCTGATGCTGACCGCCTCGGCCGTGGGGCTGGCGGTCGGCGCCCTGATCCGGCCGGGAGACGGCGTCGACCTGAGCGGGGTGGCGCCTCAGCCGGTGGCCGAGGCCCAGAGTTTCAGCGACACCCTGATGAACATCATCCCGCTGAATCCCGTGGCGGCCCTGGCCAGCGGTGATGTGCTGGCGGTGATCTTCTTCGCGGTTCTGTTCGGTGTCGGCCTGTTGGTCGTCGGCGACGAGGGAAGGCCGGTGAAAGCCGCCTTCGATTCCGCGGCGGCGGTGATGCTGCGTATCGTCTATTTCGTCATGGAGTTGGCGCCCTTTGGCGTGTTCGCCCTGATCGCCTGGGTGATGGGCACCAGCGGGCCGGCCGCTTTCGTCAGCGTGTTCAAGCTGGGGGTTTGCGTCCTGCTTGGCTCTCTGATCCAGACCCTGCTGATCCATGGCGGGCTGTTGCGGTTCCTGGCCCGCGTCCCGGTCCTGCCCTTCTTCCGCGACATCGCCGATGCGGTGGTGGTGGCTTTCTCCACCTCGTCGAGCTCGGCGACCCTGCCGGTCGCCATGCGCGTGGCGCAGAGGAATCTGGGGGTCAGTCCGGCGATCGCTTCCGCGGTCCTGCCGATCGGCGTGACGCTGAGCATGGATGGAACGGCGCTCTACGTCGGCCTGCTGGCGACATTTTCGGCCCAGGTGTTCGGCATCGACCTAGCCCTGACCGACTATCTGGCGATCATGGCGGTGACGACCCTGGTGGCGATGGGGACGGCGCCCGTGCCTTCGGCCTCGCTGTTCCTGCTCGCAGCCGTCCTGTCGGTGATCGGTCTGGGCGCCGAACAGACTGCCCTGATCGTCGGCTTTATCCTGCCGTTCGACCGGCCGCTGGACATGATCCGCACGGTGCCGAACTGCACCAGCGACCTGTCCGTGGCGGTGACTGTCGCCCGTTGGGAAGACGAACTGGATATGGCGTCCTACCTCGCCAGGCCCGTCGAATGATGCGGTGTTCCACGGAGGGTGCGATCAAGCGCATGAAGGACGGGCCAGCCGCCGTTATGGCGCTTCTGGCGATGGGGCTGACGCTGCTCGCACCGGTGGAAGCCGGCGCGCAGACCGCCGCGGCCGAGCCGCGCGACCTGTTGAACTACGCCTCCATCCATCATCCGGTGATCGGTGAAAGGGGCATGGTGGTCAGCCAGAACGCCATCGCCAGCCGGGTGGGCGCTGACATCCTGTCTCAGGGCGGCAACGCCGTGGACGCAGCGGTGGCGGTGGGCTTCGCTCTCGCGGTCACCCTGCCGCGGGCCGGCAATCTGGGCGGCGACGGCTTCATGCTGGTGCATGTGGCGGGTGAAAACCGAACCTACGCCATCGACTATCGCTCGACGGCGCCCCAGGCCGCGCGGGCGGCGCTTTACCTCGCCGAGGAGGGAGGCGATCCGCAAGACGCGCGCTACGGCTACCGCGCGTCCGGCGTGCCCGGCACGGTCGCCGGCCTGGCTCACGCGCATGAGCGATGGGGGCGGCTGTCCTGGGCGCAGGTCGTCGAGCCGGCGCGGCGGCTGGCCGCCGACGGCGTAACGCTGAGCCGCGACGAGGCCTTCGCCGCCGCCTGGGCCGAGCGGATGGTGGGGCGCTGGCAGGCGGGACGGGACGTCTTCCGCAAGCCTGATGGTTCGCGCTACGTCGCCGGCGACCTATGGCGACAGCCGGATCTGGCCTGGACGTTGGAACAGATCGAACGAGGCGGCGCAGGGGCCTTTTACACCGGCGCCGTGGCGGATCGCATCGTGGCCTCGATGCGCAAGCACGGCGGCCTGATCACCCATGCCGATCTCGCGGCGTATCGTCCGCTGGAGCGCACGCCGCTGGAGACGGAGTATCGCGGCCACCGCGTCGTGACCATGCCGCCGCCCAGCGCCGGCGGGGTCATGCTGCTGGAGATGCTGAACATCGCCGAGAATTTCGACCTGAAGGCCTCGGGCTCGAATACGGCGGCGACCCTGCATCTGATGGCCGAAACCATGAAACTGGCCCAGCTGGACCGCACCCGCTACATCGGTGATCCGGATTTCAGCCGACTGCCCACCCTCCAGTTGACCGCTCAGGCCTACGCCGATGGGCGGGCCGCGCTGATTGATCCTGTGCGCCTGTTGCCGCGCACCCGATTGACGCCGGGGGACCCCTGGGAGGTCGAAGGCATAGACACCACCCATTTCTCGGTCGTCGATGCGGAAGGCAATGCCGTCGCCAACACCTATACGCTGGGGTCGTCCTACGGCTCGGGCGCGGTGATCGATGGGGCGGGCTTCCTGCTCAACGACCAGATGAAGACCTTCAATCGCAGGATGGACGCCCAGGGGCGGCCGCTGACCGCCAACGGCATGGAGCCGGGCAAGCGAATGATCTCGACCATGGCCCCGACCATCGTGTTCCGCGACGGTCAGCCCTGGTTGGTGACGGGGACGCCGGGGGGATCGACCATTCCGAACACCCTGTTCCAACTGATCGTCAACGCCATCGACCACGGGATGAACATCGCCGAGGCCACTCAGACCCCTCGTGTCCATCAGGACGGGGCGACGGGCGCGCTGCTGGTCGAGCCGGGGATCAGCGCCGACACCATTCGCCTACTGCAGGGGCTGGGTCACAGGGTCGTGGTCGATGAGACCATCGGCAGCAGTCAGTCTATCGCCGTCCAGGACGGCCAGCGCCTGGGCGCCGCCGACACGCGCCGCCCGGACGCCGAGGCGGTCATCGCCGACGAATAGGGAAGAGAGGCAACAAGATGAAAACTCTGAGCATCGCGGCGGGACTGGGTGTCCTGCTGTTGGCCGCAGCCGCTCCGGTCCTGGCGCAGGAGGCCGAGGACGCGGCGCCGCCGCTTGAGGCGTCGGCCAAGGCGCGCGGCGAGCGCGTCGTCTTCCGAAGCCTGGACGAGCAGCGCACTGAACTGGTCGGCTATCTGTTCCGACCCAGCACCCCGGTCGAGGCCGGAGCGCCGGCGGTCGTCCTGATGCACGGACGGGCAGGGGCCTATTCGTCGCTGGCGAACGGGATCTATGACGCGAGCACCCTGACCCTGCGCCATCGCTTCTGGGCCGAGTACTGGGCCGAGCGCGGCTACTACGCCCTGATCGTCGACAGCTTTGGCGCGCGGGGCCACCCGGCGGGATTCGCGGCCGGGACCTATGCCAGCCGCCCGGCGGACATCAACGAGGTGACGATCCGTCCTCTTGATGCCTATGGTGCCCTGCGCTTCCTGCGAAACCTCGACGGCGTCGATGACAATCGCATCGGCTTGATGGGGTGGTCGAACGGAGCCAGCACCGTTCTCGCGGCCCTGGCCGACGACAAGCCTGGCGACATGCGCCGCATCGGCTTTCGCGCCGGCATCGCCATGTATCCCGGCTGCGGTCTTCAGGGGCGGTTCCGGCGTCAGGGCTACAAGACCTATGCGCCGATCGAGGTGCACATAGGGACGGCGGACGAAGAGGTGTCGCATGACAGTTGCCGCGATCTGACGGCGGCCTCACGTGCGGCGGGGTCGGAGATCACTTTCCGTTCCTACCCCGGCGCCAACCACAGCTTCGACGATCCGGGCCGTCGTCGGCAGTCCGTCCGGGCCAATGCCGAGGCGACGCGGGCGGTGCGTGAACGCGCCGGGGTCTTCTTCGCCGACGCCCTGGCGCCGCGCTGATCATGAGGGGGGCATCGGAATGAAACGCTTCACGCTCGGCGCCGCCGCGCTTGTCGCCGCCCTGGCGGTGAGCCCGGTTTCAAGAGCCCAGGCGCAGGAACCGTTCGATCTGTTGATCCGCGGTGGCCTGGTCTTTGACGGCGGGCGGAGCGAGCCTGTTCTGGCCGATGTCGGGGTGCTCGGGGATCGCATCGTGCTGGTTGGCGCAGCGCCTGCTGACAGCCGTGCGCGGGAGGTGATTGATGCGCGCGGCCTGTGGGTCACGCCGGGCTTCATTGATCCCCACACCCACTACCTGGCGGACCTGATGTCGGCTGACGCCGGACGACGCAGCCTGCCGGCCGCCCTGCTGCAAGGCGTGACGACGGTTTTTGTCGGTAATGACGGCACGTCGTCAAACAACGGCGTCGGCGCGATGTTTGAATGGGCTGGGACGAATGGCATCGGGCCGAACCTGGTCAGCTACGTCGGCTTCGGGACCGTACGACGGCAGGTGATGGGAGAGACCGACAGGCCGCCCACCGCCGACGAACAGTCGCGTATGGCCGCCCTTGTGGCGACGGCGATGTGTGAAGGCGCGATGGGGCTGTCGACAGGGCTGTTCTACGCGCCCCAGAACTACGCAGCGACCGACGAGGTCACGGCTCTGGCCCGGGAGGCGGCGCGACGGGGCGGGATCTATGACACCCATCTGCGCGACGAGTCCTCTTACGGCGCCGGCCTCGAGGCGGCGGTGCAGGAGGCGATCGATATCGGGCGCGGCGCGAACATTCCTGTCCATATCGCCCATATCAAGGCTCTGGGCGTGGATGTTCATGGTCAGGCGCCGGCGATCATCGACCGGATCGAGGCGGCGCAGCGCGACGGGCTGACGGTCCATGCGGATCAGTATCCATGGGATGCGTCCGGCACCGCATTGGCGGCGGCGCTACTGCCGCGATGGGCGCAGGCCGACGGCGAGGCGGCGCTTATGCAGCGCCTTGACGATCCCGATCAGTCCGTCCGGATTCGACAGGAAATGGCCGACAACCTGCGGCGTCGCGGCGGGGCGGAGTCCCTGCTTCTGACGGCGGGCGCGCCGCACGAGGTGCGCGGCCTCACCCTCGGCCAGGCGGCTTTGCTGTGGACGACGGACCCCGTCGAAGCGGCGATCCGGGTGTTGCGCGCCGGCGGTTCTTCAGTCGCCTCCTTCAACCAGACGGAAGCCGACATCCGAGCCTTCATGCAGCGGCCCTGGGTCATGACGTCCTCGGACGCTTCCGCCGGTCACCCGCGTCGCTACGCCAGTTTCGCGCGTCTTTACGACCTTTATGTGCGTCGCGAAGGGGTTCTGTCTCCGCAGGCGTTTGTCCATCGCAGCACGGGGCTGACGGCAGAGACGTTTGGGCTGGCGGGGCGGGGCAGGCTGCAACCCGGCGCCTATGCCGACATCGCTGTATTCGATGCGGAGCGGTTCTCGCCGCAGGCCACCTATCTGGAACCTGAGCGGCCGGCAGAGGGCATGGTGCATGTCGTCGTCAACGGTCGCCGCGCGGTGGCAGATGGGAGAATGACCGATATTCTGTCGGGACGTTCCTTGCCGCGCGACCCTGTCGAAACCTGCCGCGTTGCCAACCAGGTCATGGGTGCAGCGCCGCGCTGATCGGTCAGCACCAGCGGTCCTCATCTCTGTTCACCCCTGTCGGAGGGGCCACGAACGGCAAGGTTCTCGGGAACCTTCGGCCAGGTTGCGCATCGAACATCTGCGGCGCGCCGGATCGTGCGCGCCAAGGAGCAGGCAGACCATGGACGCGTCGCAGACCGCCGCCTCAGGCCCCGATTTCAGCCGCGGCTTTCCCCTGGCCCAGATCTCCCTGGAAGGCGTGCTGGCGGGCCATGTGGGCGACGAGCCGATTCTGCTGGCGCGTCGCGCGGACGGCCTCTGGGCGGTGAGCGCCGCCTGCACTCACTACGGCGGCCCGCTGGCCGAAGGCCTGGTGGTCGGCGACACGGTGCACTGCCCCTGGCACCACGCCTGTTTCGACCTGCGCAGCGGCGAGGCGCTGGCGGCGCCGGCCATGACCAGGCTGGATTGCTGGACCGTCGAGGTCGAAGGCGAGCAGGTCTTCGTGCGGGCCAAGGCGCCGCCGCCGCAGCCGACGCCGCGCGGGGGCTCAGGTCATCCGAAGCGCATCGTCATCGTCGGCGGCGGGGCGGCCGGTTTCGCCGCCGTCGAGATGCTGCGGAGACGCGGCTATCAGGGGACGCTGACGCTGCTAAGCGTGGACTCAGACCCGCCTTGCGACCGGCCCAATCTGTCGAAGGACTATCTGGCCGGGACCGCGCCCGAGGACTGGATTCCATTGAAGCCAGCCGAATTCTACGCCGAACAGGCCATCGACCTGCGCCTGGGGTTCGAGGTCGTGCAACTGGATGTCGAGGCGGCCGAGGTGGTCGGGCGCGGTGGGGAAAGGATTGGCTATGACGCCCTGCTGCTGGCCACGGGGGCTGAGCCGGTCAGGCTGCCGACGCCCGGTTTCGACCGGGCGAACGTGCATCTCCTGCGCTCTCTGGCCGACGCGCGTGCGATCATCGCGGCGGCGGAGCAGGGGCGGAAGGTCGTCATCGTGGGCGCCAGTTTTATCGGACTGGAAGCCGCCGCCGCCCTGAGGACGCGCGGGCTGGAGGTCCACGTCGTCGCGCCCGGAGGCGCGCCGCTGGAGCGGGTCATGGGACGTCAGATCGGTCAGTTCGTGCGGGACCTGCATGAAAGCCGGGGCGTGCGGTTCCATCTGGGGCTCACGGCTGAATCCTTCGATGGCCAGACGGTGGTCTTGTCCGACCATTCAAGACTGGCCGCCGACTTCGTGGTTCTGGGCGTGGGCGTGCGGCCCAGGCTCCAACTGGCCATCGATGCGGGGCTGACGGTGGACGACGGCGTGGTCGTGGACCGGCGGATGCGCACCAGCCGGCCGGGGGTCTTCGCCGCCGGCGACATCGCCCGTTATCCGAGCCGGATCTTCGAGGCGTCGCTGCGCGTCGAACACTGGGTCGTGGCCGAGCGCCAGGGCCAGGTCGCGGCGATGAACATGTTGGGCGAGGCCGTGGAATTGACCGAGGCGCCTTTCTTCTGGAGCCGCCACTACGACCAGTCGATCCACTACGTCGGTCATGCCCCGATCTGGGATGCGCTGCGGATCGACGGTTCGGTCATGGGCGCCGACGCCACGGTGCGTTTCGAGCAGGGGGGACGCCTCCTGGCCGCCGCCACCCTGGGCCGTGATCTGGAGAGCCTGCGGTTTGCGGCGGAACTGGGCTGTCAGGTCTAGGCGGGGACGGGGCAGCGGCCGGGACCAGGGTCCCGGGGGCACGACCTCCACGGCGCTTGAAAAATCAGAGATATGCGCCGCTAGATCGGCGGGATGCGCAGAAACGACCTGATCGCTGGATTGTCGGTCGCCGGCCTGATGCTGCCGGAGGCGGTCGCCTATGCCGGGATCGCGGGCCTGGAACCCCAGCACGGGGTCTTCGCCGCCGTCGCCGGATGCCTCGGCTATGCCGTGGCGGGACGAAGCCGGTTTGCGATCGTGTCGCCGACCTCGTCTTCGGCGGCGATCCTGGCGGCCACCCTGGCGGTGATGCCGGGCGACGCGGGGGACAAGGCGGCCCTGGCGGCGCTGGTCGTCGCCATGGTTGGTGGGCTGTTCCTGTTGGCCTCGGCGGCACGGCTGGGCGGGTTCGCCGGCTTCATCTCCCGGCCCGTGCTGCGCGGTTTCGCCTTTGGCCTGGCGATCACCATCATTGTCCGCCAGGCGCCTATCCTGGTCGGGACTTCGGTTCAGGCTCCGGACATTTTCCGACTGCTGGGCGGGCTGGTGCTCGCAGCGCCCTCATGGAACTGGATCAGCCTGGCTGTCGGCGCCGTCGCCCTGGCGGTGCTGCTGACACTCAAGCGCTGGCCCTTTCTTCCAGGCGCCTTTCTGGTTCTCGTCGCCGGGGTGGGTCTGTCCTGCGTCCTTGGCTTGGCCGAGCGCGGCGTGCCGGTCGTCGGCGTGATCCAGATCGCGCCAGGGTGGCCGAAATGGCCGAGCCTGGATTGGGCCGATTATTCTCGTCTGGTTCAATTGACCCTGCCGCTGGTGCTCATCCTGTTCGCCGAGTCCTGGGGGACGATCCGGGCCATGAGCCTGCGTCATGGCGATGGGGTCGAGGCCAACCGCGAACTGGGCGCGCTGGGCGTCGCCAATCTGGCCAGCGCTCTGGCGCAGGGCATGCCTGTGGGGGCGGGCTTCTCGGCGGGCTCCGCCAGCGAGGCCGCCGGCGCCGCCACGCGCGCGACCGCCGTCGTCGCCGCCATCGGCCTGGCGGTCCTGATCGCCTGGGGCGCGCCCCTGGTCGCCTATCTGCCGCAGACGGTGCTGGCGGCCGTGGTGATCGCGGCGCTCTCGTCGTCGCTCAATCCCGCGCCTCTCCTGCGTCTGTGGCGGCTGGACCGGGATCAGTATGTCGCTCTGGGCGCGGCGGTCGCCGTGCTGGCGCTGGGCGTTCTGAACGGGATGCTGGTGGCGATCGGCCTGTCGTTGCTGGCCCTAGTCAGCCGCCTCGCCACGCCGCGCGTCGCTCGACTGGGTCGCCTCGGCTGCAGTCACGACTATGTCGACGTCGCCCGCCACCCCGAAGCCGTCCTGCCCCGGCGCATCGCTATCTGGCGACCCGCCCAGCCGCTGTTCTTCGCCAACGCCGAGCGCGTCCTGGCGATCATCGCCGCCCGTGTGCGTGACGAACCGGCGATCCGCGCGGTCGTCCTCAGCCTTGAGGAAAGCATCGACCTGGACAGCACCGCGCTGGACGCCCTGATCGAGTTCGACGCCTTGATGCGGACCCAGAGCGTCAGGGTGCGGTTCGCCCGCCTGCACGACCGGGCGCGGGACCTGATGGCGGCGTCGGGCGTTACCGGACTTCAGGCGCGCAGCAGCTACAGCGTCGATGATGCGATCGTTGCCTTGGAGAACGAGTCGGAGCGGACCCCGTGATCAAGAACCTGGAGCCGCTGCCTCATCCGGTGGCGATCGAACAACTGCGGCCGACCCAGATGACGGTGGGGCGAGGCGAAATCGCGCGACGCCATGCCGCCGTGACGGCCGAGGTGTCCTTCACGTGACGGCTTGAGGGGGCGCAGACGACGCGAGACGATCTGCTGGCCACCCCGCCTGCGCGGAGTGGCCAGCTTTTCCTTGATCATGGCTTCGCCGCGCCGACCGGTCTGAGGTCAGTCGGCCGCGGGATACTCAAACGGATCGCTGGGCGCGGGCTGGGTCGGCAGGGGCATGCGCGGCAGCGGCGCGTCGCGGTTGGCCGCGTTCAGCAGGAAGCTGGCCAGGATCACCGCCGCCTGACGCAGGTCTTCGGGCTTCAGGTGGTCATAGCTGTCGATGCTGGTGTGATGGATGCGGCTGTTATAGTCGAGCGGGTCCTGGATGAACTGATACCCAGGAACGCCGACCGTCTGCATATAGACGTGGTCGGTGCCGCCCGAGGGCCGAAGTGAGACGGTGGTCGCGCCCATGCTGGCGAAGGGGGCCAGCCATTCCTGGAAGACGGGGGCGGCGGCGACATTGCCCTCGGCGTTGATGCCGCGAATTTTGCCCGAGCCGTTGTCCAGATTGAAGTAGGCGACCAGGTTGCGATAGCCGGGGCGCGGTTCGACCGGCCAACGGTTCCGCCAGGTCCGGTTGTTGGGCAGGGCGGCCAGGGCCGGGTCCGACGACGGCGCACGCGTGGCCAGATAGCGGTCCACATAGGCCAGCGAGCCCAGGATGCCCTGTTCCTCGCCGTTCCACAGGGCGAAACGGATGGTGCGCTTGGGCTTCACGCCCAGCTGCGTCAGGATGCGGGCGGCCTCCATGACGACCGCGCTGCCGGCGGCGTTGTCCTGGGCGCCGTCGGAGGCGACCCAGCTGTCGAGGTGGGCGCCGGCCATGACATATTCGCCGGAGCGGTCCGTGCCGGGAATGTCAGCCAGGATGTTGTAGGCGTTGACGTCGTCGTCGTGGAACTGGACCTCGCTGAGCAGTTCCAGCATCGGCGGGGTGTCGGTCAGGGCCAGGCGGGCGAGGCGGCGATAGTCCTCGGCGGCGATCTCCATGCCCGGCAGCTTGGGCGTGGCGCCGACCTGATAGGTGTAGCCCGTGCCATGCAGCAGGCCGCCGTCGCGCTGGGACATCTTCACCCAGGCCAGGGCTCCTTGCTCGACCAAGAAGGCGTCGAGTTGGGCGGTGAAATCGGCCGTCTTCAACTGACGTTCGATTGCGGCGGGGGAATACTGCGGCTGGACGTAGGTGTTGCGGTCGCGCAGTTCTGCGTCGGTCCAGCGACGGAAGGCCGGCTCGGAGGGCTCCGATCCGGTATCCGGTCGGGACAGCATGATGATCTTGCCCGTCAGCTTGCCGCGCCACTTGTTGAAGTCCTCGACCTTGCTGATCGGGGCGACGACGACGCCGGCGTTGATGGTCCCGTTGGTCGAGGGCGTCCAGGCCACCGGAATGGCGCGCAGTTCGATGGCGCGCGGGGCGGTCATGCGGGCGCTGGAGCGGACGATGGACCAGCCGCGTCCGAACTCGAACCCTTCGGCGCGGACGTTCGACAGACCCCAGTCGCGGAAGCGCTGCTGGCTCCATTGCTCGGCTTGGCGCATCTGCGGCGAGTTGGTCATCCGCCCGCCGATCCGGTCGGTCAGATAGGCGGCGGTCTGCATCACCTCGCTGTGGTTCAGCCCCTGATCGATGATGCCGTTGATCGCGACGCGATCCACCGGCTGAGCGAGCGCCGGCGTGGCGATGCAAAGGGCCGACAGGCCGACGAGCAGACGTTTCATATTAAAAGCCCCCAGTGATTCAACTGGGCGGCATTTGACGTGATCCGGGCGCACTCTGCAAACCGCCTGCACAGATCCACGCCCCAGTGGAGCCAGGCGTCGGTTCGACCGTTTCAAATGGGCATCCAGAGAGGACCCATTATGAAACCGGCCTTCCGACTGAGCTCCCTGAAGCTTGACCCTCTGGAATGGCGTGTAAGCGCCGAGTTCACGGACGAAGCGACCGTGATATCGGCTCATTTTCCGTTCCGTCCCGAATACGACATGCCGTTCGGGCGGGTGCGGGAACTGGCAGAACAGCGCGCGCTGGAACTATTCACCTTCGCTCCGACGGAAGTCTCGGGCCGCGACGCTTCCTGAGCGCCGTACGGGGCTCAGGCCAGACCAGCCAGCGTCGGGGCCTCGGCGGCGCTGCCGGGGAAGACCTTTTCGTCCAGCGCCGCCCGGTCCACGCCCAGGTGATCGCGCAGCACGCCCTTGAACACCGAGCGCACGTCTAGGGTCGGGGCTAGGTCGCGGTTCTCGAACAGACGGTTCTCGGCCAGGGTCGGCCAGTCGCCGATCGGACCGCCCGCCTTCACCGCGCCGCCGGCCAGCAACAGGGACGAGGCCGTGCCGTGATCGGTGCCCTGGGTGCCGTTGGCGCGGGCGGTGCGGCCGAACTCCGTGGCGACGATCAGGATGGTGCGGCTCCATTCGCCGCCCAGACCCGTCTTCAGTCCGCCGATCAGGGCGTCGAGCCCCTCGAGCCGAGGCTGAAGCTGGCCCAGCTGACGCGCGTGGGTGTCCCAGCCGTCGACCGACAGGGCCACGACGTCTGCCCCCTGATCGCCGGTCATCAGCCGCGCCGCCGCCAGACCCAGTCCCGCGACGTTGTTGCGGCGCAGCGGGGCGGTCCCGTCGCCCATGGCGCCTGCCAGGGCCTCGGTCTCCAGGCCGCGCGCCAGATTGTGGCCGAGCATCGGATCCTCGACGTAGAGGTCCTGCAGCAGGCTGGAGATCCGGTCCTCGCCCTTGATCTGACCGCCGGGGGCCCAACTCGAAGTCTCGGCGGCGCCGCGCAGGATCAGGGGCGTCTGGGCGCCGATCGACAGACCTTTCAGGCCGCCCGCGCCGCCGGCCGCGACCAAGGCGCGGTTCAGCCAGCCGTCGGACTGCGACCGCTGCGTCTCGCCGCCGTTTTCCAGCACGTCCTGGGCGTCGAAGTGCGAACGCACCCGCACCGGAAGCGCCACGGCAGGGGCGAAGCGCATCTGGCCGGCGCCGTAGAGGTCATGCAGGGTCTTGAGCGAGGGATGCAGGCCGAAGCCGTCGCTCAGCGCCAGGGCGCCGTTCGCCTGACCCGGCTCGGGGATCGCCAGGGCGCCGCGCAGTTCGCGGTAGCGGGCGTCGCCATAGGGGACCGTCACCGACAGGCCGTCCATGGCCCCCCGCGCGATGATCATGACCAGCTTGGGCCGTCCTGCGGAGGGCTGTGCGGCGGCGCGACCGGCGTAGGCCAGGCCGATGCCGGCGCCGAGGCCTCCCAGCAGCAGGCGGCGGTCGATGCGGAGGGCGTCGGTCATCGGCGTTGGAACTCCGGCGACATGAGGAGGAGGGTGAGGGCTTCGGCGCGGCTTTCGGCGCGCGCCACCGCCAGGCGGCTGCGTTCGCCGAGGCGCGGACCGAGGGCGGCGGCGGCCACGATGTTCGGGTCTGCGATCTGGGCGGCGTCGCCGACGCCCTTGGCCCAGTTCAACCGCTTGACCAGGGCGTCCGGCCCAGCCCAGTCGTCCGCCGTATCCGGCCAGCCTTCGGGCGAGGGGGCCTGGAAGGCGGGCTGGCCCATCTGCTGGAGCGCCTGCTGCAGGGGCTGTGGGCGCTGCGGCCGCGTGCCGAGGGCGCGGTGGGTCGAGACGACGAATTCGTACGGAGTTTTGATCTTCTCCGGTCGCGGCGCCCAGGCCTCGGGCGCCTCGATTAGGGCCTTGGCCACCTGGGCCAGATCGCCGCGCGAGCCCATCCAGGCGGTCTCCAGCCGTCCGACCAGGGCGGGCGGCGGATCGTCGGCGACGAAATGGCGAGCGATGTTGCGGGCCAGACGTCGCGCCGTCTCCGGCCGGTTGGCCAGATCGCGCAGGACAGCCTTGCCCTGTTCGGCGCCGCCCTCGGCGTAGCGCTTGCCCATCACCGTGCGGGCGCCGGGCTCATGGACGATCGGTCGAAAGACGAAGCCCTTCTCGCCGGCTTCTCCGGCCAGAGCCGCCTGGCGTCGGGCGCCCTGGCCCCGTCTCATGCCGGCCCTCATGACCTCGCCGCCGTCCCGGCCGTTGGCGATCGACCAGCCGGTCAGGGCCCGGGCGAACTCGGTCACGTCGCCCTGGGAATAGCCGCCGTCGGCGCCGACGGTGTGCAGTTCCATGATCTCGCGCGCCAGATTTTCGTTCAGACCGGCCTGGCGCCGCTCGCCCGCCGGGCTGTTGGGGCCGATCGACTGGGCCTGATCGAGATAGAGCAGCATCGCCGGATGGGTTTCGGCGGCGACCGCCAGGTCCTCGAAACGGCCGAAGACGTGCGGCCGGATGGCCTCGCGCTCATACTGGCCCATGAAGACGGCGGCCTGAAACTTGGTCGAGGAAACAGTGAAGGCATTGGCCCAGAACAGGGCCCAGCGTTCGGCGAAGCCCGCCTTCGTCGTTGCGCCCAGTTGGGATCGAGCCAGGAACTCCCTTGCCGTATCCATGGCCAGTTCGCGCCGGCCCTGGCCCTGTGCGGCAAAGGCGGCCTGGGCGGCGGGCGTCTCCTGTTCGCCGCCTGCGGCCCTGGTCGGTTGGGGGGCTTCGGCCTGGTTCGCCCGGCGGACCTGACGCGCGCCTTGGGCGGCGCGCTGATAGGCGAGGAAGGTCTGAACCCGATCGGTGGAGGCTTGGAACTCGCCCGCCGGATTCGGTGCGCCCTCGGTGCGAATCTGACCGGTCAGCCAACCGCGCGGATCGCTCGCGACGGCGTCGATCTCGCCCGGTCCGGCACCCAGGCCAAAGCGGGTCAGGGCGATGGCGGCGGCCATGCGCGCGTCGGACGATGAAGGCATGGGCGAACACCTGTCTGGTCGATCTTTGGGTTGAACGGCTCAGTCATTGAAAGCCGTCGCGAGCGGCCTCGATCTTTCTATGCGCGATAGTTTGATCGGTTCGGGCCGTCAGTCCAGGGTGGTGCGGGATCGCGCCAGGGCCAGGCCGGAAATGATCATGACGAACAGGCCCAGGGCCAGCAGGTTGGGGCCCATGTCCGCCAGGGTCTGTTGTTTGAGCAGGGCGCCGCGCACGATCCTCAGGAAATGGGTGACGGGCAGAACCTCGCCGATGTGCTGGGCCCATTGCGGCAAGCCGTAGAAGGGAAAGGCGAAGCCGGACAGGAAGATCGACGGCATCATGTAGAAGAAGGACATCTGCATGGCCTGAAGCTGGCTCTTGGCCAGGGTCGAGATCAGATAGCCGAGCGCCAGATTGCCGAGGATGAACAGCGCCACCCCGCAGGTCAGGGCGAACCAGCCCGCCAGGGTCTGGGCCATCGGAACGTGGAACAGGAAGCGCGCCACCGACAGGATGACGGTCGTCTGCAGCACGCCGACCAGCACATAGGGCGTCAGCTTGCCGATCATGATCTCGATGGGCGTGGCGGGGGTCGACAGCAGAGCCTCCATCGTGCCGCGCTCGCGCTCACGGGTCACGGCCATGGCGGTCATCATCACCAAAGTCATGGACAGGATGGTGCCGAGGAGGCCGGGGACGATATTGTAGGCGGTGATGTTGTCGGGATTGTAGAGGCGGTGGATCACCACTTCGAAGGGCGGCGAAGGCGACGGCTTGGCCGCAGCGCCGACCAGTTGCCGGTCCAGGGCGCTGTCGGGCAGGGCGGCGACGGCCCCCAGGGCACCGGCGGCGGATACGGGGTCGGAGGCGTCCACCTCGGCCAGGACCTGAGCCTTGTCGCCCTTCAGCACGCGTTCGGTGAAGTCGGGCGGGATGGTCAGGCCCAGCATGACCTGGCCGCGCCGCAGCAGGTCGTCCATCTCGCTTTCCGAGTGGGGCAGATAGCGGACGTCGACATAGCTGGTGCGCTCCATGGCCGCGACGACGGCGTTTGCGGTTGAGCTGTGGTCGGTGGAGAAGACCGCCGCCGGCAGGTGCCGCGGGTCCGTATTGATGGCGTATCCGAACAGCAGAAGTTGCACGAGCGGCATCATCAGGATCATGGCGTAGGTGATCCGGTCCCGGCTGAGCTGGGTGAACTCCTTGGACAGGACGGCGTAGATTCTGAGCAAGGCGCCGGTCATGCAGCATACCGATCGTCGTGCTGATCGCCCATCAGCTGGATGAAGACGTCTTCCAGCGACGGCTTGACCTCGGTCCAATGATAGGGCGGCTTGCGATAGGGGGCGAGGGCCTGCTCCAGCGCGGCGCGATCGACGCCGCTGACATGGACCGCGGCGCCGAAAGCCGAGGCGCTCAGCACCCCTTCCTGGGCGGCGAGTTGGTGCGCCAGATGGTCGATGTCAGGGCCTTCGCCGTTGAAGGTGATCAGGTGCGACCGGTTGACGATCTCCTGGCCCGTGCCGCGCGCGATCAACTCGCCGTGCAGGATGTAGCCGATGTCATGACAGCGCTCGGCCTCGTCCATGTAGTGGGTGGAGACCAGAACGGTCAGGCCGCCCGCAGCCAGTTCGTGAATCTCGTCCCAGAACTCGCGTCGGGCCTTGGGATCGACCCCGGCGGTCGGTTCGTCCAGCAGCAGCAGGCGGGGATCGTGCAGGGTCGCCGCCGCCAGGGCCAGGCGCTGCTTCCAGCCGCCCGACAAGGCGCCCGCCAACTGGCTGCGGCGATCCGCCAGGCCCAGTCGTTCCAACGCGCGATCCACACGACCGGCGCGGTCGTCCAGCCCATAGACCCGGGCCACGAAGATCAGGTTCTCGCTGATCGTCATGTCGTCATAGAGCGAGAACCGCTGGGTCATATAGCCGGTCTGTCGCTTGATCCCGGCGCTCTGGGTGCGGAAGTTCAGCCCCAGCACCTCGCCCTCGCCGCTGTCAGGGGTCAGCAGGCCGCACAGCAGGCGCAGGGTGGTGGTCTTGCCCGAGCCGTTGGGACCCAGGAAGCCGGTGATCCGTCCCTCGTCCACGGCGATGGAGACGTCGCGCACCACACGCTTGTCGCCGAACGACTTGTTCAGCCCCCGGACGTCGATGGCGCGCGTCATCGCTTTTCGCGTCCCGGCGTGCTCGCGGGCCTGACGTCGATGGGCTGGCCGGGCGTCAGGCTACGCGGCGCGGACGGGACCGCCTCGACCAGGAAGACCAGCTTGTCGCGGGTGGCCAGGCTGTAGATGATCGGCGGCGTGTATTCGGGGCGGTTGGCGACATAGTCGACGCGCGCGGTCATCCCGGTTGGGCAGCCGTCGCAGCCGACGGCGACCGCAGCGCCGGGACGATAGGCGTTCACCATTGCCTCGGGCACGTAGAAGCGCACCTTGACCTGGCCATCGGGGACCAGACTGACGATGGGGGCGTTGGCTTCGACCCATTCGCCGACCTGATACATGACGTCCTCGACCCGCGCGGCGACAGGGGCTGTGGGGGACAGTTGGCTGAGCTGGCGACGGGCGTCGACCACGCCGGCGCGACCGCCCAGAATCTGGGCGCGGCTGGCGGCGATACGGGCCGTGGCGGCGGAGACATCGGTGGCCGCGGCGTCGCGGTGTCGCTGAGCGGTGACGGCCGCCGTGCGGGCCTGATCGATCTGCTGGGCGGCGACCGATCCAGCTTTCTCGCGTTCGGCGGCGAGATAGCGGTTGAGGTCCGACACGGTGCGATCGAACTCGACCTGGGCGGCGGCCAGGTCGGCGCGGGCCTTATCCAGCGCGGCGGCGTCGGCGGCCAGCGAGGCCTCGCTCTGGTTGACCTGGGCGGCGGCCTGATCGGCGCGGGCGCCCAGAGAGGTCGGGTCGATGCGAAACAGGGGCGCCCCGGCCTCCACCCGATGACCGCGCTCCACGCTCAGGGCGACGATGGTTCCGGCCGTCGGCGCGGCCATATAGAGGTTGCGGGCGACCACATAGCCGGTGAAGACGGGCGGACCGCGATGCTGGCGGCTGATCACCCCCCAGGCTATCAAGGCGCAGACCGCCCCGCCGACGATCAGGGCGATGACAAGCGTCCGGCGGGGAAGGTTGTGAGCGCGTTCGAGAGTTTTGGCCACCTAGCGTCCTCCTGGGTCTTCGATGCGGCGGTCGTCCCAGCCGCCGCCCAGCGCCTTGTAGAGCGCCACCACGTCCCGCTCCGTCGCCGCCTGCGCCTGCGCCAGATCGTCGGCGGCGCTCAGCAGCGAGGCCTCGGCCGTGAGAAGATCCAGCCCCGTCGCCAGACCGGCGTTGCGCTGCGCCTGGGTCGTGGCCACGGCGTCGCGAGCGGCGTCTTCCGCCGCGCGGAACTGACCCTCGCGGCTGCGGTCGGCCGACAGCCGGGTCAGGGCGTCCTCCACGTCCTTCAGGGCGGTCAGCACCGCGCCCCGATAGGCCAGCAGGGCCTCCTGCGCCTGGGTCCGCTTCAGGGCCAGCGTCGCGCGCCGTCGTCCGCCGTCCAGCAGGGGCAGGGCCAGGCCGGCGGCCGCCGTGGTCTGAAGGCTGTCGCCCGAGAGGAGCCTGCGGAGCGATCCCGAGACCAGATCGACCGCGCCGGTCAGGCTGATCGACGGATAGAGGTCGGCGGCGGCGACGCCGATGTCGGCCGTGGCGGCGGCCAGATCGCGTTCCGCCGCGCGCAGGTCCGGTCGCCGCAACAGTAACTCGGATGGCAGGCCGACCGGGATGTCGCGCGGCGCGCTCGTTTCGCCCGACGCGGCTTCCAGTTCGGCGGTCAGTCCCAGCGGCGGGCGGCCCAGCAGGACGGCCAGGGCGTGGGCCTGACCGGTCCTCTGGGCGATCAGATCCTGACGCGCGGCGCCGGCGGCGGCGGTGTCGCGTTCGGCGCGGCGCTCGTCGAGGGTGGTGGTCAGACCGTTGCGGCGGCGGACCTGATTGAAGTCCAGCGCCTCGGCACGGGCGGCCAGCAGTTGATCGGCGATGGCGATCCGCCGGTCCAGCGCCCGATAGTCCAGATAGCCGCGCGCGACCTCGGCGGTCAGGACGACTTGGGCGTCACGCAGGCTCCAGGCTGCTGCCCCGGTGCGGGCCTCCGCCGCCTCGACCGCGCGCCGGTTTGCGCCGAACAGGTCGAGCTCCCACGAGGCGTCGAATCCGACCTGATAGGTGTCGAACGTCGTCCCTGGCGCGCCGATTGGTCCTGATCCGGGCGTAGCCGAACCGCCCAGCAGGGCGGCGAAAGAGGTGGTCTTGCTGAGGCGAGTGTAGCTGTCCTGCGCCATGGCCGACACGGTCGGCTGACCGGCGGCCCCGACGATCCGGGCCTGATGACGGGCCTCTTCGACCCGAAGCGCGGCCTGACGCAGGTCCAGATTGGCGGCCAGGGCTTCGGTGATCAGCCGGTCCAGCAAGGGGTCGCCGAAACCGCGCCACCACAGTCCTTGCGGTTCGCCTGACGGCGCGGTCTGCGAAAACTCGGCGGGAACGGCGACGGCGGGCGACCGATAGTCCGGACCCGCGACGCAGGCGGCGAGCAAGCTCGGCAGGACAAGCGCGAGAGCCTGCGCTGCTGCTGATCGCTGCCTGTTCCGCCCGTCCGCCATCGTCGCTCGCCCTCAGGGGTGGCCCGCCGATCCTGCCAAGGTCGGCGGGCCATCGCCATAACGTCGTTCATCGTCTGATGGTCGCATTCCGGGCGCGTCGGACCTGTCCTGGCCCCAAAAAAGAGGCGCCGGCGATCAGATCGCCGGCGCCCAGTTCACCGCTCAGGAGTGCGGTGGAAGCTTGGTCAGAACTTGTAGCGAGCGCCCACGAACACCTGGCGGCCCGTGTGGTGATAGACGTAGGTGCTGTCGCGCACGCCATCGAGTTCGCTGTGGTTCTGGCGGTTCGGCTCGTCGGTCAGATTGATGCCTTCGACCGACAGCGACAGTTGGTCGGTGACGCTGAACGAAGCCGAAGCGTCGATGCTGAGCGTCTCGGTCTTGCCGGTGACGGCGATGCCGCGCGTGCCGCCGTTGGCCGCCGGGACCTGCTGATAATAGGTGTCGCGATAGGCGGCCGAGACGCGGGCGTTGAAGCGACCGTCGTCGTAGTACAGCGTGGCGTTCCAAGCGTCCGGCGACAGGTTCACCAGGTTCGCCGTGACAAAGACGGTGCAAGCCGCCGTCGTGCAGTAATTGATCTCCGACTCGACGTGCGTGAAGTTGGCCTGCACGCCCAGGTTCGAGAAGGCGCCTGGCAGGAAGGTGAAGGGCTGCTGATAGCTGATCTCGAAGCCTTTCAGCGGGCCGCCCGGCGTATTGGTCGGCGTGCTGAAAACGTACTGATCCGAAGGCGGCCGGTCGGCGGCGGCGGGGAAGGCCGCCGGGTTCATGGCCGTCAGTTCTGCGTAGGTCAGCGTTTGCTGGGTGGTCTGAACATAGGTGGAGATGTCCTTGTAGAACAGCGCCAGCGACAGCAGGGATTCCGGTGCGAAGTACCACTCCAGCGACAGGTCGAAGGTGTCTGCGCGGTAGGGATCCAGGTCGACGTTGCCCAGCGACGCCGTGCGGTTGGCAGCGTTCGCAGCGCTCAGCGCGAACACCGGCACCAGGCTGGTGACCGGCGGACGCGCCATGACGCGAGCGGCGCCGAAGCGGACTATGACGTCTTCGATCGGTTCGATCGAGACGTTCAGCGACGGCAGGATGTCATCATAGTTGTTGGAGTCGGTGACGCGGGTGGTCACGCCGCTGAGGGCGGAATAGCCGGCGGCCTCGATCTCGGTGTTGACCCAGCGCGCGCCGAAGTTGCCGCGGACAGGCATGCTGGCCCACTCGGTGTTCCAGTCCAACTGGGCCCACAGACCGGTGTCCTTCTCCGTCACGTCGCGCCAGTTGCCCAGCGCCGTGGACCCGTTCTCGAGGCCCAGCAGGCGGAAGTCGCCGCCCGGCACGTTGGTGTTGCACAGGCAATCGGCCCCATAGGCCTTCATGATCGCGTCGAGGTTGGGCGAGATCCAGGCCGTCGCCGAGCCCGCAGGCAGGTCCAGATTCTTGCCGAAACCGTCGAGCAGATAGGTGAGGCTGCCGATCGAGGTCCCGGCCGGCATGGCGGGGGCGGTGTTGGTGGCGCGGGCGTACCCCGAACCTTCGGACTGATATTCCTTATAGCTGGCGCCGACCTTGAGGGTCAGGCGATCATCCATGTCGAACTCGAACCCGCCCTCGAAGGTGGTGTAGGTGTTGGATTGAGAGCTGGACAGGATGCGCAGTTCGGACAGCGGCTGCGCGCCCGCCGGACCCGTGATGGTCCACTGGTTCGGGTCGGTGACGTCGAAGCCATAGACGATCTTGGGCAGGTTGCGGTTTTCACGGAAATCGATCGACCAGCCAGCGCCGTTCTGGTGGTCGATGATGGCGTTGACCTGCAGAGGGTTGCCGAACTCGGACTTGGAGCGACCGGCCACGCCCTTGAAGCGCACGCTGTCCGAGAAGTCGTGTGCGACTTCCAGGGTGTATTGCGAGAACTCGCTCTTCAGGATGTCGAAGCGTTCCTCGGTGCGCATGTCCATGTCGTCGAGACGTAGAAAGACCAGTTCGCCGGTTTTCGGATCGGCGATGGCTTCGACGATGTCGACCTGCGGCTTGCCGCCCTGGCTGGCGTTGCGGCTCAGCGACCAGGCTTCGAGGAAGTTTTCCTTCCGGGTCGAGTCGAGCTTGGAGTAGAGACCGTCCAGGCTGACGGTGGTGGCGTCCGACGGGCGCCATTGCAGCGACAGGGTCGCGCCCAGGCGTTCCTGCTCATGGCTCAGGCGGCCGTAACGCGGGATGCGGGGGTGGAACAAGCCGCCGGCTGCCGCCGAACCGCCGGGCAGGGCGGCGGGGTTCTGGAAGCCGTTGTCGCCATTGGCGGGACCCCAGCGCACCGAGCTGAAGCCTTCTTCGATGGAGCTCTTGTCGCTGTAGGCGAGCGACAGCAGCGCGCCGAACTTGCCGTCCATCCAGGTGTTGGAGATCAGGCCGGCGAAGCGGGGGCTCCATTGCTCGGACAGGTCGTTGTAGCCGCCTTGCGCCGAAGCGACGGCGGTGAAGCCCGGATAGTCGAACGGGCGCGCCGTGCGCAGGTCGACGGTGGCGCCCAGAGAGCCTTCCTCGACCTCGGCCGAGGCGGTCTTGCGGACCGTGATGTTGTTGAAGAGCTCGGAGGCGAAGACGTTGAAGTCGAAGCCGCGTCCGCGGTTCACGCCGCCGGAGGAGTCGGTCGCGCCGGTCGTCGCCTGGGCCTCGATGCCGTTGATGCGCGTGCGGGTGAACTCGGAGCTCAGGCCGCGCACGGTGATCGAGCGGCCTTCGCCGGCGTCACGGTCGATGGACACGCCGGGGATGCGCTGGATGGACTCGGCCAGGTTGGTGTCGGGGAAGTCGGCGATATCCTCGGCCGAGATGGCGTCGACGACGCCCGCTTCGCGACGCTTGATGTTCAGGGCGTTCTGCAGGCTGGCGCGGAAACCGGTGACGACGATATCGTCGACGGTCGTGGCGTCCTTTTCCGCGGCCGGACCAGCGTCCTGCGCCTGAGCGGCGCCGGCCAGCGCCAGGGTCAGGGCGCCCAGCGAGGCGCTAAGGGTCAGCGCGTAACGCGCACGGGTAGCGTGGTGGGTCATCTATGTCCTCCTCCCAGTTGGGCCTTTCGAGGATCGTTGCGTCCCCGTTCCAGCCTCCGCGATCGCGGGAACCGGTGTCATTTGGCGTTTGTCAGCCTGTGCCACCGGTGTCATATAAAGCTACGCACAGTTTCCAGCGCGTGGCAAGATGATGGCGAACGCCGGTCGTCCCAGCGCCGCAAGCGACGTCTGTGCCTGCGAAATACAACCGATCGACCACAGCAGATGGTCGGCGAACCAGGGAGACGACCATGCCGCCGCTGATAGCCACGACCGCCGCACGGATCGAATCGCCGTTCGCGCGCCCGTCGTTTCCGACCGCCTGATTCCTTGCTGCGAGTTCCTGCATGATCCAGCCGCTTCGCCTCAATCCCGACCGTCTGTTCCCGGCCGACGCCGACACCCGCGCCGTCGCGCGACGCCTTTACGCCGAGGTGAAGGACCTGCCGATCATTAGCCCGCACGGGCACACGGACCCGTCGTGGTTCGCGGGGAACGAACCCTTCGCTAATCCTGCGGAACTGCTGATCACACCCGACCACTATGTCTTCCGCATGCTGCACAGCCAGGGGATGGCGATGGAGGATCTGGGGGTGCCGCGCGCCGACGGCGGCGCCGTCGAGACCGATCCGCGCACCATCTGGCGCCGCTTCGCCGAGAACTATCACCTGTTCCGGGGGACGCCGTCGCGGATGTGGCATGACTGGGTCTATGCCGAGGCCTTCGGCATCGACATGCGCCTGTCGGCCGAGACGGCGGACCACTACTATGACGTCATCGACGCGGCGCTGAAGACCGAGGCCTTCAAGCCGCGCGCCCTGTTCGACCGTTTCAACATCGAGGTGCTGACCACCACGGAAAGCCCCCTCGACACGCTGGAGCACCACAAGGTCATCAAGACCTCGGGCTGGAAGGGGCGGGTGCTGACCGCCTATCGCCCAGACCCCGTGCTGGACCCCGACTACGAGGGCTTCCGCGACAATCTGCAGGTCCTGGCGGAACAGACGGGCCGGGATACGATGTCGTGGGACGGCTATCTCCAGGCGCTGCGCGACCGTCGCGCCTTCTTCATCGAGATGGGCGCGACCTCGACCGATCACGGCCACCCGACCGCCTTCACCGCCGACCTGTCGAAGGGCGAGGCCGAGGCCCTGTTCCAGCGCGTCTCGACGGCCCCGGCCAGCGTCGCCGACGCCGAGTTGTTCCGCGGCCAGATGCTGACCGAAATGGCCGCCATGTCGGTCGAGGACGGCTTGGTGATGCAGCTTCACCCCGGCAGCTTCCGCAACCACTCGGCCACGGTCTTCAACCGCTTTGGCCGCGACAAGGGCTGCGATATTCCGACCCAGACGGACTACGTTCGGGCGCTGAAGCCGCTGCTGGATCGGTTCGGGTCGGACACCCGCCTGACCCTGATCCTGTTCACCCTGGACGAGACCTCCTACAGCCGCGAGCTGGCCCCGCTGGCCGGCCACTATCCGGCGCTGAAGCTGGGGCCGAGCTGGTGGTTCCACGACAGCCCCGAGGGAATGCGTCGCTTCCGCGAGCAGACGACCGAGACGGCGGGCTTCTACAACACCGTCGGCTTCAACGACGACACGCGCGCCTTCCTGTCGATCCCGGCCCGTCACGACGTGGCCCGGCGGATGGACTGCGGCTTCCTGGCCAAGCTGGTGGTCGAGCACCGGATGGAAGAGGACGAGGCCCACGAACTGGCCCGCGCCCTAACCTATGGTCTGGTCAAGGCGGCCTACAAGCTGTGACCCGCCTCAATGAAGCAAGCGTGACGAGCCTGCCCGCCGAGGTCGCCCGCCCGGCCTATGACCGCGCGGCGGTGAAGACCGGGGTCGTCCATCTGGGCATCGGCGCCTTCCACCGGGCGCATCAGGCGGTGGTGTTCGACGACGCCCTGGCGAGCGGCGACCTGCGTTGGGGCGTGCTCGGCGCATCGCTGCGGTCGCCCGGCGTGCGCGACCAGCTGAACCCGCAGGACGGCCTCTACACCCTGGTCGTTCGCGACGGGGCGGACGAGCATCTGCGGGTGATCGGCGCCGGACGCGGGGTGCTGGTGGGGCCGGAAAATCCCGCCGCCCTGGTCGCGGCCATGGCCGAGGCCGAGGTCCACATCGTCACCCTGACGGTGACGGAGAAGGGCTATCGCCTTGATCCGGCGACGGGCGACCTGCTGCTGGACGACGCCGATGTGGCGGCCGATCTGGCAGACATTGCCGCGCCCCGCACGGCTCCGGGCTTCATTGTGGCGGCCTTGCAGGCGAGGAAGGCGGCGGGGGTAAAGCCCTTCACCGTCATCTCCTGCGACAACCTTCCGCATAACGGCCAGCGGATCCGCGCCGGGGTGCTGGCGATGGCCCGGCGGATCGATCCGGCGCTGGCCGACTGGATCGAGGCTGAGGGAGCCTTCCCCCAGACCATGATCGACCGGATCGTCCCCGCGACGACGCCCGACGACATCGCCCGCCTGACGGCCCGTCTCGGCGTCGAGGACCAGGGCATGGTCAAGGCCGAGCCCTTTACCCAGTGGGTGATCGAGGACTGGTTCGCGGGCGAGCGGCCCAACTTCGCCGCCTTCGGGATCCAACTGACCGACGCGGTCGAGCCGTGGGAGGACGCCAAGCTGCGGCTGCTGAACGGCTCCCATTCGGCCATCGCCTACCTCGGCGCCCTGTCGGGCCATGAGCACGTTCATGAGGCCGTGGCGGTTCCGGCCTTCCGCGCCTTTGTCGAGGCCCTGTGGGACGAGGCGGAGACGACGCTGAGCCCGCCGCCGGGGCTGAATGTGGCCGCCTATCGCGACGAGCTGATGGCCCGCTTTTCCAACTCGGCCCTGATGCACCGGACGCGGCAGATCGCCATGGACGGGTCGCAGAAGCTGCCTCAGCGGCTGCTGGCGGGGGCTGCTGAGCGGTTGGCCGTAGGCCAGGGCATCGCGGCCATGGCCCTGGGCGTCGCCGCCTGGATGCGCTGGCAGGAAGGCGTGACCGAGAGCGGAGAGGCCGTGGTGGTCGACGACCCGCTGGCGGCGCGCACCGCCGAGCTGATCGCGGCCTCGGAGAACGATGAGGCCGAGGTCCGCGCCCTGCTGACGCTGTCGGCGGTCTTCCCCGCGACGCTGGCGACCGACCGGCGGTTTGTCGAGGCGGTGACGGGGGCCTTCCTGTCGTTGAGAGAGCACGGCGCGGTCGAGGCCGCTCGCCGGGTGACGGAGTAGATCATGAGCCGCGTCCTGGTCCTGAACCCCGCCGACGATGTCGCCATCGCCCTGGATGACATCGCCGTGGGAGACACGCCCGAGGGGCTGGAGGCGTCCGCCCGCGCCGCTGTCGCCACCGGGCACAAGATCGCCCGTCGGGCGGTGGAGCAGGGCGGGCTGGTCCGTCGCTATGGCCAGGTCATCGGCCGGGCCAGGGTCGCCATCGCGGTCGGGGATCATGTCCACGTCCACAACCTGGCCATGGCCGAGGACGGGCGTGAGGCCGAGGTCGGGGCGGACGTGCGTGCGCCGGCGCCTCTGACAGGGGCGACGTTCAACGGCATCGTCCGCGCGGACGGTCGGGTCGGCACCCGGAACTACGTGGGCGTCCTGACCAGTGTGAACTGTTCGGCCACGGTGGCGCGGCGCATTGCCGACGCCTTCCCCGACGTCAGCCTGCCCAAGGGCGTGGACGGGGTGGTCGCCTTCACCCATCAGGGCGGCTGCGGCGGGTCTTCGCTGAGCAGCGACACGACCCTGCTGCAGCGGACGCTGGCGGGCTATGCCCAGCATCCGAACTTCCATTCGATCCTGATCGTGGGGCTGGGCTGCGAGGCCAATCAGATCCCGGCCTGGCTGGCCAATGAGGGTCTGGAGGCGGGGCCGACCCTGCGCGCCCTGACCATTCAGGAAGCCGGCGGCACGGCCCGCGCCATTGAGGCGGGGATCGAGGTCGTGCGCGAACTGGTGGCCGAGGCCGCCAAGGTCGAGCGCCAGCCGGTGTCGGCCTCGCACCTGACGGTCGGCCTGCAATGCGGCGGGTCGGACGGCTGGTCCGGCGTGACGGCCAACCCGGCGCTGGGCGCGGCGGTGGATCTGCTGGTCGCGCACGGCGGTTCGGCCATGCTGTCGGAGACGCCCGAGATCTGGGGCGCGGAGCACCTGTTGCTGCGTCGTGCGGCGTCGCAGGACGTGGCGGACAAGCTGAACGCGCGTCTGGAATGGTGGCGGGCCTATGCCGACAAGCACGGCATGGAGCTGAACAACAATCCGTCGCCCGGCAACCTGAAGGGCGGTCTGACGACCATTCTGGAGAAGTCGCTGGGCGCGGTGGCCAAGTCCGGTTCGACGCCGCTGAACGACGTGATCGGCTATGCCGAGCCGCTGACGGCCAAGGGGCTGAGCTTCATGGACAGCCCCGGCTATGATCCCTGCTCGGCGACGGGACAGATCGCCTCGGGCGCCAATCTGATCGTCTTCACCACGGGGCGGGGGTCGGTGTTTGGCGCCAAGCCTGCGCCGTCGATCAAGGTGGCATCGAACGCCAAACTGGCGAACTGGATGGACGAGGACATGGACATCGACGCCTCGCCGGTTTTGACGGGGACGGCGATGGAGGCGGTGGGGCGGGCCATTTTCGAGCGGATGCTGGCGGTGGCCTCGGGCGAGCCGTCGAAGTCTGAGGCGCTGGGCATCGGCGACAACGAGTTCGTGCCCTGGCAGGTTGGGGCCTATCTGTAGGGGGGCTTTCTCCTTCGTCGGGTCGGAGCGCGCCTTGGCCCTCAACTCAAAGCCCTCCCCCTCGATGGGGGAGGGTTGGGTGGGGGTGTGGGCAGGCCGCTTCGGCCGGGGAGACGTGGACCGCCTCATGCGCTCAACCTTCGATGGCGGTGGCTTCACCCCCATCCCCGCCCTTCCCCCATTGAGGGGGAAGGGAGACCGTCAGCGCCCCTGCACAAGGCCGGGGAGGACGGAAAAATTGGGTCATGAGACCCCAAGCTGGCGGTGTTTCCGAGGGGCGGATTGCACGGTGCAGCGAAAAAAACAGTGCAATTGGTGCAATGGCGGCGGGACGCCGGAGGGGCCTTGGCGATCCGGGAGGGGGAGCCGGGGTCCTGGCGGGGCGGACGATGGCGGGCGGTGATGTCAAAGAACGCGCATAGTCTGCCAGCCCTGGGCGCCAGGGCGAGCAAATGGCGTCGAGCTTGAAGCGATCGGCTTGATTTCAAGGACTTGCGGCGCGCGGCTATGACGGCTGGCGCGAAATGGCGTGGGGCGTCGTTCTGCCGTCATCTTGGACGAAGGCTCGCTGGCGAGCCGCAGATCCGGGACCCAGGCGGCGGCGTTCAGCGGGGGCGATGACGGGCAAGAGCTGACGTCTGGATCCCGGATAGCCCTGCGGGCTTCCGGGATGACGGAAGGGGCGTTACCCCGCCAGCGTCTCGATCAGTTCGCCCATGTTCTTGATGAAGACCTGGGTCGAGACGCATTCGACCGGATAGTCGGTGGTGTAGGGCGAGGTGTCCCACAGGTCGCCGACGCGGGTGGTCTGATACTCGCCGCCGGTCACCGCCGCCGGGGCCTCGCCGATATAGGGGTTGGAGGTCGTGGTCAGGGGCGAGGGCCAGTAGCCGCGCGCGTTCAGGCCGGCGACCAGTTCGGCGGCGCGGCCCGGTGCGGGCTTGGCCAGGCGACGGGCGTCCGACGACATGTCCCAGACGTCCACGTCCTGAAGCGTGAAGTATTTGGGCAGGTGCAGCGTGCCGGGGCGGGCCTTCAGCGGCGAGTTGCGGCTGACGTCTTCCGGCGATTTCGCGGCCAGTTCCTCGTACTCGCGACGCAGTCCGGCGGTGTCGACGTTGCGGAACGAGCCGTAGTGGACGATCAGATTGTTCGGGTTCGTGTCGGCGTAATACTGGCCGTTGGTGATGTTGGACCCGCGTCGGTGAATATAGACCGGGGTGTTCGAGCCTTCGAGGATGAAGGTCGGGTGGGTGCGGCCCGGCGCGATCAGGTTCTGCGGCGTCTTGACCTGATCCAGCCAGTCCAGGGCCTCGGGCAGGCGGGCGATGTATTTGCGGTCGCCGGTCAGGCGATAGAAGCCCAGCATCGACTTGATGTTCGTGCCGGTGGTGTGGGTGGCGAAGGCTTGCGGCTCGATGGTGCGGGCGCCGGCCGGTTTTAGCGTGTCGGGGAAGTGCTGCAGGCCCCAGGCCGGTTGCGGCAGCGGCTGCTGGGTCTTTACGAAGATGTCCATGCCGCGCTGGATGGCGTCCAGCAGGCGCGGGTCGCCCCGGCCGTTCGTCGCCAGGCCGTGATAGGCGTAGAGCAGGAACTCCAGGTTCTCGCCCGCCACGTCGTCGTTGAAGGTGATGTAGGGGGTATAGTCGGCGTGGCCGTGGATGCCGCCGTTCTCGACGAAGGGATAGCGCTGGGGCCAGCCGCCGTTCGGATACTGGGCGTCGAGGACGAACTGGATCGCCTTGTCCAGGGGGGCGCGATACTTGCGCTCTCGCTTCTCCAGATAGACCCGCAGCAGCAGTTGCGAGGCCTCGGCCGTGCCGGCGTCGTCGAACGTCGCGTTGCCGTAGTAGCGGTGGTATTCCTCCATCCGCCAGGCGTTGTGGCCATAGGTGGCGTACCAGCGCTTCAGCGAATCCTCGCCCGCCGTGTCGATGACGTAGTTCCAGCCGCCGGCCGGATGCTGGCCGCGCACCAGGGCGTCGGCGGCGGACTTGGCGGCCTCATAGAACTGCTCGTCGCCGGTGGCGTGATAGGCGTCGAGGTAGAGATGGCCCACGGTCGCCGTGCCGGGGGGCTGGACCCAGATGATGGTCGGCGAGGCTTCCAGTTCGCCCCAACGGCGCGAGAAGTCGGGCAGGACGTTCCAGACATAGCCGCCCTCGACGGCGGCCTCGTCGGTCATGAACCGGGCGGCGCGCTTCATCGTGGCCAGGACGGCGGCGCGGTCGGGCGCGGCCTGCATGACGGTCTTGGCCAGGGCGGGGGCGGAGGCGGCCGTGAAGGTCGCGGCGGCGCCGGCCGCCAGCAGGGCGCGGCGGTTCATGGATATTGCGGACATGGGGTCTTCCTCGGATGGGTCGCCTCGCAGCTCTGACGGCTGCTTGCAGTGGCGAAGCTAATCACGATTGACACCGGTTTCCTAGTGTCGAGGCGCGGCTGAAATCGCGTTGGATTTCACGAAACCGTCAGCGGCGGATGTCGAAGCCGCCGTCGCCCATGGCCGCGCGCACCTCGGCGGCGGTGAACAGGTTGAAGTCGCCGGGGACCGAGTGTTTCAGGCCGGCGGCGGCCAGACCGAAGTCGAGCGATTCCTGATCCGACCAGCCGCTCCACAGGCCGAACAGCACGCCCGAGGCGAAGGCGTCGCCGCCGCCGACGCGATCCACGACGCCGGTCATATGCAGGGCGTCGGCTGAGGTCTCGATCACGCCGCCATCCGGGCCGCGCGTCAGCATGACGGCCGACAGGGCCTGATCCGCCACGCTTTCCTGAACCCGCAGGGTGCAGGCGATGCGTTGCAGGCGGGGGAAGGCTTTGAACGCTGCGGCGGCGGCCAGGCGGCGGCGCGCATTGGGATCGGCGTCCTCGAATTTCGTCGTCAGCACCAGGGCGAAGTCGCGGTCGTCGGCGAAGGCGATCTCGGCGCCGGCCAGCATCCTGCCCAGGGTGGCGGGCGGATCGCCGGCCCATTGCTCCCACAGCTTGCCGCGGAAGTTGCCGTCGTAGCTGACGCGCACGCCGTTGCGCACGGCGGCCTCGACCAGTTCGACGGCCGCGCGCGAGCCGTTCGGCCCGGTGGCGGGGGTGACGCCGGAAACGTGCAGCCACTCATAGTCGTCCAGCAAGGCGTCCCAGTCGAAGGCGTCGGCGACGCGCTCGACGAAGGCCGAACCGGCGCGGTCGTAGAGGACTTCCGACGGACGGCGAACGGCGCCCGGCGTCAGGAAATAGAGGCCCATGCGGCCGGGCGAGAAGACGATGGGCGCGGTGTCCACGCCGTAGCGCCGCACTTCGTCGCGTGCGGCCTGACCCAGGGCGTTGTCGGGCAGCACCGTGGCCATCGCCGCGGGCGCGCCGAAGCGGGCCAGGGCGACGGCGACATTGGCCTCGGCCCCGCCCGGACGCGCGGTCAGGGCAGGGGATTGAAGCAGCAACTCGTTCTGGTTCGGACTGAACCGCAGCAGCATCTCGCCGAAGCAGAGGATACGACCATTCCTGGAGCCAATGCTCGCGACGCGGTCGCTCGCGGCTTGAGGCCCGTTCGCTGCTTGCTGATCTTGGCTCATGGTCTGGACGCTAGCGCGGGATCAGCGCGCCAGCCAGCCGCCGTCGACCGGCAGGGTGATGCCCTGAACATAGTCGCTGGCCGAGCTGGACAGGAAGACAGCGGCGCCGCCGATGTCCGACGGATCGCCCCAACGCCCGGCCGGGATGCGGCCCAGGATCTCCTTGGAACGCACCGGGTCGTCCTGCAGCGCCTGGGTGTTGTCCGTGGCGAAGTAGCCCGGCGCGATGGCGTTGGCGTTGATGCCATGCTTGGCCCACTCGTTGGCCATCAGCTTGGTCAGGCCCGCCACGCCGGACTTCGACGCGGTATAGGACGGCACACGGATGCCGCCCTGATAGGACAGCATGGAGGCGGTGTTGATGATCTTGCCGCCGCGTTGGTCGGCGATCATCCGCTTGGCCGTGGCCTGGCTGAGGAAGAAGAGGACCTTGAGGTTGACGTTCATGACGTCGTCCCAGTCCTGCTCGGTGAAGTCCACGGCGTCATTGCGGCGGATGATGCCGGCGTTGTTCACCAGGATGTCGACGGGGCCGAGGGCGGCGGTCGCCTCGTCCAGAATCCGCTCGACCGGTTCGATCGAAGTCAGGTCAGCCTGGATGGAGACGGCCTTGCGGCCCTTGGCCAGCGCCTTGCCGACCGTGTCGTCCGACGCGCGACGGGCGACCGACGCGACGTCGGCGCCCGCAGCAGCCAGGGCCAGGGCGATGCCTTGACCCAGACCCGTGTTGCCGCCGGTGACCAGCGCGACCTTGCCGGTCAGATCGAACGGATTGCTCATGGCGTGGACATTTCCTCTAGATGTCATTCGGCGCCGAGATTGGACCCGGCTTGTCTGTGTAGGAAACCGGTGTCATATACCGGCGTAGATGGCTAGGCCATAGCTGAAAACATCTCTGGACCGCTCACGCTGCCTCGTCGCATCTGGGGCGTCCGAAATTCGCCGACAGTCGGCAGCAGACTGTCTTCTCCCGAGAGGAAACCCAATGAAAATCGCGCTCATCATCGAAAACAGCCAGGCTGCGAAGAGCGAGGCGGTGCACGCCGCCCTGACCGCCGTCGCAGAACCCCTGGGCCATCAAGTCTTCCACTATGGAATGTATGCGCCAGAGGACAAGGCTTCGCTGACCTACGTCATGAACGGGCTTCTGGCGGGCATCCTGCTGAACTCGGGCGCCGCCGATTTCGTCGTCACGGGCTGCGGCACCGGCATGGGCTCCATGCTGGCCTCCAACTCCATGCCCGGCGTCTTCTGCGGCCTGGTCATCGATCCCACCGACGCCTTCCTATTCGGCCAGATCAACGACGGCAACGCCATCTCCATGCCCTACGCCAAGGGCTTCGGCTGGGCGGCCGAGTTGAACCTTCAGGACGTCTATCGCAAGCTGTTCGAGGGCGAGCGGGGTCTGGGCTATCCGCGTGAACGCGCTGAGATCATGCGCAAGAACCGCGGCATCTTGAAGGATCTGAAGGCCGTCACCTGCAACGACATGCTGACCGTCCTGAAGTCCATCGACCAGGATCTGCTCAAGGCGACCGTGGCCGGCGAAAAGTTCCAGGAATACTTCTTCGCCAACGCCACCGACGAGGGCATTCGCGAGTATCTCAAGGGCGTCGTCAGCGCGTAATCCGCGCTCGAAACGGCTTAAGAAACAGGCGGTCGGCGCGCAGCGCCGACCGCCTTTGTCGTTGCAAACCGGATCAATATCCCAAGGGCACGGCCGAGTTGCGCACCACCAGAGCGGGGCGGACTTCGGGCTGTTCCAGCTTGGCGGGATCGACGCCGCGCATGGGGGCCAGCAGCTTCTCGGCGGCCATCCGACCCATCTCGCGGATGGGCAGGCGGACGGATGTCAGATTGGGCCAGACGCGCGCCGCCATGGGCAGGTCGTCGAAGCCGACCACCGACAGGTCGCGGGGCAACTCCATGCCGCGTTCGCGCGCCGCCTGCATCACGCCCAGCGCCATGTCGTCGTTCAGGGTGAAGATCGCGGTCGGCGGTTCGGGCAGGGACAGCAGGGCGTGGCCGGCCTCGACGCCCGATTCGAACGTATAGGCGCCTTGCCGATCATAGGCGGGCGGCAGGACGATGCCGCGTTCTGCCAGGGCGTCGATAAAGCCCTGACCGCGCACGGCGGACGACCGGAAGGAGGCCAGGCCGCGCACCAGGGCGATGCGGCGATGGCCGAGGTCGGCGAGATGCCGTGCGGCTTCCGCGGCGCCGATCCAGTCGTTGGTCACGACCATGTTCTGCGGTTCGTCCAGCGCCAGCGAGGCGATGCGGACATAGGGGCAGTCCAGTTCCCGCAGCAGTTCGATCACCGTTTCGTCCTCGGACACTGACGGCGGCATGATGACGCCGAACAGGCGCTGGCGTTCGACGAAGCCGCGGATGTCCTTGAGCAGGGTGGGGGAGTTGCGGCTGCAGGGGTGGACCACCAGTTCAAGGCCCGAGCCCTTTAGCGAGTCCAGCACGCCCTGCTGCATGTTGACGATATAGGTCGGGCTGGGCTGGTCGTAGATCAGGCCGACCAGGAAGGAGCGTCGGAAGGCCAGGCCGCGCGCCTGCGGATCCGGAATGAAGCCCAGTTCGTCGATCGCCGCCTGGACGCGCTCACGCGTATCCTCGCGCACGAAGGGCGATTGGTTGATGACGCGCGAAACGGTCTTCTTGGAGACCTCCGCCACGCGGGCGACGTCGTTGATGGTGGCGCGCTTGCCCGATTTCGCCGGCCGCGAATCGTCTTCCGACAAAGGCGTTCCCTCTCGTGCTCGTGTTGGACCATAAGGCATAGCCCCGCCGGGCGCCGCGCGCCATGGGGTGTTTTCAAGGCGGATTGACACCGGTTTCCTAAGCCCCCCATTATCCGGCGTTTTCCAATGGGGCGTCATTTGACCGACCTGACCATTCCTTCGGAGCGCCGCGCATGACGGCGGCTCCTGACCACACGCCGAGCGCGGATCGGGCCGTCGCCGAGGCCTTCGTGAGCGCGCGCCTCGCCGCGCGCGCCGTGCCTGATTATCCGGGCGACCTTCCCCAGCAATTGGCCCGCGCCTACGCCATTCAGGACGCGGCGATCGCCCTGTACCCGGATCGGGTCGTGGGCTGGAAGGTCGGCGGCGTGCCGCCCGCACAGCAGCCGGCCCTGGGCATCCACCGTCTGGCCGGCGCCATCTTCGCCGGCAACGTCTGGACCACAGGCGATGCGCCGACGCCGCTGCCTGCCATCGAGGGCGGCTTCGCGGCCGTCGAGGCCGAGTTCATCGCCCGTATCGGCGTCGACATGGACCCCGCCAAGACCGACTGGACCATCGAGGAAGCCGCCGATCAGATCGACGTCGTCTTCATCGGCGTGGAACTGGCGGGCAGCCCGTTGTCGGCCATCAACGAATTGGGTTCGGCCGTTGTGGCCTCGGATTTCGGCAATAACGGCGGCCTGGTGATCGGCCCGGAGCTGACCTACTGGCGCGACCGGCTGGACGCCATTCAGGTCGAGACCGTCATCGACGGCGTCAGCGTCGGTCGGGGCGGCTCGACCTCCCTGGCCGGCGGCGCGCTGGAATCGGTGCGCTTCCTGCTGGAGCACTGCGCCCGCTGGGGCCGACCGCTGACGGCAGGGACCCTGGTGTCGACCGGCGCCGTGACCGGCGTTCATCGCGTCTATGCCGGCAGCCAATCGACGTGCGTTTTCGAAGGCGTGGGAGAAATCCGCTGCACGGTGGTGAAGGCTGCGCCGCAGCAATCGCCGGGCTAGTCATCAATACAGCGCGAACTCGTCCGCCGTTCAGAGCGGCCAAGAAGACGGGGCGCGCCGAGGAAATCAAGGGAATGGGTTCGCATCATGAGAGACGCTTCGACCGCACCTGACGAGAGGGCGCCGATCACCGTATTGGCGCCCCCGCAAGGCAAATACCGCTGGCTGATCATGTGGCTGCTGTTCGCGGCCATGGTCATCAACTACGTCGACCGGCAGATGATCGGCGTGCTGAAGCCGACCCTGTCGGCCGAGTTCGGCTGGTCCGAGACGGACTATGCCGACATCGTCTTCTGGTTCCAGGCCTCCTACGCCGTGGCCTATCTGTGCTTCGGCCGGATCATGGACAAGGTCGGCGCGCGCTGGGGCTTCGGCGCCGCCTTCTTCATCTGGCAGATCGGCCACATGATGCACGGCGCGGCGCGCGACCTGTCGCACTTCATCATGGCGCGCGTGGTCCTGGGCGTCGGCGAGGCCGGCGGCTTCCCCGGCGGCATCAAGGCCGTGGCCGAGTGGTTCCCCAAGAAGGAACGCGCCCTGGCGACCGGCCTGTTCAACGCGGGCACCAATATCGGCGCCATCGTCACCCCGTTGCTGGTGCCCTTCCTGGTGCTGACCTTCGGCTGGCAGATGACCTTTGTCATCACCGGCCTGATGGGGCTGGTCTGGCTGCCGATCTGGCTGCTGGTCTATCGCCGTCCGCGTGAGCAGAAGAAGGTCACGGCGGCCGAACTGGCCTGGATCGAGCAGGACCCGGCCGATCCGGCCGAGAAGATCGGCTGGAAGAAGCTGCTGACGGTCAAGGAGACCTGGGCCTATGCGGGCGGCAAGTTCCTGATCGATCCGATCTGGTGGATGTTCCTGTTCTGGCTGCCCGACTTCCTGGGCAAGCGTTACGGCCTGGACCTCAAGACCTTTGGTCCGCCGCTGGTGGCCATCTACCTGCTGTCGGACGTGGGTTCGGTCGGCGGCGGCTGGCTGTCGTCGCGGCTGATGCATCGCGGCATGAGCCTGAACCGGGCGCGCAAGACCACCATGCTGATCTGCGCCCTGTGCGCGGTGCCGGTGGCCTTCGCCGCCTTCGCCTCCAACGTATGGCTGGCGGTGCTGATCATCGGCCTGGCCACGGCGGCCCACCAGGGCTTCTCGGCCAACCTCTACGCCTTCCCCGGCGACGTCTTCCCGCGCTCGGCGGTGGGCTCGGTCGTGGGCATCGGCGGCATGCTGGGCGGTATCGGCGGCATGATCATGGCCAAGTACGCCGGCTTCGTGCTGGACAAGATCGGCACCTACACCCCGATCTTCGTGGTCGCGGGTTCGGCCTATCTGGTGGCCCTGTTGGTCATCCACCTGATCTCGCCGAGATACGAGTTGGCCAAGGTCTGATGACCTGAGGCCGACAGGGGGCGCTCGTCCGAGGGGGCGGGCGCCCTTCTTCAATTCCAGCAGGAGGCGGGAATGGACGTGAACCGACGCGGTTTGCTGATCATGGGGGCGGCGGCCCCGGCTCTGGCGGCGGGTCTGCCCGCAGCATCGGCGGTGCGGGTGCAGACCGTGGCGCCGCCCGATCCGACCGAGATGGTCCGGCTGTGGCCGAACGGCGCGCCGGGCGGCGAGGGGGTGACGGTGGTTCCCATCGTGCCCGAGCGGTCGACCGATCCCGCCTATCGCGATCGTTACGCCCAGTACACGACCGATCCGATCATGACGGTGATGCGGCCCGAGCGCCCGAACGGCTCGGCCATGCTGCTGATCCCCGGCGGCGGCTATCGCTGGTCGGTGCTGGACAAGGAGGGCTTCGACGTGGCGCGGGTCTTCGCCGCCAGCGGCACGACCTGCTTCGTTCTGCGCTATCGCCTGCCGGCTGACGGATGGGCGGCGGGGCCGGACGCGCCGCTGCAGGACGCGCAGAGGGCGATCCGCCTGATCCGCAGCCGGGCGGCCGAGTTCGGCGTCCGGCCCGACCGGATCGCGGTGCTGGGCGCTTCGGCGGGCGGGCATCTGGCCGGGCTGGCCAGCGCGCGGACGGACGGGGCCTATGCGCCGGTCGATGCGGCGGACGAGGTGTCGCTGCGGCCCGATCTGACGGTGTTGATGTATCCGGTGGCGACCATGGCCGATCCCCATGCGCACGCCGGTTCGCGCGACCACCTGCTGGGGGCTTCGCCCTCGGTCGAGCAGGTCGCCGCCTATTCGCTGGAGCGGATGAACTGGACCGGGGCGGCGCCGGTCTTCCTGCTGCACGCGATGGACGACGCCTCGGTCCCGGTCGAGAACAGCCTGCAACTGCTCACCGCGCTGAAGGCGGCGTCGGTGAAGACCGAGGCCCACCTGTTCCAGGAGGGCGGTCACGGCTTCGGCATGCGTCTGATCCAGGGGCGGCCGGCTCAGGTCTGGCCCGAACTGGCGCGCGCCTGGGCCGCCCGTGTGGACTTCCCCCTCTAGGTCCCCGGCTGGATGTAGGGGATGGCCGAGAAGAAGGCCCGCTCGTCGCCGCGCGGGTCGTGGGCCATCCTTGGGTTCACGTCGAACAGCAGGGTCTGGCGCGTCGGCAGCTCATAGCGATCCCAGCGCGGCAGGCCCGCATGGTTGGGATCGCCGTGGCGGGCGAGGGCGATGAAGGCGTCGCTCATCCGATCCGCAACGGTCTGCGCGCCTGGGCCGCTCGAGCGCGAACCTGGCGCGTTCACGTTATCGAACACCAGGGGAATGTCGGCGGTGTGGAAGGCCCCCTTGCGGCCCGACGCGGTCGTGCCGGGGAGGTCCAATTGATAGACCCAGGCGGGGGCGCCCGCCTTGGCCCTTTCCTCGGCCTCGATCACCGCGCCGCGCCATGAACGACCGGCGGTGGTGGCGGCGATCAGGACCTGATCCGGCGACCAGTCGGGGTGCATCCGGCGATAGCCTTCGATGACGGCTTCCGGCGTGATGTCGATGCGCATGACGCCGGGCGTCAGGCGCGTGGTCAGCGTCTCCCACGTCAGGCCGAGGTTGCGCGGATCGTCGCCCATGAAGCCCAGGGTTTCCTCGCGCGCATTGCCGATGATCATCGGAATGCTCAGGCCCTGCGGCGCGGCGTCGGGATAGAAGGGGTGGCGGGGCAGGCTGCGGAAATCCAGCACCGGCCCGAAATAGAGCCCGCCATAGCCGAGGATCGGGTCCTCGACCGTCTGCGCTTCCAGCAGCCGTTCGACGGGCAGGGTTACGGCTTCGGCGGCGCGATCCGGTGTCAGGCCCATCGCCTTCAGCCAGGCGGTCGCCCGCGTCGTGGCGTTGATCGGGCCGGAGGCCGTGACCTGCTGGCCGCTCATGGTCGCGGCGCGGTGGAACAGGCCTTTCGCGGCGGGCATGGCCATCAGGGTGGCGGTCTTGGCCCCGCCGCCCGACTGGCCGAACAGCATGACGCGGTCGGGATCGCCGCCGAAGGCCGCGATATTGTCGCGCACCCAGCGCAGGGCCAGGATCAGATCCAACTGGCCGACGTTGCCCGAGTCCTCGAACCCCGGCGTCAGCCGCGCCAGATAGGCGTAGCCCAGGGCGTTCAGCCGGTGGTTCAGCGTCACCACCACCACGTCGCCGCGCGTGGACAGACGTGTCCCGTCATAGAGGGGATCAGACCCCGATCCCGACGAATAGGCGCCGCCGTGGATATAGACCATGACCGGGCGACGTCCCGCGTCGAGGCCCGGCGTCCAGACGTTGAGGAACAGGCAGTCCTCGCTCTGGTTCGGCTCGGCCCCGCGCTGGGGGGTGGCGGCGCCGTAGTCGAAGGCGGGGGCGGCGTCGCGCCAGGGCGTCGGCGGCTGGGGCGCCTGGAAGCGGCGCGTCGGCGCGCCATAGCGGACGCCCTTGAAGACGCTGATCCCGTCCTGGCGCCGACCGACGACCGGGCCGGCGGTCGTCGTCACGCGCGGGGCCGAGGCTGGACGCGTCAGGCCCGGCTTAGGGATGGCGGCGGCGGCCAGGCCCGCGAGGACGGCGGATCGGCGTGTCAGCATGAGAGCCTCGTGGTGGGCGCAAAACCGAAAGAAACCGGTGTCATGACTTCAACAACGAAAATGACCGGGGTTCCAGCGCCTGATGCGAGAAGGCGGCCGCGCGCACGGCGCCGTTGAAATAGTTCAGGCGATTGAAGCGGCATCCGATCGACGATGCCCCCGGGCCCTGGGGCTGGAACGCCAGCGGGGCCTCGCCCTGCAGCACGCCGTCGACGTAGCTGCGATACATATGTCCGTCGTAGGTCTGGGCGACATGGGCCCACTCGCCGACGGGGTGGAGCTTGTCCGGGAAAATCAGGGTGACGTTGTAGCCCGGCCCCTTGGTGAAGGCGTCCAGGCACCATTGGCGACCATAGACCCGGATCTCGAACAGGAACCGTGTGCCGGGCCATTGTTCGGCGCCGGTCGCGGGCGGCGCTTCCTGAAGGTGGAACCAGCGTTGCTCATGCGCGCCGCCGTCGGGGCGGAACAGGGCTTCGAACGTGAAGCGTTCGGCGCCGGCCAGAGGGTGGTTGTCGATGAGCAGGGCGTCGTCGACGCCGTCGAACTGGACGGCGCGGCCGAAGGGCGAATCCGTCAGTTGCGGAGCGCCTTCCACCGTGGTGGCGTGGCCGCCTATGGCCGTCAGCCGGTCGAAGGTCCAGACGTCCGCCCGGGACGCCGTCGCGCCGCCTCGGGGCAGGGAACTGCAACCGGCGGTCGCCAGCGCCAGACCGCCGGCCAGGGCCGCGCGCCGGTCCATCATCCCCGTCTCGTTGAAGGCGTTCGACATTGACCTGATCCCCTGACAGCGGCGGTTGAGAGGACGGCCCCCCCGTCGAGACGCCCCGCGCCCCCGCGAGGCGCGTTCGCTATGCTGAGAAGCAATCGTGGGCGCCGTCAAGCCGCAGGCGCGACCGCTCTGATCCAAGAGCGAAAGGAAATGCGGTTCCTCCGCGCCGGGCGGGCGACTTTTACCCCCCTACGGAGGCGCGCCGAGCCCAGACCATGCCGGAGTTTCGCGGTTTGGCGGATCGACCGGTCAGAGCGCGTTCCTGCCTGGCGGCGACCGTCAGGTCGTCCCGCAAGTCGTCGAGTTGCCTTGCGCGGATCTCGGGCGCGTGGACCCTTGCGACGAAATTCTGTCCGGCGCGGGCCATCGCCACACGACGCTCGGGGTCGTCGATCAAGGCCGACATGGCGGCGGCCAGGGCCGGACCGCGGGGCGGGTCGACATAGACGGCGTGCGGTCCGCTGGCTTCGCGCAGCCCGCCTCGACCGGATGAAATCAGCGCGGCGCCCGCCGCATGGGCTTCCAGGGCGGTCAGGCCCATCGCCTCCGCGACCAGGGAGGGCGTCACCGCGATCGCGGCCCGTTTCGTCATCGCCATGACCTCGGGGAGCGAGGCCGAGCGATGAATCTCCACCCGGTCGCCGAAGCGCGCCAGGGTCTCGATGTGGGGTCGGGCCCAGGTTTCGTGGCGCTCCCAGTCGCCGAGCATCAGAGCGCCGCGCCAATCGGGCCGCTGGTCCAGAACGGACGCCAGCGCTTCGCAGAAATGAGCCAGGCCCTTCTCCTGCATGGCTCGGCCCGAAAACAGGATCAGCTTTTCGCGCTGGCCGGGGTCCGCGCGCCACGTCTCGACGTCGATCGGATTGCACACCACCGAGACGCGATCGGAGAAGGCGGGATAGTCGACCGCGAATTCGGCATGGGCGGCCTGACTGACGAAGACCAGCCGATTGAACCGCCGCAGCCGCGCGGCGTAGCGCAGGCGGTTGATCAGGCCGCGCGACGGCTTCATCCGGGTGTGTCGATACAGGACGTGGGTCTTGCCGGGAAACCGGCGGGCCAGGCTCGCTGAGGATTCGAGTTGCTGATGATATTCGACATAGTCCGGATCATAGTCCCGCAGGATCGCCGCCACCGCGTCGGCGCGCGCGGTCTTGCTCAGGCCGGCCGGCACGGTGAGCAGATCGAAGGCGGCGGGAACCTCGGCGCCCGCGTCGCAGATGATCTTGATCGCGCCCTGGAGGCGACTCGACTCGGACAGGGTCCGCACGACCGTCTCCATGGAGTTGGCCTTGTCACGGCACATCACGCAGCCGCGGGGCATGACGACGGCGATACGCATGGTCAAGCGACCTCCAGGACGGCGGGGGATGTTTGCGGCGCGCGCGGCCCGTTCAGGCCCAGCAGACGGCGAACCTTGAACTGGGTCCGTATCCAGCCTTCAGCGGGCGAGCGGCGGATGCCCTTCACGTCGATGAAGGTCACGTCGCCGGCGCCGGAAAAGGTATGCAGTCCGTCGCCGTGGTCCGGCAGCAGTCCTTCGGGAGCCAGACGGGCCGCCCGGCTGGCGCTGAACCGCTGCGGCGTCAGTTCGTCGATGCGCAGCACCTCGACGGCCGCGCCGTAGGTGGCGGAGCAATCCTGCACGGGCAGATGCAGCGCCCCGTCATGTTCGAAGGCCGTTCCGCCCGGGCGCGACGTTTCGAAGCCGCTCAGCACCGGTGACGACGGGTGCGGCGTCCAGGGGCCCTTCAGGGCGTCGGCCCAGGCGACGTGCAGTTCGCGCATGGCGCGGTCGTCGGGGCCGGGCAGGGCGTAGAACATCCACCACCGTCCGCCGTGCTGAACCACGGTCGCGTCGATCGCCGGCGCGTCGAGCAACCGTTCGACCGGCTCCCACTGGTCCGGGAAGCGGACGCAGCGATAGAGCGTCAGGGCTCCGCTCTTGTAGCCCTCGGGCAGCATGTAGAGCTCGCCGTCGTCCTCGATCAGGCTGGGATAGGAGAGGTGGAACGGCTCCGCCAGGGCCACGCCCCGGTCCACCAGACGGTCGTCGAGATCGTACTGGTAGTAGTGAATTTCGCCGCGCCGGACGCGGTAGTCGAACGCCTCGACGAAGATCGTCAGAAGGCCGTCGCGCTGGATGCCGAACGGATCGGCGATGAACTGAAAGGTCGACTCGCAGGGCGGAAGCCAGGTCGCCTCGCCGGGCGTCACGCCGCCGCGGTCCAGCACGCTGGCCTGCGAACGCCGAACGAAACCGACCCGCCAAATATCGTACATTGCGACGCCCCACCGGCCGCATGACACCGGCCTCATGGGGAAGACGGCGCCGTTACCGTCTTGCCTCAGGGAAAATGTGCGGCATTAGTCATTTCTGTGGTGAATTCTCGGCACATGACTTCAGGCGGCGGCCATGCCGATCCTTGCGCCAGCGGCGCTCCGGCCTGTCCGACAGGGCATCGGCTGGTCGTGACCTATTTTGAGCAGAAAGAGGCGTTGGCGCGGCTGTTCCGCGCCCGGCTGGGCCCCTCGGGCGAGATCGAGGATCTGATGCAGGACCTGTATCTCAAGGTGGCCGGACTGGATTCGGCGATGGAGGTGCGCGACTGCCGCGCCTTCCTGTATCGCCTGGCCTCCAATCTCATGATGGATCGCTGGCGTTCGGGCCGGTCGTCGGCGGCGCGAGACGGGGCCTGGCGTCTGGCCAACCATGCGACCGGCGTCGGCGAGGATATCGCCGACACCCCGTCCGCCGAGGCCGTGGTCGCGGGACGAGAGCGGCTGGCGGCGCTGATGGCCGCCCTGACCCATCTTCCGCCGAAGACCCAGACGGTCTTTCGCCTGCACAAGTTCGACGGCCTCAGCTACGCGGAGGTCGCCGCCCGCCTGGAGATCTCGCGCAGCTCCGTGGAGAAGCACATGATGGACGCCTTGCGGGTCCTGTCGGCGAGGGTTCAGCGATGAGCGGTCGTTATCACGCGCCTTGGAACGATGGTCGTGGAGGTGAACGGCCTTCGGCGCCGTCTAGACATCTGAGGCCGGGCCGTCCGGCGGGGGTCGGGGTTCCGAACGCATGACTCTGCTGCCCTCCACGCATGATCAGGCGCTCCATTGGTTCGCCCGCCTCAGAGACGACGACGCCCTCGAGTCTGACTGGCTTGCATTTCAGGACTGGCTCGAGGGCGATGACGCGCATCGCCACGCCTATGACGCGCTGGAGCGGATGTGGGTCGATCTGGAACCGGGCGTCGGCGCGGACGCCGCCAATGACGACGCGCCCGTTCCGCTTGATGCGGCGCAACCGGTCCAACGGCGTTTCGCCCGGCGTCCATGGCTGTTTCCGTCGGTCGCGGCGGCGGCTGTCGTCGTCCTGACGGTCGGTCTGTGGCCGCTGCTGGACCAGACGCCCGCGGCCCAGGTCTATCGCACAGAGACGGCGCCCCGGACCCTGACGCTCGCGGACGGCTCCGTCATTCACATGAACCGGCGTTCGGAACTGAGCGTCCGCATGGCCCGCAACGAACGGTCGGTGACCCTGGCCGACGGCGAGGCGGCGTTTGACGTCGCCCACGACCCGGCCCGCCCCTTTGTGATCTCGGCGGGGCATCACGACGTCCGCGTCCTGGGCACCGCCTTCAACGTGCTGAACCACGACGATCGGTTCGCGGTCAGCGTGGACCGGGGCGTGGTCGCCGTCTCCTCGACGACGGATCGGAAAGCCGTACGGCTAACCGCCGGTCAGAAAATCGATCAGATCGGGGCGGCTGACCCGGTCCGGTCCCGCGTCGATCCCGGCGATGCCTCGACCTGGCGTCAGGGGATTCTGATCTATCGCGACGCCGCGCTGACGACCGTCGCGGACGACCTGTCGCGCTATTTCGACAAGCCGGTCACCGTGGCGCCGTCGGCTCGATCCCTGCATTTCACCGGCGCCCTGCAAGTCGGCGATGAGGCCGGGATGCTCGGCCAGTTGCAGGACTTCGTCCCGATAGCCGTAGCCCGGACACCGCACGAAGTGCGTATGGCCGCGCGTGAAGCGAGCTGACTTTCGCCGCCGCCGTCAGAGGGATGTCCGCCCGGCCTTCGGGCCGTTTCTGATCATCGCCCTGGCGTCCCTGGCCTCTCCGCCTACGGCAGAGGCGGGGCAGGCGCGCGCCTACGACCTCCACATTCCTCGCCAAAGGGTCGAGGCCGCGCTTCTGGACCTGGCCCTGCAGACGCGGACTTCGCTCGGCGGCGATATCACGGCCTGTCGGGGAAGCGCGCCCGCCCTGGACGGCCGTATGGAGCTCGATGCGGCCTTGACCCGGCTGCTGGCCGGATCGGGCTGCCGTCATGTGATCCGCAGGGACGGCGCCGTGCTGATCCGCCGCCTCCCGCCGGCGACGCCCGCCGCAACTCCGCCCGCGCCGCACCGCGTAGCCGAGGCGCCTGCGCCGGAGGCCGTGCAGGTGAGCGACGTCATCGTGACCGCGGGGCGCCGTCCTGAAGCACCCCAACGCGCGCCGACGGCCGTCACGGCGATCTCGGCCAGCCAGATCAGCGGCGGCAGCGTCCAGGACCTGAACGATATCAAGTATCTGGTGGCCGGGATGACCGTGACCAACCTGGGCTCGGGTCGCAACAAGATCCTGCTGCGCGGGATGTCTGACGGCGCCTTCACCGGTCTGACCCAGTCGACGGTGGCGCTGTATCTGGACTTCGTCCCCATCACCTACAATGCGCCCGACCCGGACCTGAAACTGATCGACGTCGACCGCGTCGAAATCCTGCGGGGGCCCCAGGGCACGCTCTACGGGACCGGTCCGATCGGCGGCGTGGTCCGCACCATCACCCGGCGGCCCGACCTGGACCGGTACGCTCTGGACCTGTCGTTGACCCAGTCGCACACCCGCTCCGGCGGCGATAACAGCGATTACGCCGTCACCGGCAACCTGCCTCTTTTCGGCGGCCGGGCGGGGGTCAGGGGATCGCTCTACCAGGAGACCTACAGCGGCTATATCAACGACGTCAGCCTGAACCTGCACCGGGTGAACGACGGCTCGCGGCGGGGCGGTCGTCTCGCGGCGACGGCCCGGTTGAGCGACGACTGGTCCCTGACCGCCGGCGTAGTTCATCAGTCGATCGACACCGAAGACACCCACTATGTCTACCGCGTGCTGGGCGGGCTGCGTCGGGCCAACCTGGTGCGCGAGCCCCACGCCAACGATTTCAGCGAAGCCTATGCGACCCTCTCCGGCGAAGGCGACTGGGGGCGGCTGGACGCGTCGATCGCAGCGGTGAGCCACAGGTTCCAAAGCCGCTATGACGCCTCGTCCGCGCTTCGCGCCTTCGGCTCGGGGGCGCGGGTCGGGGCGCTGGACGAGGGCCGGGACATCGGACTGGTCGTGGGCGAGGCGACCCTGTCGTCGCCGGATACCGAGCGGCTGCGCTGGCTGGCCGGCGGCTTCTTCTCCGTAAACTCGACGGTGTCGAACACGACCATGTCGGCGCTGCGGCCGGTTCGCGCGGTAGTCTACGCCGAGGACCGCGACGACCAGATGAACGAGGTCGCCGTGTTCGGCGAGGCGTCGCTGGAGCTCACGCCGGATCTGACCCTGGTGGGCGGCGCCCGCTACCATCGCTCGCGCCGCGAAACCGTTTCCGACGTGGTCCAGCAGGAGGAAAGCCGTTTCTTCCGGGGGGCGGCCGATGCGTCGGGCCTGTCGCCCAAGCTGGCCCTAGCCTATCGTGTCGACGACGCGCTGAACATGTATGTCCAGGTCAGCCAGGGCCACCGGACCGGCGGCTTCAACACGGCGGGGCCGCTTTCACAGACCTTCTCCGGGGCGGTCGGCGTTCCGGCGCGCGAATACCGCGCCGACACCCTGTGGAACTACGAAGCCGGGGCCAAGGCGACGCTGTGGGACGGCCGTCTCCACACGCGGGTTGCGATCTACATGGCGCGTTGGCGCGACATGCAAAGCGACCAGTTCCTGCCCAGCGGTCTGGCCTATGTCGTCAATGTCGGCGACGGGGCCAACAGGGGACTGGAATTCGAAACGGCCTGGCGTCCTACGGAAGGGCTGGAGATCCGCGCCAATGCGCTGTTCGCGAATCCGGAAATCACCCGTCCGAGCGCCAGTTTCAACTCGCGGGGCGACGCTGGTCTGCCGGGCGTGCCCAAGACGTCCGCCAACCTCACGGCCGTCTATCGTCGCCCGATCTGGCGCGACATCGGCGTCTTCGCCGAGGGCCACCTGGCCTATGTCGGCCCCTCGCGTCTGACCTTCGACGCGGAGAAACGCAACCGCATGGGCGACTATGTGACGGGGCGCGTGTCCGCCGGATTTGAAGCCGAACGCTGGGCCGTCACGGCCTTCGTCGACAACCCGTTCGACACCGAGGCGAACACCTTTTCGTTCGGCGATCCGTTCCGACTGCCCGAGGCCCTGGCCAGTACGCCGCTGCGGCCGCTGACGGCTGGAATCACGTTGAAATGGTTCGCCGAATAGGCGTCTGCAGGCCGGGCCTCATGGTCGGAAGGGACGGAAGACTGGGGGAGGGCGGCTCGCCTTCACGGCGGGTCGTCCGATATCGTCGTTCGGCGTTTCTGTCTGATCTTTAACTTGAAGCGCGGACGATGAATCCTTCAATGTGAAGTCTCTTTGACACTGTGGGGGCGCTTCATGCTGACGATCAACAATCTCGTGCACGTCTATGGCAACGGCACACGGGCGCTGGACGACGTCAGCCTGACGATCCCGACCGGCATGTTCGGCCTGCTGGGTCCGAACGGGGCGGGCAAGTCGACGCTGATGCGGACGATCGCCACCCTGCAAAGCCCGACCTCGGGCGAGATCCGCTTCGGCGACATCGACGTGATCCGCCAGCCGGAACTGCTGCGCCGCACGCTGGGCTACCTGCCCCAGGACTTCGGGGTCTATCCGCGCGTCTCGGCCTACGACATGCTGGACCATATGGCGGTGCTGAAAGGGATCGCCGGGGCCAAGGAGCGCAAGCAGACGGTCGAGGCCCTGCTCAACCAGGTCAATCTTTGGACCGTCCGCAAGAAGGCGCTGGCCGGGTTCTCGGGCGGGATGCGCCAGCGTTTCGGCATCGCCCAGGCCCTGATCGGCAATCCGCGCCTGATCATCGTCGACGAACCCACGGCGGGCCTGGACCCGGAAGAGCGCAACCGCTTCCTCAACTTGCTGGCCGAGATCGGCGAGAACGTGGTGGTCATCCTGTCGACCCACATCGTCGAGGACGTGGCCGACCTGTGCCCGCGCATGGCGGTGCTGGCGGGCGGCAAGATCCAGCTGGAAGGCGCGCCGCTGGAGCTGATGAAGCAACTGGCCGGTCGCGTCTGGAAAAAGGCCATCGCCAAGGAGGCGCTGCCCGAGCACCGCGCCCGCTTCGAGGTCATCTCGACCCGCCTGTTCGCCGGGCAGACCGTGATCCACGTCCTGGCCGACGCCAAGCCGGGCGAAGGCTTCGAGCCGGCCCCGGGCGGTCTGGAGGACGTCTATTTCTCGACGCTGGCCGCCTCGCGCCGTCCCGCCGCCGCTCAAGCCGCCTGAGGCCCGCAGCATGTTTGGGAAAGTCGCGGCCTTCGAGTTCCGCTATCAGCTTCGCCAGCCCGCCTTCTGGGTCATCTCCATCCTGTTCTTCCTGCTGAGTTTCGGCCTTGTCGCCAGTCCGAACGTCAGCCTGGGCACGGGCGGCAACGTCCTGAAGAACGCGCCCTTTGCGATCGCTCAGGCGCATCTGATCTTCAATCTGTTCTTCATGCTGGCGACGACCGCCATCGTCGCCAATGTCGTGGTGCGTGACGCCACGACGGGCTTCGGTCCCATGATCCAGGCCAGTCGGTTGTCGAAGTTCGACTATCTCTACGGCCGCTTCCTCGGCGCCTTCGGCGTCGTGGCCCTGGCCTTCCTGAGCGTGGCGCTGGGCATCCTGGTCGGCACGCTGATGCCGTGGGTGGACAAGGAGACGGTCGGCCCCTTCCGTCCGCTGGACTACCTCTACAGCTTTGTGGTCATGGGCTTGCCGGGGCTGCTGTTCAGTTCGGCCGTCTTCTTTACGTTGGCCACGGTGACGCGTTCGATGATGGCGACCTATGTCGGCGTCGTCGGGCTCTTCATCCTCTACATGACCACGACCACGGTGTTCGGCTCCAAGCCTGAGCTGGAGACGCTGGTCGCCTGGCTGGAGCCCTTCGGCGCCGGCGCCTACGACCTGACGACCCGGTACTGGACGGCGGCCGAGCGGAACACGATCAATGCGCCGCTGACCGGCATCCTGCTGGGCAACAAGCTGCTGTGGCTGGGGATCAGCATGGCCTTCCTGGCCGCCGCCTTCCCGCTGTATCGGCCCTCGCCGCGCGGGGCCAAGTTGCGCAAGCAGGAGAAGCTGAAGGCGCTGGCCGAAGCCTCCGTCGAGACCGCGGCCCCCGTCGCGCCTCTGGCGTCGCCGTCCTACGGCTTCAAGGCGGGACTGGCGCAACTGGTCTCGCGCACCGGCTTCGAGATGAAGGCGGTGTTCAAGAGCCCGGCCTATTTCGTCATGCTGGTCCTGGGGTTCGCCTTCAGCATCGCCACCCTGCTGTTCGCCGGCGAGATCTACGGCGCGCCGGTGCTCCTGGTGACGCGGGTGGTGATCGAGACTCTGGGCGGCTCGTTCGGCCTGATCGCCATGATTATTGCCATCTACTATTCCGGCGAAGTGGTGTGGCGCGACCGTGAGCGGCGCACGCATGAGATCATCGACGCCACAGCGACCCCCGACTGGACCTTCCTGCTGCCCAAGACGCTGGCCCTGAGCCTGGTGCTGGTCTCGACCCTGCTGGCTGCGACCGTGGCCGGCATGATCGTCCAGACCATCAAGGGTTATACGACCTACGAGATCGGCAAATACCTGGCCTGGTACGTCGCGCCCGTGGCGATCGGCTTCTCGCTGACGGCGGTGCTGGCCATCTTCGTGCAGTCGCTGTCGCCCAACAAGTTCGTCGGTTGGGCCGTCATGGTGGTCTTTCTGATCTCGACCATCGTCCTGTCCAATCTGGGCTTCGATCACGTCCTCTACCGCTATGGCGCGGGGACGGGGATGGCGCTGTCGGACATGAACGGCCTGGGCAAGTTCGTGGTCCGCGCCGCCTGGATGCAGGCCTATTGGTCGGCCTTCGCCATCGTCCTGCTGGTCATCGCCTATGGTCTGTGGCGTCGGGGTGCGGAGACGCGCTTCATGCCTCGTCTGAAGCGATTGCCGCGTCGCCTGATGGGACCAGCCGGCGTGATCGGCGGCGTCGCCCTGACCGCCTTCGTCGGCCTCGGGATTTACGCCTACATCAACACCAACGTCTGGAACGAGTACCGCACCCGCGACCAGCGCGAACAACTGACGGCAGACTATGAGAAGACCCTGCTGAAGTACGAAAAGCAGGCCCAGCCGTCGATCACCGACGTCAAACTGGATCTGGACCTCTATCCGCACCAGCCGCGCCTGCTGACCCAGGGGACCTATGTCATCGAGAACCGCACGGCGGCGCCGCTGACCGAGGTCCACCTGCGCTGGGAGCACGGCCTGAAGATCGAGAAGCTGGATGTTCAGGGCGCGACGCTGGCCAAGGAGTGGCCCGAGTTCGACTACCGTATCTATCGTTTCGCCACGCCGATGCAGCCGGGCGAGAAGCGCACCATCGCCTTTGAAACGGTGCTGGAGCAGCGCGGCTTCAAGAACAGCGGCGACACCACGCGGGTCGTGGACAACGGCACCTTCGTCAACAACGGCGAGTTCGGCCTGACCATCGGCATGGGGCGCGACGGCCTGCTGTCCGACCGGGCCAAGCGTCGCAAGCACGGCCTGGCGCCTGAACTGCGCATGGCCAAGCTGGAGGATGAAAGCGCGCGCGGTCACAACTACATCGGCGCCGACTGGGTGAACGCCGACATCACCGTGACCACGGTCGCTGATCAGACCCCGATCGCGCCGGGCTACAAGGTGTCGGACGTGACGAAGGACGGCCGCCGCACGGCCCGCTTCGTCACCGATGCCCCGGTGCTGAACTTCTTCTCGGTGCAGTCGGCCGACTATCAGGTGGCCAAGGCGCAGCACGGACCAATCGAACTGGCCGTCTACTATCAGAAAGGCCACGAGCGGAACGTGGAGCGGATGTTGACCGGGATGAAGTCGGCGCTGGACTACTATGGCACGGCCTTCAGCCCGTATCAGTTCCGCCAGGCCCGGATCATCGAGTTCCCGGCCTACGGCAGCTTCGCCCAGGCCTTCGCCAACACCATGCCCTACTCGGAAGGCCTCGGCTTCATCGCCGACCTCTCGAACGAGGAGAAGATCGACTACGTCACCTATGTCACGGCCCACGAGGTCGGCCACCAGTGGTGGGCGCATCAGGTGGTCGGTTCGAACCAGCAGGGCTCGACCCTGCTGTCGGAATCCCTGGCGCAATACTCGGCGCTGATGGTGATGGAGAAGCTGTACGGACCCGACAAGATCCGTCGCTTCCTCAAGTACGAACTGGACCGCTACCTCCGTTCGCGCGGTATGGAGCGGCTGGAGGAGATGCCGCTGATGCGGGTCGAGAACCAGCAGTACATCCACTATCAGAAAGGCGGCCTGGTCCTGTACCTGCTGCGCGATCAGATCGGCGAAGAGGCGGTCAACCGCGCCCTGCGTCGGGTGCTGGCGCAGTACGCCTTCAAGTCCGCGCCCTATCCGCGCTCGCTGGATCTGGTCAACGCCATCCGCGCCGAGGCGCCGGCGGACAAGCAGGCCCTGATCACCGACCTGTTCGAAAAGATCACCCTGTATGACTTGAAGGCCAAGTCGGTTACGGCGACCAAGCGCGCCGACGGCAAGTGGGACGTCGCCCTCACGGTCGAGGCCCGCAAGCTCTACGCCGACGGCAAGGGCGAGGAGACCGAGGCCCCGCTGAACGAGACCTTCGACGTGGGTCTGTTTTCGGCCGAGCCGGGCAAGGGCGCGTTCGACCAGAAGTCGGTCATGCTGATGGAGCGTCGCCCCCTGCGCAGCGGAACCCAGGTCTTCCGTTTCGTCACGGACAAGAAGCCGGCGTTTGCGGGGATCGACCCCTATAACCGCTGGATCGACCGCAACTCGGACGACAACGTCAAGCCGGTCGGCTGACGCATGGACCCTCTCTTCTCGCCGTGCGGCGGGAGGAGAGGGACCCCTACGCCGAGTTAATCCGGCTGCCTCATTTTAGACTCGATCCGCTACGCATGTAGCGCTACAAATGTAGCGCTACATGCGTAGCGTCAACCGATGCGGAGATTGGTCGTGATCGAGTCCTTGCCCCGTCGCGAACGCGAAGTGTTCGAGACCCTTTGTCGACTGGAATCCGGGACCGCAGCCGGGGTGCGCAACGCCCTGACGGACGCGCTCAGCGATTCCGCCATCCGCACCCTGTTGACCCGACTGGAGACCAAGGGGCTGGTCGAGCGGCAAGCAGGCGCCGACGGCTTCGTCTATCGCCCCGTTCCGCGCACCGAGGCCGTCGCGGCCGGCGCCCTGCAGCGGATGATCGACACCTTCTTCGCCGGCTCCGCCGCCAACGCCGCCACCGCCCTGCTGGGGCTGGGCCAACGCCTGACCGCCGATGAGGCCGCGGCGCTGGAACGCGCCATCGATGAAGCGGTGGAGCGTCAGCCATGAGCCTGGCGCTGTTTCTGTCTCTGCTAGTCAAGTCCAGCCTGATCGTGGCGGCGGGCCTGATCGTCGCGCGCTTCGTGGCGCGCCGTGCGGCGGATCGCGTGGACATCCTGCGCGCCACCGTCTGTCTCTTGCTGGCGCTGCCGGTGCTGGTCGCGGTCCTGCCCGCCCTGGAGCTGGCGCTGCTGCCCGCTGCGCCCGCCGTTGCGGCGACGCCGATGACGCCGCTGTGGACGGGCGAAGTCGGACCGGTCGCGGGCGTCGCCGTCTCGGCCAGCCTGCTGTGGCCGACGCTGGCGACGATCGCCGCCGGTCTCTGGCTGCTGGGCGCAGCGGCGGTCGTGGGCCGCTTGCTGCTCGGGTTGCGCACCCTGAGCCGCTGGACGGAGCAGGGACGGACCGTCAAATGCCCCGCATGGCGCGCGCCGCTGGACGCCCTGGCGCCTGCCGCGCGGCCCCGGCTTGTCAGCAGCGACCGCGTGTCCGGTCCGCTGAGCTGGGGCGTCGCGCCGGGCGTCATCGTTCTGGACCCGTCCAGTGTGGCGGAACCCCGGACCGCCTCCGCCGTCCTGGCGCACGAACTGGCCCACCTGCGGCGCAAGGACTGGGTCTTCCTGATCCTGTCGCGGCTGGCGCTGGCGCTGTTCTGGTTCAACCCTCTGGTCTGGCGGCTGTCCGCCGTCTTGGCCGAGGCCTCGGAAGAGGCCGCCGACGCCGAAGCCGTACGGACCGTGGATCGTCGGGACTACGCCCGGGTCCTGGTCCGACTGGCCGCGCATCCCGCCTCCCATCCCGCCTCTTGGCCCGCGACGGCCATGGCCGCCGACACCCACACGCTTGAAAAAAGGATCGCCTGCATCATGACGAACACCTCTGCTCGCCGCCGCCCGCTGGCGGTCGCCCTGACCGTCGCCGCGCTCGCCGTCGTCGCCACGCCTCTGGCGGCCCTGGAGATCAGCGAGAAGGGCGAGGTCGTCTATCTGGCGTCGCCGCCCGCGCCGCCCGCACCTCCGGCTCCGCCTGCGCCACCGCCTGCACCGCCTGCGCCTCCGGCCCCGCCCGCGGCCCTGTCGGCGTTGCAGGTTCTGCCGCCGCCGCCGCCGCCGCCCGCGCCCCCGGCTCCGCCCGCTCCGCCCGCGCCTCCGGCCAATGGCGTCGGCTATTTTTACCACTCCTCGAATGGCGTCTATATCGAGAACGGCACGCCCGAGCAGCGCGCGGCGGGGCAGGCCGCCCGGGAGAGCGCGCGGGCGGCTCGAGCACAGGGCGTGGAGGCGCGTCGTCAGGCCATGATCGCGCGCACCCGGGCCAGCCGGCACGCCGCTGACGCCGTTCAGGTCCGAGCGGAGGCCGAAGCCGCCCGCCGCCAGGGCGTCGAGGCTCGACAACAGGCCGAACAGGCGCGCGCTCAGGCTGTCATCGCCCGCCGACAGGGCGAGCAGGCCCGTGAACTGGCCCTCGTCGCGCGTCGCCAGGGTGAGCGCGCTCGCGAACAGGCCGAACGCACCCGCGTCGAGGCGCAGACCCAGGCTCACGTCCAGATGGGCCGCGGCGCCGAGCAGATGCATCGCGGCGCGGAAAACATGCGCCAGGAAGCCGTTCGCCTGCGCGATCCGGCCTATCGCGCCGAACAGATCGCCCGCAACCGCGAGCGCGGCAACGCTGTCACCGACGCAGAACTGGTCGCGTTGAGCCCGAAGCTGGTGGAACGGGCCGCTGAAATGGATCGCCGCGCAGATGAAATGGCGGCTCGCGCCAAGCGCTCGATCTAAACCGCGTAGGGCGACAGCCGGTCGGCGGCGTCGCGGCACAGGGTCTTGATCCAGCGCCGCGCCGCCTTCAGCCGCGCCGTGTCGTGGACGTCGCGGTGGGTGCTGAGCCAGAAGCGGCGTTCGATCAGGACATGGTCGGACAGGACCCGTGTCAGCCCCTCGGCCAGGAAGCAGGGCAGGACGCCGATCCCGCCGCCCGCGGCAATCATGTCCCGCTGGGCCCGGATCGAGGACGAGGCCAGGCGCGGGCGCAGATTGGGACGAATCTCGTCCAGATAATGCAACTCCGGCGCATAGATCAGGTCGTCGACATAGCCGACGATGTCGAAGCGCGGCAGGTCGTCGATGGTGTCGGGCCAGCCGCGTCGCGCCAGAAAATCGGGCGTGGCGTAGAGCGCCAGCTGGTAAGGCGTCAGCGGCTCGACGATCAGGCGCGGGCTGGCGGGCGCGCTGAGGGTGATGGCCATGTCCACCTCGCGCCGGCTGGGCGACAGGAAGCCGAAAGTGGCGGCCAGTTCGACGTTCAGGCCGGGATGCGCCGCCAGCAGGCCGGGCAGGGCGGGCGACAGGACCGCGCCGCCAAAGCCCTCCGAGACGCTGATCCGCACTGTGCCGGCGATCAGGTCGGGCCGCGTCACCCGCTCGGCAGCCTCCATGGCGCTTTCGGCGTCCAGCGCCGTCTCCAGCAGTTGCGCGCCCGCCGCGGTCAGCAGCAGGCCCGAGGCGGAGCGCGCCACCAGGGTCGACTTCAGCGCCGTCTCCAGCCGCGCCACGCGCCGCCCGACCGTGGCCGCGTCGATGCCCAGCCGCCGGGCCGCCACAGCCAGCGAGCCTGCGCGGGCGGCGGCGATGAAGATGCGAACGTCGTCCCAGTCGAACATTGCAGGAATGCACAGCATAGGAGGCAAGATTGCAATGGGTGGTGCGCCATCCGTCTGCTAGGCCATGCTGGAACGAACAATGACATCACAGGGAAACGCCCAATGCGCGACATTCGCCACTTCATCGACGGTGCGGCTTTCGAGGGCGCGTCCGGGCGCTTCGGCGACGTGTTCAACCCCAACACCGGCGAAGTTCAGGCCCGCGTCCAACTGGCGACCGTCAGCGAGATGGACCGCGCGGTGCAGGCCGCCCAGGCCGCCTTCGAAGGCTGGTCCAGCACCAACCCGCAGCGCCGCGCCCGCGTCATGTTCGAGTTCAAGCGCCTGGTCGAGGCGAACATGAACGAGCTGGCAGAGCTGCTGTCCTCGGAACACGGCAAGGTCATCGCCGACTCCAAGGGCGACATCCAGCGCGGGCTCGAAGTCATCGAGTTCGCCTGCGGCATCCCGCACGCCCTGAAGGGCGAATACACGCAAGGCGCCGGCCCCGGAATCGACGTCTATTCCATGCGCCAGCCGCTGGGCGTAGTGGCGGGCATCACCCCGTTCAACTTCCCCGGCATGATCCCGATGTGGATGTTCGGCATGGCGATCGCCGCCGGCAACACCTTCATCCTGAAGCCGTCGGAGCGTGACCCGTCGCTGCCGGTGCGTCTGGGCGAACTGATGATGGAGGCCGGCGCGCCCAAGGGCGTGCTGAACGTCGTCCACGGCGACAAGGTGGCGGTCGACGCCATCCTTACCCACCCCGACGTCCACGCCGTCAGCTTCGTCGGCTCGTCCGACATCGCCCACTACGTCTATCAGATGGGCGCCCAGCACGGGAAACGCGTCCAGGCCATGGGCGGCGCCAAGAACCACGGCATCGTCCTGCCCGACGCCGACATGGATCAGGTGATCAAGGACCTGACCGGCGCGGCCTATGGCTCGGCGGGCGAGCGCTGCATGGCCCTGCCGGTCGTGGTGCCGGTTGGTCAGCGCACCGCCGACGAACTGCGCGAGCGTCTGGTGTCGGAAATCCCCAACCTGCGCGTCGGCGTCTCGACCGACGCCGAGGCCCACTATGGCCCGGTCGTCACCCAGACCCACAAGGACAAGGTCCTGGGCTGGATCAACAAGGGCGTCGAGGAAGGCGCCGAACTGGTCGTCGACGGCCGCGAGTTCAGCCTGCAGGGTCACGAGAAGGGCTTCTTCATCGGCCCGTCGCTGTTCGACCACGTCAAGCCCGAGATGGAATCCTACAAGGAAGAGATCTTCGGCCCGGTGCTGCAGATCATGCGCGCCGCCAGCTTCGAGGAGGCGCTGAGCCTGCCCAGCAAGCACCAGTACGGCAACGGCGTCGCCATCTTCACTCAGAACGGCCGCGCGGCCCGCGACTTCGCCGCCCGCGTCAACGTCGGCATGGTCGGCATCAACGTGCCGATCCCGGTGCCGGTGGCCTATCACTCGTTCGGCGGCTGGAAGCGCTCGGCCTTCGGCGACATCAACCAGCACGGTATGGAAGGTCTGCGCTTCTGGACCAAGACCAAGACCGTCACCGCCCGCTGGCCCGACAGCGCGCTGGAACACGCGGACTCGAGCTTCGTCATCCCGACGATGGGGTAAACCAAGACCCTCTCCCGGTGGGAGAGGGCTTGAGCCTCGGAGAGCCAAAGGCGATCCGCTAAGGCGAAAGGGTGAGGGTTCGACCTGTCCGTCGGCGTCAGCCGTGTCGCGACGGCTTACGCCGATGGCGGCCAGCGACCCTCATCCGGCCCTTCGGGCCACCTTCTCCCATCGGGAGAAGGAAGCTTAGTTAGCTCAGCGTGTACGGGATCACCCCCCGCTCATGCTCCGGCACGTGCAGTGTCCGGTCGATGGGCGGGAAGGCGCGTTGAGCGCAGTCGGTGCGCTCGCAGATGCGGCAACTGACGCCCATCCGCGTCGGGGGGCCGTTCAGGTCCAGCCCCGCCGCATAGACCAGCTGGTCCGCGTGTTCGATCTCGCAGCCGAGGCCCAGGGCGTAGCGGCGGTCGGGTTCCAGGTAGGAGCCGCCGGGCTTGGACACGCTCTTGGCGATGCAGATGTAGCGCGAGCCATCGGGCATCTCCGACAGGTTGACCAGGATGCGGTCCGGGGCGCCGAAGGCCTCGTGCACGTTCCACAGGGGGCAGGCGCCGCCGAAGCGGGCGAACTGGAACCGGGTGGCGCTGTGCCGCTTGGTGATGTTCCCGGCCATGTCCACCCGCGCGAAATAGAAGGGCACGCCGCGCCAGCCGGGCCTCTGCAACGTCGAAAGCCGGTGGCAGACCTGCTCGAAGCTGACGTGGAAACGGTTCCGCAGTCGGTCCACGTCGTGACGCAGTTCGCGCGCCGCCTCGAGGAAGCGGCGGTAGGGCAGCAGCAGGGCGCCCGCCGCATAGTTGGCCAAACCGACCCGGCAGACGTCGCGCGCGGCGGGGATGTCGAAGGCCGCCCGGTCCAGCTCATGCTCGATGAGGTCGTGGAAGCGCAGCAGCACCAGCTGGTGCGCCATCAGGAAGCACCGCGTCGCGCCGGGCAGGCTGGCGTCGACATAGAGGATGCGCGCCGCCGGATCGAAGCGCCGCATCGCGCCGCGCCCTTCGCCGGTCGCCAGACGGACCCCGCACAGATCGTTCAGCGCCGCTTCCAGATCGCGCTCCGGGTGGCCGCCGGAACCCAGCCCCAACTGCTCCGCCAGCGCCTCCGCCGCCTGATCCAGCACGTCGATGTAGTTGTCGCGATAGTGGAAGAAGTCGCGCACGGCCTCATAGGGCAGGGCAGGGGCGGCCTGCGCCCGCTCGTCGCGGCCCAGGGTCTCGTTCAGCGTCTTCAGCCGCTCGTCCAGACGGCGATAGTCCTGATGCAGGGCCAGGAACTGTCGCGCCAGCCGGGGGGTGTTGGTCACCGCCTGCTTCAGCTCATTGGCCGAAGGGGCTTCGGCGTGACCGGCGACGTCGGTGACGGCCTCGCGCAGGTCGGCGATCAAACGGGCGTCGCCGTCTAGGTCGAACAGGCTGGCGTCCACGTCGAAGGCCCGCGTCAGGGCGATCAGAACTCGCGCCGTCGCCGGGCGTTGGTTGGTCTCGATCTGCGAAAGATAGGAGGGCGACAGGGCCAGCCGCCCGGCGCAGGCTTCCAGCGTCCAGCCGCGCGCCTCGCGCAGCTTGCGCACCTTGGCCCCGAGATAGAGTTTTTCCGCCATCGCAACTTTGCAAAACGACCCGTCGACCTTGGCAGGCTTACGCACTTACGCCCCTTTTGCAAAGTTGCGATTGCCTTTTTGCAACGGAGCGTCTTGGTGATCACGAACGATTGCAGGGAGTCGCCCAAGTTATGAGTCAGGCCATCCTCGAGGAGCTTGAGCGCCGCCGCGCCGCCGCCAAACTGGGCGGCGGTGAGAAGCGCATCGCCTCCCAACACGCCAAGGGCAAGCTGACCGCGCGCGAACGGATCGAAGTCCTGTTGGACGAAGGCAGCTTCGAAGAGACCGACATGTTCGTGGAGCACCGCAGCCACGACTTCGGCATGGCCGAGCAGCGCATCCCCGGCGACGGCGTGGTCACCGGACGCGGCACCATCGGCGGTCGTCTGGTCTATGTCTTCTCCAAGGATTTCACGGTCTTCGGCGGCTCTCTTAGCGGCGCGCATGCGGCCAAGATCGTCAAGATCCAGAAGATGGCCCTGACGGCGGGCGCACCCATCATCGGCCTGTTCGATGCGGGCGGCGCGCGCATTCAGGAGGGCGTGGAATCGCTCGCCGGCTATGCCGACATCTTCCTGCAGAACACGCTCGCCTCGGGCGTCATCCCGCAGATCTCGGTCATCATGGGTCCGTGCGCGGGCGGCGACGTCTATTCGCCCGCCATCACCGACTTCATCTTCATGGTGAAGGACACGTCCTATATGTACGTGACCGGCCCGGACGTGGTGAAGACCGTCACCAACGAGGTCGTCAGCCATGAGGACCTGGGCGGCGCCCGCGTTCACGCTGGCAAGTCGGGGGTCGCCGACGGCGCCTTCGAGAACGATCTGGAGGCCCTGTCCGAGGTCCGCCGCCTGATCGGCTTCCTGCCCCTGTCGAACCGCGAAAAGCCGCCGGCCCGCGACAGCTATGACGAGCCGGATCGCGATGAGGCCAGCCTCGACACCCTGGTCCCGACCAATCCGAACCAGCCCTATGACATGAAGGAGCTGATCCTGAAGACGGTCGACGAGGCCGACTTCTTCGAGATCGGCGCCGACTTCGCCAAGAACATCATCTGCGGCTTCGGCCGTCTGGACGGCCAGAGCGTCGGCATCGTCGCCAACCAGCCTCAGGTTCTGGCGGGCGTGCTGGACATCGACAGCAGCCGCAAGGCCGCGCGCTTCGTCCGCTTCTGCGACGCCTTCCACATTCCGCTGGTGACGCTGGTGGACGTGCCGGGCTTCATGCCGGGCACCAAGCAGGAGTACGGCGCCCTGATCAAGCATGGCGCCAAGCTGCTGTTCGCCTATGCCGAGGCCACCGTGCCCAAGCTGACAGTCATCACGCGCAAGGCCTATGGCGGCGCCTATGACGTCATGAGTTCCAAGCACCTGCGCGGCGACGTCAACTACGCCTGGCCCACCGCCGAGATCGCGGTCATGGGCGCCAAGGGCGCGGTCGAGATCATCTTCCGCAAGGAGGCCGGCGACCCCGAGGCCCTGGCGGCGCGCGAGGCCGAGTACAAGGAACGCTTCGCCAACCCCTTCGTGGCGGCGGGCCTGGGCTACATCGACGACGTCATCATGCCCCACGGCACGCGCCGCCGCCTGATCAAGGCCCTGCGCACGCTGAAGAACAAGACCCAGGAAAATCCCTGGAAGAAGCACGACAACATTCCGCTGTAGGTTGACCGTGCCTCTGCCCGTCCCTCCCCAACCGCCGTCATCCTCGGGCTTGTCCCGAGGATCCAGAGACTCCGTCGTTGGCGTTTCATGGGCGAGGGCGCGTGTCTGGATCCTAGGCACAAGGCCTAGGATGACGGAAGCAAGGGATGGGCGCTCAGTTTCCCTCACACACCCCGCGTCATCCTCGGGCTTGTCCCGAGGATCCAGAGACTCCGTCGTTGGCGGGTCACGAGCGACGTCGCGTGTCTGGATCCTCGCCACAAGGGCGAGGATGCCGGAAGTAAGGGATGGGCGTTCAGCCTTCGTCCGTTCGCCAGTTCTTCGGCAGCAGCCGCGGCTTGGGCGCCGCCTTTTCGGCGGGCGTCCAGTCGCGATAGGCCTCGATGTCCGGCGCCGTCTCGGCTCCCCCGGACATCAGGGCGGGAAACAGGTCGGACCAGTCGGGGTTCATTCGCTCGATCAAGTTGCTCTTCCAGTCGCGGGGATAGCGTTTCAGCGACTTCTCCCGTTGGATGGCGTCAACGATCGTCTCGTGGTGTTCGTACCAGACCAGGCGCTTCAGCCCATATCGTCGGGTGAAGCCTTCGACGACGCCCCTGCGATGCTGGTCGGTTCGCATGATCAGGTCGCTGGTCACGCCGATGTAGATCACCCCGTGCATACGGTTCGCCATCATATAGACGCCGATCAGGCCGTCTCGACTGACCATCCCGTTCCCCTCTCAACTTCGCCAGCAGGCACGGCCGCGTCGTGTTTCTGGATCCTAGGCACAAGGCCTAGGATGACGGCAGAGAAAGCATAATCATGTTCTCCAAAATCCTCATCGCCAACCGGGGCGAGATCGCGGTTCGCATCATCAAGACCTGCCGCAAGATGGGCATCAAGACGGTGCTCGTTTACTCGGACGCCGACGCCGGGTCGCTGGCCTGCGAGATGGCCGACGAGACCATCCACATCGGGCCGTCGCCCGCCGCCCAGTCCTATCTGATCCAGGACAAGATCGTGGACGCGGTGCGTCAGTCGGGCGCCGAGGCCGTGCACCCCGGCTTCGGCTTCCTGTCGGAAAACCCGGTCTTCGCGCGTCGGCTCGAGGCCGAGGGCATCACCTTCATCGGCCCGAACCCGCACGCTATCGAGGCCATGGGCGACAAGATCACGTCCAAGAAGTTCGCCGCCGAAGCGGGCGTCTCGACCGTGCCGGGTCACATGGGCCTGATTGAATCGACCGAAGAGGCGGTGAAGATCGCCAATGAGATCGGCTATCCGGTCATGATCAAGGCCTCGGCCGGCGGCGGCGGCAAGGGCATCCGCGTCGCCCATTCCGACGCCGACATGGCCGAGGGCTTCGCCGCCGTGAAGGCCGAGGCCCTGACCGCCTTCGGCGACGACCGGGTCTTCCTCGAAAAGTTCATCGTCAACCCGCGCCACATCGAGATTCAGGTGCTGGGCGACAAGCACGGCAACATCGTCTCGCTGTTCGACCGCGAATGCTCGATCCAGCGCCGCAACCAGAAGGTCATCGAAGAGGCCCCGTCGCCCCTGCTGGACGACGCGACGCGCAAGGCCATGGGCGATCAGGCCGTGGCCCTGGCCCGCGCCGTCAACTACGACTCGGCCGGCACGGTCGAGTTCGTGGCAGGGCAAGACCGCAGCTTCTACTTCCTGGAAATGAACACCCGTCTGCAGGTCGAGCACCCGGTGACGGAGCTGATCACCGGCGTCGATCTGGTCGAACAGATGATCCGTTCGGCGGCCGGCGAGACCATGGGCTTCAAGCAGGAAGACCTGTCGATCAACGGCTGGGCCATCGAAAGCCGCATCTACGCCGAGGACCCCTATCGCGGCTTCCTGCCGTCGATCGGCCGTCTGGTGCGCTATGAGCAGCCCGAGGAAGGCGATCAGGGCGACTACACGGTCCGCAACGATTCCGGCGTCCGCGAGGGCGACGAGATCAGCATGTTCTACGACCCCATGATCGCCAAGCTGTGCGCCTGGGGCGAGACGCGTGAAGCCGCAGTCACCGGCATGGCTCGCGCGCTGGAGGACACCCATCTGTCGGGCGTCGGCCACAACGTGCCCTTCCTGTCGGCGGTGATGGATCAGGAGCGCTTCAAGTCCGGCCAACTGTCGACCAGCTATATCAAGGACGAGTTCCCCGACGGCTTCCGGGGTCTGGAACCCAGCGAGGCGCAGAAGGACATCTTCATCACCGTGGCTGCGGCGATGAACGAGGTTCTGGCCGAACAGGCGGGCGACCCTTCGGAACGCACCCACTGGACCGTGCTGATCGGCCGCGAAGGCCATGAGGTGTCGCTGTCCTATGACGAAGCCGAGGATCTGGTCATCTCGTTGGACGAGCGCGACCTGACCCTGTCGGAAATCGACTGGCGTCCGGGCATGGCCCAGTTCCGCGCCGTGCTCGATGACGAGCCCTTCACCGCCGAGGTGAAGCGTGCGCCGGACGGCTTCGACATCCGCCACCGGGCGGCGAAGGCCCGCGTGCGCGTCCTGACGCCGCGCGCCGCCGAGATGTATCAGCGCCTGCCGGAAAAGGTCGCCGCCGACACCTCCAAGCTGGTGCTGTCGCCCATGCCGGGTCTGGTCGTCGACATCCCCGTGACGGTCGGTCAGGAGGTCAAGTCGGGCGAGACCGTCGCCATCATCGAAGCCATGAAGATGCAGAACATCCTCAAGGCCGAGCGTGACGGCGTGGTGAAGGCGGTCGGCGCCAAGGCCGGCGATCCGGTCGCCGCCGACGACGTGCTGGTGGAGTTTGGTTGATGGCCTTCATGCCTGATCGGTCATTCTCGCCTACTCACGATCCGTCATCCTCGCCCTTGTGGCGAGGATCCAGAAACACGTCATTGGCCCGTGGCCCGCATCCGGCGTCGCGTGTCTGGATCCTGGGCACGGGGCCCAGGATGACGTTGAATGGGACGACGACGAAAGGGACAGCGCGGTCATGAGTTTTGTAACGCCGACGCCGCTGGAATGGCGCGAACAGGCCGAGAAGGCGCTGAAGGGGCGGGCGATCGAAAGCCTGCTCCACCTCGACGCCGACGGCCTGCTCGTCCGGCCGCTCTATGCCGACGCGACCGGGGTGCAGGCGCTGCGCGCGCCGCGCACCACGGACGCCGAGGGGCGGGCGTGGGACCTGCGCACCCTGGTCGAGGGCGTCGAGGCGGCGGCGATCAAGGCCGCCGTCCTGACCGATCTTGAAAACGGCGCCGCCTCGGTGGTGCTGAGGGGCGCGTTCACGACGGATGAAGCGACGCTGGCCGCCGCGCTCGACGGCGTGGCTCTGGAACTGGCGCCGGTGGCGCTGGACGCGGGCTTTGACGGCGTGAAGGCGGCCGAGGCCTTGGCGGCCGTGGCCAAGGGTTCGCCCCGGGCGCAGCTGCAATTCCACCTCGACCCCATCTCGGCCTACGCCGAGGCGGGCGAGGGCGAGATCGACGCCGCCGTGACCGAAGCGGCTGACGCCGCCGCGCGTCTGGCCGGGACCTATCCCGACGCGAAGTTGTTCCTGGCCTCGGGCCGCGTGGTGCACGAGGCTGGCGGTTCGGCAGGGCAGGAACTGGCCTTCGCCGCCGCCAGCGCCGTGGCCTATGTGAAGGCCGCCGTGCTTGCCGGCCTGACCATCGAGCAGGCGCTGAAGGGCGTGGTGCTGGGCGTCTCCGTCGACGCCGAGTATTTCGACGCCCTGGCCAAGGTGCGGGCGATGCGCCTGATCTGGGCCAGCGTGTCCAAGGCCTTCGGGCATGAGACCCCGGCCATCATTGAGGCCCGCTCGTCGCGGCGGATGCTGTCGGCGCGCGATCCCTGGCCCAATCTGCTGCGTCTGACCGCCGCCGGTTTCGCCGGCGCTGTCGGCGGCGCCGACGTGGTGGTGCTGGACGCCTTCACCCGCGCCGAGGGCCGTCCCGACGCCTTCGCCCGCCGTCAGGCCCGCAACACCCAGCTGGTGCTGATGGAAGAAGCCAATCTGGGCCGGGTGGACGATCCCGCCGCCGGGTCCTGGTTCCTGGACAGCCGCACCCGCGATCTGGCCGAGGCCGGCTGGACCGAGTTCCAGTCGATCGAAGCCGAAGGCGGCGTGGTCGAGGCCCTGAAGCATCACCTGATCCAGCCCCGCGTCGAACGCGCGCGCGGCCAGCTGGAAGCGGCGCTGAAGGACGGCGCCCGCCACATGGTCGGCGTCACCAAATACGTCGATCCCGATCCGCGCCCGGCGCCGGTCGAGACGGCTGATCCCGCCTATGTTCCCGTGCACGCCGCCGCCCTGACCCCGGTGCGGTTCGCCGCGCCCTTTGAAATGGCGTCCGAGGAGGCGAGCCAATGAGCTTCCCCGACTTCTCCAAGGTCGATCTCGACCTGACCACGACTGGCTCAGGGCCAACGCGCGATCCCTGGCTGACGCCCGAGGGCCTGACGGTCGAGACCTCCTATGGCCCCGAAGCCTTGGACGGTCTGGACGCCATCCACGGCCTGCCGGGCTTCGCGCCCTATATGCGCGGACCGTACCCGACCATGTACGCGGGCAATCCGTGGACGATCCGCCAGTACGCGGGCTTCTCGACCGCCGAGGAGTCCAACGCCTTCTATCGCCGCAACCTGGCGGCGGGTCAGAAGGGGCTGTCGATCGCCTTCGATCTGGCCACTCACCGGGGTTATGACAGCGACCACCCGCGGGTGAAGGGCGACGTCGGCATGGCCGGCGTGGCCATCGACAGCATTCTGGACATGCGGACCCTGTTCGACGGCATTCCGCTGGATCAGATGTCGGTGTCCATGACCATGAACGGCGCCGTTCTGCCGATCCTGGCCCTCTATGTCGTGGCGGCGGAAGAGCAGGGCGTGCCGCACGCCGCCCTGACCGGAACCATTCAGAACGACATTCTGAAGGAGTTCATGGTCCGCAACACCTACATCTATCCGCCCGCACCCTCGATGCGGATCATCTCGGACATCTTCGCCTGGACCGCGCAGGAGACGCCGAAGTTCAACTCCATCTCCATCTCCGGCTATCACATGCAGGAGGCCGGGGCCTCGGCCGACATCGAGTTGGCCTACACGCTGTCGGACGGTCTGGAATACATCAAGGCGGGCGTCGACGCCGGGATGGACGTGGACCGGTTCGCGCCGCGCCTGTCCTTCTTCTGGGCCATCGGCATGAACTACTTCATGGAGGTGGCCAAGATGCGGGCCGGCCGCCTGCTGTGGGCTGAAAAGGTCGCCGAGAAGTTCGGACCCAAGGACCAGCGGTCGCTGTCGCTGCGGGCTCACTGCCAGACTTCGGGGTGGAGCCTCGCGGCGCAGGACGTGTTCAACAACGTCTCGCGCACCATGGTCGAGGCCATGGCGGCGGCGGGCGGTCAGACGCAGAGCCTGCACACCAACGCTCTGGACGAAGCCCTGGCCCTGCCGACCGACTTCTCGGCCCGGATCGCGCGGAACACGCAGATCCTGCTGCAGATGGAGACAGGCCTTACCCGCACCGTCGACCCCTGGGGCGGCAGCTTCTACGTCGAGCGGCTGACCCATGAACTGGCCGAGCGCGCCCGCGCCCACATGGCCGAGGTCGAGGCCCTGGGCGGCATGGCCGCCGCCATCGAGGCCGGCATCCCCAAGCTGCGGATCGAGGAATCCGCCGCCCGGACCCAGGCCTGGATCGATACCGGCAAGCAGACCGTGGTCGGCGTGAACCGCTATCTGAATGACACGCCCGACAGCATTCCGATGCTCAAGGTCGACAACGCCGCCGTTCTGACCGCCCAGATCGACAAGCTGAAGCGCCTGCGCGCCGAGCGCGATCAGGCCGCGACCGACGCCGCGCTGGAGGCCCTGACCAATGGGGCACGTGGCGACGCCAACCTGCTGGAGCTGGCGGTGCAGGCCGCCCGCGCCAAGGCCACCGTGGGCGAGATTTCCGACGCGCTGGAGGCCGCGTTTGGCCGCCACGTCGCCTCGGTGAAGACCGTCTCGGGCGTTTACGGCAAGGAAGCCGGGAATGATCCCAAGGTGGCCCGCGCCCGCGACATGGTCGCGACCTTTGTGGAAAATGACGGCGGCCCGCCGCGCATCCTGATCGCCAAACTGGGTCAGGACGGCCACGACCGGGGCCAGAAGGTCGTCGCCACCGGCTACGGCGACATCGGCTTTGATGTGACGGCGGGGGCTCTGTTCCAGACGCCCGCCGAGGCCGCGCGCGACGCGGTGCAGAAGAACGTCCATGCGGTCGGCGCCTCGTCGCTGGCGGCGGGGCACCTGACGCTGGTTCCCGAACTGCGCGCCGAACTGGCCAAGTTGGGCCGCGAGGATATCATGATCGTGGTCGGCGGCGTCATTCCGCCCGCCGACGTCCAGCCCCTGCTCGATATGGGCGCTGCGGCGGTCTATCCGCCTGGCTCGGTGATCGCCGAGACGGCGGCGGACCTGATTGAAAAGCTGAACCTGCGTCTGGGCTATGCCCAGCCTGCGCCGGCGGAGAAGAAGTAATGATCGGCAATCTAAACCACGTCGGCGTCGCCACGCCCTCGATTGCGGACTCGATCAAGCTGTATCGCGACATCCTGGGGGCGACCAAGATAGGCGAGCCGTTCGACCTGCCGACGCAGGGGGTGAGGGTCTGCTTCATCGACACGCCGACGGCCCAGATCGAACTGATCGAGCCCTATGACGAGACCAGCCCGATCACCGGCTTCCTGGCCAAGAACCCCAAGGGCGGCCAGCACCACGTCTGCTTCGAGGTGGCCGACATTCACGCCGCCGTCGCCGAGATGCGCGCCAAGGGCGTGACCATCCTGGGCACGGGCGAGCCCCGCATCGGCGCCCACGGCACGCCGGTCGTCTTCCTGCACCCCAAGGAGATGGGCGGCGTTCTGATCGAGCTGATGGAGGCGCCGAAAGGCGATCACTGACTTCTCATCAATCGCTCATCCCAGCGGACGCCGGGATCCAGTCCTTTGGCTAAAGGCTGGCGGTCTCGAAACCGCGATACTCAAGGTCACGCGTGAAGCTCTCGCTGGGTCCCGGCGTCCGCCGGGATGAGCGGGGCAGGATAGCAAAAGGCCCGGTCGATGACCGGGCCTTTTTCTTGATCAGAACAGGATTTTCCGCAGGCTGATGCGGAAGGTCCGGCCCAGCGGGTCCAGATAGTCGCTCTGATAGCTCAGCGGCGTATTCCCTTGAGCGTCGCGGACCTCGAGGCGTGAATCGAACAGGTTTTCGACCCCGATGTTGACCCGCGCGCCCTTCAGCCACGGATACTTGGCCACCCAGGTCGGCCGCGACGACAGGTCGGCGAAGACGTTCAGTCCGACCGTCGTCTGGTCCGAGAAGGTCAGGTCCTGGGCACCCGAGCCGCCGCCGTCGATACGGGTGGAATCCCGCCAGTTGGCGTTCATGAAGGCGCCCATGCCGCTCTTGAACACGCCGGTCTGCATCTGGATTTCATTGCGCGGTTGGCCGCCGCGCGAGCCGGTGGCAGCGCCGTCCAGCAGGTCGAGGACCGGCAGGCCGTCGCGGATCGTGATCTCATCCTGCAGGCGATAGGTGTGATAGAGCGAGAAGTTGAAACGGCCCTGGCCCGCCTGCATGCCGCCGCCGCGCGGGCCGCCGCCGCCCATACGGAACGTGGTTGCGCCGCCGCCGCCGCCGCCGGGGCCGCCGCTGCTGCTCGTGATCATGATCGGAGCGCCGCCGCCCGGGCGCGGGCCGCCGCCGGGACCGCCGGGACCGCCGGGACCGCCGGAACGCGGGCCGCCTGCGCCGCCCATGCCCATGCCCATGCGCGCGGCCGCGGCCGGATCCGGCTTGCCGAAGGGGGTGGAGTAGTTGAAGCCCCAGCGGATTTCCTGACGCTCGGCGCCCTGGAAGTTCAGCGGGCGCGCGTCGATCGACAGCAGTTCGCCTACGGGGCACAGCAACTCGCCTGTGGGGCACTGGCCTCGGGGGGCACGCACGAACCGCTCGGGCAGGGCGGCTTCCAGTTCCGGCGTGATCGTCGGGAAGGAGGCGATGGAGCCGTCGACCTGGGTCCGCGTGTAGTTGGCGGTGATCCTCAGGTCCTTGTCCTTGATCGGCGTCAGGTTGACGCCGAACCGCAGGGTCTTCTTGGTCTCTTCCGACAGCCCGAGGTTGCCGCCCTCGATCCGGGTGATGTTCACCGACTGGCCCGTGGCGAAATCATAGACCGGCACGTTCGGCGTCGAGATGGTCGGGTCGTTCAACTGCGACATCGACGGCGCGTTCTGCTCGTTGGCGTAGCTGGCGGTGAAGCTGACCGGCTCCCACGGGGTCCAGTTCAGCCCCAGGGTGTAGGAGGTCAGGCCGCCGAAGTCCGACAGGTCCTCATAACCCAGGTTCAGATTGGCCGAGAGGTCGCCGAGAGCGCCCAGCACCTCGCGGCTCCGGCTGGCGATGGGCAGGTTGAAGTTGCCCGAAGCGCTGGCGCGGTTCCGCGACAGGGAGCGCTCGGAGAAGACGCCCGACCGCACGCTTTCGGAATCCAGCGACTGGGTGTTGAAGCCGACCTTTAGGGTCGAGTTCAGCCTGCCGGCCGGGCCGTCCCAGGCGTTGCCGTTGAACACGACCTCGGCGTTGGCCAGGCTGGAGACCGAGCGGGCGGTGTCGACGCCGCCCGTCGGCAGGGCCGGAAGATCGGCGAAGGGGTTGATGCTCCCGGCGCTGACGCCGGCCTGCAGCGTGGTTGCGTCCAGGCCGCGGCCGGTGCTGGTCTTGACCTCGGTGCGGTCGTAGCCGCCGGTCAGGGTCCAGCGCCAGTCGCCCAGGAAGCCGTCGGCGACGAAGCCCGCCTTGCCGGCCAGGGTGTCGGTCGTGCGCGACAGGGCGTCGGGTGCGTTGACGTAGCGGTTCAGGATCACATCGTTCCCGAACGGCGAATAGGGGCTGGTCGTCGGCAAGGTCAGTCTGACCCCCGGCAGGCCGAGGAAGCTGAAGCTGGTGGTGTCCTCCAGGCTGCCGCTGACCGTCAGGGCCGTCGTGCCGTTGAGGTCGTGCATCACCGAGCCGCGCACCGTGCCCTGCTCGCGCTTGGGCAGAAGGGTGCGGTAGGCGTTCAGATCGCCGGTGCGGGCGCCGTTGGTGAAGTCGGCCAGGCTGGCCGAGCCGTCCGCCGCAGCGGGCGTCACCCCGGCGATCTTGACGGGCGCGCCGAAACGCGCCGACAAGGCGGGATCGATCTCGCCGCCGCCGGGCGCGGTGACATTGCCCAGCAGGTCATAGGGCGCGCCGTCGGTGGAGCGGATGATGTCGCGTTCGGTCTCGAACAGCGGCGTTTCGTTTCGGTATTCCAGATCCATCGTCCAGCGCTGCTTGCCGGCGATGCGCAGGAAGTTGTTCTCCAGTTGGCTGACCGTGCGGCCGCCCTGATCGGGGCGCCGGGTGCTGGCCTGGGTGGTGACCGAACGGAACTGGGCCTTGAGGACGAAATTCACCACCCGCTGGTCGGCGGTGTAGCCGTAGGCGAGGGCGGCGTCCTCGGGCAGAACCTCGGTGCGCTCGATGGCTTCGGGCGGGAGGCCCTGGATTTCCTGGAAGCCCGAGATGCGGCGGCCGTTGACCAGCAGCACGGGCATGCCGCTGCCGCCGCGCGAACTGCGCGTCTGGGGCGCCAGCGCCTGCAGCAGTTCGGCGATGCTGCTCGCGCCGTAGGCCTTGATCTGTTCTTCGTCGAGAACCAGCTCGGGCTCGAAATCGCCGATGGCCGCGCCGCGCTTGGCGCTGGTGGCGGTGATTTCGCCGAGGTCGTAGGTTTCCTCGTTCCCCGGTTTGGAGCGCGTCTGCGCCTGTTGGCTCGGAGCGGCCTCAACCGGCGCGGCGACGGCGGGGTCCATGGAGGCGAGGGCGAGCAACATCACGACGGGCGACATGCGGAATCCTGACAGAATCGGGGGCGTGACGCCGCCCCCCGTTGGCGTCTGTCGGCTCGCTTAGAGACTCATGTGCGCCGAACAATGGCCGTTCGCGGCCTTCAAGATTAAAGGCCTGTAATGACGCGGAAAAGTCACAGCAGAGCTGACAGGCCTGTTCAAACGCACGAAGGGGCGGAGTCCGTCGGACCCCGCCCCTCTATTTTCGATCGGCGTGTCTCTAGAAGCGGGTGCGGACGCCCAGCTCCAGGTTACGGCCCCGCTGCGGCGCGACTTCGGCCAGGAAGGAGGCGTGGTTGAACGCCAGTTCGTCCAGAAGATTGGTCCCGCGCAAGAAGACCTGCGACTTCATCCCGCCCAGTTCGACGTCATAGGCCACGGTGGCGTTGACCATGTTGAAGCCGGGCGTCTCGTGCTCAAAGGCGGCGATGTCGTTCTGCTTGAAGGTGCGGCTGTATTCCACGTCGCCCGACCACGGGCCCGAGAAGGCTTCGGCCCGCACGCCCAGACGCGCCGCCGGGATGCGGGGCAGGTTGCCGCCGTCGCCCTTCAACTGGCCGCGCACATAGTCGCCGAAGACGGTGGCCGACAGCCACGGCGTCAGCTGCTGACGGACCTCGCCCTCCAGACCGGTGAAGGTTGCGTCGGACTGGCTGTAGCGGATCAGGCGGAAGTCCTCGACCTGGTCCAGCGTGCGGGCGAAGATGTAGTTGTCATAGATGTAGTGGTAGGCGCTGACCGAGCCGGTGGTGGCGCCGGCGCTCTTGCGAAGCGTCAGCTCCAGCGCATTGGCCGTCTCGACCTTCAGGTCCGATGAGCCGATCTCGAAGGTGTTGGTCGCCAGGTGGACGCCGTCGGCATAAAGCTCCTGCGCCGAGGGGGCGCGCTGAGAGCGCGACAGCGACACGGCGCCGGTCCAGCCGGGCGTGAAATGCCAGACCGCCGAACCCGAGATCGAGAAGGGCGAGTGGTCCGCGTCCGGCAGGGCCAGGGCCGAGGCCTGCTGCCATTCCTGACGCGCGGCGCCCTCGAAATGCCAGTCGCCCAGTTCGTATTCCTCCATCACGAACAGGCCGGTGTTTCTGGTCGTGCTGGGGGCCAGGAAGCTTTCCTCGCCGACGGCGGCGAAGTCGCTCTTGCTCAACTGCAGGCCGACGACGCCCTTGAACCCGGCGACCGGCTTGTGCTGGACCTCGACGCGGCCGTCGTAGCCCTGATTGGTGAAGGTGGTCGAGACGACGCCCTGATCGCGTTCGTCGTGCCGATAGTCGGTGTAGCCGGCGCGCAGACGCACGTTCTCGACGCCGGGCAGGGGATCGCTCAGTTCGCCGCGCACATCGACGCGGCGGCTTTTCAGCCGGACCTCGGGGACGTCGTGGCCGGCGTCGCCGCCGCCATGGTCGTGACCATCGTCGGCGTCGCAGTGCAGTTCGTCGCCGTGCGGGTGGCAGCCTTCGAACTGGTGCTCATGCCCGGCCAGGCCGTAGCGGCTGGTCTGTTCGGTGTAGGCCGCGCCCAGATAGCCGCGCGACCCGATGTACGAGGCGCCGAGCGTCGCCGTGGAGGTCTCGTTGTAGGAGCCGTCCAGGCGCGGTTCGGCCTGGTCGGGGACCTTATAGTCGTCGGTCTTGCGGGCGGCGGCCTCGACGCGGACGGCGAAATGTCCGGCGCCGACGGTCAGGCCGACCACGCCGGCTTCTTCATTGTCCACCGACCCCAGCCGGAATTCGGCGACGCCCTCGCCGCCGTCGGCCGGAACGCGGGTGGGGATCTTCTTGTCCAGCAGATTGACCGCGCCGCCGATGGCGCCGCCGCCATAGAGAAGCGCCGAGGGGCCGCGCAGGATTTCGATGCCTTCCAGCAGCAGGGGTTCGCCGGAGATGGCGTGGTCGGGCGAGACTTCCGAGGCGTCCATCAGGCCGGCGCCTTCGCTCAGCACCTTGACGCGCGGGGCGGCCTGACCGCGCACCACCGGGCGGCTGGCGCCGCCGCCGAAGGTGTCGGAGTTGACGCCGGGGATGCCGCTCAGCGTGTCGCCCAGGGTCGACTGGCGACGGTGGACCAGTTCGTCGCCGCTCAGCAGGGCGACGTGCGAGCCGACGTCGTCGCCGGCGCGGCCCAGCGGCAGGGCGTGGACCACGACTTCAGGCACCACGGTGACGGCTTCCTGCGGATCGGCGGGGGCGCCCGGATCGGCGGCCCAGGCGGCGTTCGACAGCGCGGCGGCGCCTGCGGCGGTGAGCAGGAGAGTCTGAAGTCGCATGGTACGCATCCCCGTTACAGCGAAGATGACGTGATATGTTATAGTATATCATTGCGCAAGCGTCCGGGTGCTGGGGCGAACCTGGGGCTTCAAAACAGCGCGGATTCGGCGTAGCGGAGCGCACATGACCCAGAATATGAATTCGGTCTTCTATGACCGCGTCTCCGCCGAACTGGCCGACATCGACGCCCAGGGCCTGACCAAGCCCGAGCGCGTCATCGCCTCGCGTCAGGGGCCGGTGATCTCGGTCAACGGCCGCGACGTCCTGAACTTCTGCGCCAACAACTACCTCGGCCTCGCCGGCGACGAGCGCGTGACGCAGGCCGGGATCAAGGCGATGGAGAAGTGGGGCGCCGGAACGGCCTCGGTCCGCTTCATCTGCGGCACGCTGGAGATCCACAAGGAGCTGGAACGCGCCATCGCCGACTATCTCGGCTTTGAGGATACGATCCTGTTCGCCGCCGCCTTCGACGCCAACGGCGGCATCTTTGAACCCCTGTTCGGGGCCGAGGACGCCATCGTCTCCGACAGCCTGAACCACGCCTCGATCATCGACGGCGTGCGCTTGTGCAAGGCCAAGCGCTATCGCTTCAATACCTCCGACATGGCCGACCTGGAGGCCCAGCTGAAGCAGGCCCGGGCCGACGGCGCGCGCGAGATCATCATCGCCACCGACGGCGCCTTCTCGATGGACGGCTACATCGCCAAGCTGAAGGACATCCGGGCCCTGGCCGACCAGTACGGCGCCCTGATCATGGTCGACGACTGCCACGCCACCGGCTTCCTGGGCGACAAGGGGCGCGGCTCCTATGCCTGGAACGGCGTCGAGGTGGACTTCGTCACCGGCACCTTTGGCAAGGCTCTGGGCGGCGCCATGGGCGGCTTCATCTGCGCCAAGGCTAACGTCGTGGCCCTGCTGAAGCAGCGGGCGCGGCCCTACCTCTTCTCCAACGCCCTGGCGCCCGCCGTCTGCGGCTCGTCGCTGGAGGCCATCCGCATCGCCGCGGGCGAAGAGGGCGACGCCCTGCGCGCCCAGTTGTTCGCCAACGCCGCGCGCTTCCGCTCGGCCATGACGGCGGCGGGCTTCACCCTGCAACCGGGCGAGCACCCGATCATCCCCGTCATGCTGGGCGACGCCAAGCTGGCGCAGGACATGGCCGCGCGGATGCTGGAGCTGGGCGTCTATGTCATCGGCTTCAGCTTCCCCGTGGTGCCGCGCGGTCAGGCCCGCATCCGCACCCAGATGTCGGCGGCGCATACCTTTGAACAGATCGACGCCGCCGTGGCGGCGTTCACGCAGGCGGGCAAGGAGTTGGGGGTCATCTGACCCCCGGTCTGCTTTCGGGCAGCCTCACGACTTCAGGCTGTCGTCGGCCATGACGACGGATCGGCCCGCCGGATTGAGCGCGGCCCACAGCAGCACCGTGGCGATCAGCGGCGCCACCGACATGCCGATGTAGCGGCCGATGATGGCGATCTGGGCCACGATGGCGGGCAAGGGCGGCTGATCCAACGGCGGCGCCCCCCCGGCGCTCGGCGGGGCCAGGGCGGGGTTCAACTGCGCCGCCAGATCGCCCCAGATCAGAGCCGTCAGCGATAGGGTGAACAGCAGCGTCAGAACCAGGGTCGTGACGACTGCCGCCTTGAGCGGGTGCGGCGTGCGCGGCGGCGCGGTCAGGAAGGCGACCGCCAGCGGGAAGCCGAGCAGCAACCGCCGGATCGCCGTCTGCGCCACGTCATAGTTTACGGGAACGCCGCCGCTGGTCAGGCGGGTGCCGACGGTCCAGCCGCCATCGGCGGCCAGGCTGATCTCGCCGGTCAGTCCCAGCAGGCGGAACACCAGACCTGCCACCGGTCGCAGTCCCGCCGCCGCCAGATCGGCGCCCCACAGCCACCACGGCGGCAGCAGCAGGATGAACATCCCCAGCGACCACAGGCCGAAGCGACGCCGCGCGGCCTCTTCCGGCGTGGGGGCGCCCAGGGTTTCGAACCAGGCGGCCATCAGGCGGCTTCCTTGGCGGTCTTGGGAGCCTTGCCGGGCTGACGGCTCTGCCAACGGGTCCAGAAGAAGAAGACCAGCAGGCCCTCCAACCCAATCATCGCGTCCCAGACATAGTGGTGGAAGAACTCGAACAGGGATTCCGACCCGCGCGACAGATAAAGCAGGCTGATGATCCGCAGCAGATTGACCAGTTGCAGCGCAGCCACCCCGGCGGCGGCCCCGATCAGTCCGTCGCGCAGGCGGCCTGGAAAGGCCAGGATGGCGGCGATCAACAGGGCGCAGACCTCGACCGCATTACAGCCGGCCAGCACCTGCACCGCGCCATGCCCGTCGGAAAAGCGCAGGATGTCGCCCTGCGCCAGCACCCGGCTGTCGAACGGCTGCAGCACCAGGGCGCAGGCATTGACCAGCAACTGGGTGAAGGGCTGGACGAACAGCCGCTCGGCCCAAGGCGTGGCCAGAACGCTGAACAGGGTCACGGCCAGCAGGGCGAACAGGCCCAGATACTGGACGGCAGGGGATTTGAAAAAGCGCGGCATGACTTGGCGAAGCGTCCACTAGGGGTTCGGCGGGCGTGCGGGCCAGCATCCGGATCACCGTCGCTAGCCGATTCACGGTCGCGCGCACAGGTCTGATCGTTACGGCGTTATGGGGCGGGTTGGCCGCTCCGCAGGGCGAAGTTTTCGCCTGGGCCGCTTGCGGTCCTCGTCAAGGCGGCCTAGCGGCTGCGTCTGACCAACAGGAGCACGATCCATGACCGCCACCATGAAGGCCCTGGCCAAGATGAAACCGGCCGAGGGGCTGGAACTGATCGACGCGCCCATCCCCGTCGCGGGCGACGAGGACGTGCTGATCAAGGTGCACCGCACCGCCGTCTGCGGCACCGACATCCATATCTGGAACTGGGACGAGTGGTCCCAGAAGAACGTCCCGGTCCCCATGATCACCGGCCACGAGTTCGCCGGCGAGATTGTCGCCATCGGCAAGGATGTGGATCGTCGCCTCAAGATCGGTCAGCGCGTCTCGGCCGAGGGCCACGTCATCGACCTGAACTCTGAAGCGGCCCGCGCCGGTCACTTCCATCTCGACCCCGCCACGCGCGGCATTGGCGTGAACCGTCAGGGCGCCTTTGCCGAATACGTCGTGGCCCCGGCCTTCAACGTCATCGAACTGCCCGACGACGTGCCCTATGAGATCGGCTCGATCCTCGATCCGTTCGGCAACGCCGTGCACACGGCGCAGCAGTTCGACCTGCTGGGCGAGGACGTCCTGGTCACCGGCGCCGGTCCCATCGGCATCATGGCCGCCGCCGTGGCGCGCCACGCGGGGGCCCGCACCGTGGTCCTGACCGACATCAACGACTACCGACTGGAACTGGCGCAGAAGGTCGCGCCGGGCGTGCGGACGGTGAACACCACCCGCGAAGACCTGCACGACGTCATGAAGGAACTGGGCCTCAAGGTCGGCTTCGACGTGGCGCTGGAGATGTCGGGTTCGCCCATCGCCTTCAAGCAGTGCGTCGACACCCTGATCATGGGCGGCGGGCTGGCCCTGTTGGGCATTCCGGCCAGACCGACCGAGACGGACTGGGGCACGATCATCCTGAAGGCCCTGACCATCAAGGGCGTCTATGGCCGCGAAATGTTCACCACCTGGCGCAAGATGCTGGGCCTGCTGAAGGCCGGTCTGGACCTGACGCCGCTGATCACCCACCAGATGCCGTTCGAGAACTACCGCGAAGGCTTCGAGGCCATGAAATCCGGCAAGTCCGGCAAGGTGGTGCTGAACTGGGACAAGGCGTAACCGCCTGACGCCCGATGATATCGGCCCCCTGTTCGACGAGGACAGGGGGCCTTTTTCGTATCAGGCCGCAGCCGTTCGGTCGCCGGTGGCGCGGAAGACGATCACGGCGAACAGGAACATCGACGCCAACGTCAGGGTGGTGCCGACCATCAGGCCGATATTGGCGGCGGCCTGCATCCCGGCTGATCCCAGCAGCTTGGCGGTCAGGGCGGGCATGAAGACCAGCAAGCCGATCACGGCCACCCAGAAATGGACCGTCGGCAGCCGCCCCAGCGCCGCCCCCGGCTGAACCCGGTAGAACAGGCCGTAGAGGGCCATCGACACCCAGCCGAGCAGGTTGATGTGAGCGTGAACCGGCGCGGCGACGAACTGTTCCGTCACGCCCATATAATAGCCCAGACACATGCCGATCAGGGCGAAGACGACGGCCAGCCGTAGGAAGCGGTTGGAAAGGCGATAGTCCATCGGCGTCCTCCTCGTTCTTCTTATGGTCTGGGTTTCGGCGTTAGGCGAAGAACGACGGTTCTTCAATCGAAACAACCGCTATTTTTCGCTCGCCGTCTGCAGCAGGCTGATCAAGGCGGCGTCAAAGTCTGCGGCGTCGGGATCGGGCAGGACATCGGCCAGATCGCCTCTCCGAAACCGCTCAAACACCAGGGGGTGCACATAGGCGCTGCGGCACACGGTCGGCGTATTGCCCAGCAGACCCGAGACCGTCTTCACGCAGATGGTGATCTTCTTCTTCGCGTCCCCGGGCGAGGACGGGGGCTGAATCTCGCGCAGGGTCCGCGCGGCCGACGCCGTGCCGGCCCAGGTGCGAAAATCCTTGGCCGAGAATTCCGCGCCCATGGCTGCGCGGATATAGGCGTTCACGTCGTCCGAGGTGACGGGGTAGAGGCGGCCCTGATCGTCGCGGTATTTGAACAGATGCTGGCCCGGAAGATCGCGCAGCGCTCGAACCACGCCGGACAGCCGTCGGTCGCGGACGCTGACGTGGTGCTCGACGCCGCTCTTGCCCCTGAAGGCGAAGATCAGGGCCGCGCCGTCCACTTCCAGATGACGCTTGTGCAGGGTGGTCAGGCCGTAGTGGCGGTTGGCGCGCGCATACCGGGCGTTGCCGACCCGGATCAGGGTTATCTCCAGCAGGCGCACGGCGGTCGCCAGCACCTTGGCCTTGCAGGGCCCCTCAAGGGATAGGTCCGCTTCGATCTGACGCCGCAACCCGGGCAGGGCGAGGGCGAAGGTCGGCAGGCGATCGAACTTGTCGCTGGCGGCGTGGGCCGTCCATTCGGCGTGATAGCGGTATTGTTTGCGCCCCCGGGCGTCGCGTCCCGTCGCCTGGACGTGGCCGTTGGCGCGCGGACAGATCCAGACGTCTTCCCAGGCCGGTGGAATGGCGAGGGCGCGGATGCGATCCAGCACCTTCGGATCCTGGATCGTCACCCCGTGCGGGTCGCGATAGGTGAAACCCTGACCGGCGCGGCGGCGCTCGATCCCAGGACTGTCGTCGGCGCACCAGCTCAGACCCTCAGGAATATCCGTGGCGCTGGGGCCGTTGGCGGAGCCGTCGGGCATGGTGGATTCCTCACCGCTGCCAGCCAACGGGCTGGATGCCAGAGCGTTCCTCTTGACCTCGCGCCTTTGGCGGAGGACGAGCAGCCATGAATTATCGCCACAGCTTTCACGCCGGAAACTTCGCCGACCTGGTCAAACACGCCCTGGTCCTGTGGCTGCTGAAGGAACGCCAGCAGAGGGGACCCGTCACGGTCATCGACACCCACGCGGGCGCGGGCCTCTATGACCTGTCCGGCGACGGCGCGCGGTCCAGGGAGGCCGAGGCGGGCGTGGCGCGGCTGATGACCGCCGAGGACCGGCCGCCGTTGATCGAGGCGCTGGCGGCCGAAGTCGCCGCGCTGAACCCCGACGGCGGGGCGCGCTTCTATCCGGGGTCGCCGCTGCTGATGGCCCGCGCGCTGCGCGACGGCGACCGTTATGTCGGCTTCGAGTTCCATCCGCCGGTTCAGGAAATGCTGGCCGAGGCCCTGGCCGACTGGCCCGCCGCCGAGGGGCATGAAGGCGACGGCTATGCGGAGGCGCTGAAGGCGGCGCGGAGCGCCAAGGGGCCGCTGGTCCTGATCGACCCCCCGTTTGAACGACCCGACGACTATCTGCGCTCGGCCGAGACCGCTGCTGCCATCCTGCGCTATGACCGCACGGCGACCGTGGCCATCTGGACCCCGTTGAAGGATATGGAGACCTTCGACGGCTTCATTCGTCGCCTGGAAGAGGCCAAGGTCGGCCGGGTGCTGGTCGCCGAGGCGCGTCTGCGGCCGCTGAACAACCCGATGAAGATGAACGGCTGCACCATGACGGTGGTCAACCCGCCCTCGGGGGCCGAGGCGGCGGCTGCGGAAATCTGCGGCTGGGCGGCTCAGGCTCTGGGCGATGCGGGCGCGCGGGCCGAGGTCTGGACCGCCGGCTAGGCCCCGACGACCTCGCCCGGCTCATAGAGGTGGGGCTCGAAGGTGGCGATGGCCAGGATCGGCCCCATGGCGGCCATCACGTCGGGATGACGGGTCATCGCCTTCCAGTGGCCGGGGCTGGCCCAGACGGCGTGGTTGGCAATCACGCGGCCGTTCAGCCCCCGATGCAGGGTGGCCGTGACGAAGCCCGGCAGGGCGCGCTGCACCTGCGCCAAGGCCGTCAGGTGCGCCATCAGGCCTTCCTGACGGCGGGCGTCGCATTTGAAGATATTGATCAGGACGACCGGAGAATCGTCGTTTGCGTCGGCGGACATGAGGGGCGGCCTCGTTGCAATCGCCCGACTTCTACCTCAATCCAGAGGGAGACGCTTTCTTCTCCTCGCTGGAAAACGCCGAACATGACCCGTATCGCCATTCTCGAGACCGGCCATCCGCCCGAGCATCTGCGCGACACCTTCGACGACTATCCCGCGCGCTTTCGGGCCCTGCTGGGCGAGAACGTGCCGACGGTGCGGTTCGACGTGCAGGCCGGGCATCTGCCGGAGGACCCGTCGATCTTCACCGGCGCGATCGTCACCGGCTCGGCGGCGGGGGTTTATGACGACCTGCCGTGGATCTCGCCCCTGGTCGATTGGCTGAGGGCGGCGCGGGGGCGGACGCGGCTGCTGGGCATCTGCTTCGGCCATCAGGTCCTGGCCCACGCCTTCGGCGGCAAGGTCGAGAAGTCGCACAAGGGCTGGGGCGTCGGCCTGCACCGCTACGACGTGGTCAGCCGCGAGCCCTGGATGCACCCCCGCGCGGCGTCCATCGCCATCCCGGTTTCCCATCAGGATCAGGTGGTCGAGGCGCCGAGCGACGCCCGCGTGATCGCCTCTAGCCCCTTCACGCCCTATGCGGGTCTGGCCTGGGGCGAGGACGCCCTCAGCTTCCAGTGCCACCCGGAGTTCCAGCCCGCCTACGCCGCCGCCCTGGTGGAAGGGCGGCGCGGCCATCGCATCCCGCACGATCTGGCGGACGAAGCGCTCCTGAGCCTCGAAGGGCCGAACGACCGGGCGGTGCTGACAGCCTGGATCCGCGCCTATCTGTTGCTGACGCCGCCGCCGCTGGAGGGCGAGGGCAGCGGCATCTGATCGAGGCGAACGCCCGATTTCATCGGACGGCGCTAAACCTTGTTCAACCTATGACGTGCAAGGCTGGGGCGGTCAGTCTGGAAACGTCATGCCTTCACTCAAAGTCGCGTGCATCGCGGCCGTCGCATTGTTGTTCAGCGGAACGGCGACGGTCGACGCCGCGCCGCAGGTGCGCTCGGTCGTGGATCTGGCGCAGGCGCTGGAACAGCGCGCGGCCAGGACGAATTTCGCCGAGTTGGAAGCGTTCGGCCAGGATGCGCTCAAACGCCATGACCGCGAGGGACTGAACCGTCTCTATCATGTGACTTGGACCCTCCTGAATCAGGGCGAATTCGAGCGCGCGGCGGTCTGGAACGGGCGGCTGGAGCAGAAGGCGAAGGCGCAGCACGATGACCGCTATGTCCAGATCGCCCACCTGAACACGCTGACGGCGCGCTATGACCGGGGTGATCTGACGGTCGACGCCGAACTGCATCGTATCGCCGAGACGACCGACGACTGGTTCGTGAAGGCCCACGCGGCTCGCCTCGCCGCCCTGACCTTGGTGGATCAAGACCGCGTCGGGGAGGGGCTCAGGCTGCTGACCCTGGCGGAAGCCGATATCCCCGACAACGACCCCTTCTCCCAAACGGCGCACGCGGGCCTGTGGGAAGTGACCGGCATGGGGCTGATGAAGCTGAACGACGTGGTCGGCGCGGCCATGGCCTTCCGGCGCTTCGAGATCGACTATTCCAATCCCGACTATCCAAGGCCGGATTTCGACAGCCTCTACAACCTGACCAAGATGGCGGTGCAGGTGGGTGATCTGAAGAGCGCGCAACGCTATTACGCCGCTCACCATCGCCTGGCGCAGCGGGCCGGGCTGGAAAGCCTGTCGGTCTATGACGCCAGCCTTTGCGCCGCCGTGGCCGACGCTCGTCAGGAACCGCGCGAGGTTCTGGCCTGCCTTGAGCCCTATGGCGAACGACTGGGCGTCGCCGCCTTTCTGGCGCGGGACGTGCTGCCGCTGCGGGCGGTCGCCCGGGCGCGCACAGGCCAACTGGACGCCGCCCGTCGGGATCTCGAAACGCTGCGGCGGTTGGATATCGAGAGCGGGGTCGATTCCCAGGTCGCCCTGGTTCAGGCCGAACTGCTGTTCGCCAGCGGGCGAGCGTCCGAGGCCTACGAGGTGTTGCGTGCCTATGAGCGCGACCGCGAGGTCCAGGCCGCGCAGCGCTTCAGTTCGGGCATCCGCCAGGTCACGGGCGACATGCAGGAACAACTCGCTGAGCGCCGACGTCAGCTAGAGACCGCCCGCGCCAACACCGAACTGCAGCAGACGGTGATCCACTGGCAGAACTGGATCGTCGGCATCGGCGTCCTCTTCATGCTGTCGGCGCTGGCCACTCTGACCTGGCAATGGCGGCAGGCGAAACAGCTTCGCAGCGCCCGTCGCCGCGCCGAGGACGCCAACCGCGCCAAGGGCGAGTTCCTGGCCAACATGAGCCACGAGATTCGCACCCCGCTGAACGGGGTGGTGGCGATGGCCGACGCCCTGGGCCAGCGCGATCTGGCGCCCGAAGAACGCGAGATGGCCGACGTCATCCGCTCGTCCGGCGTGACGCTTGAGCGATTGCTGTCGGACATTCTGGACACCGCCCGGATCGAGTCCGGCCAGGTGACGATCGAGCAGGCCCCGTTCCATCTGGGGCGCACGGTCCATGATGTGATCGCTCTATGGCGCGTGCCGGCCGGGGAGAAGGGCGTGGCCCTGGTCGCCGATGTCCACCCCTCACTTCACGCCGAGGTCGTGGGCGACGCCGTGCGCGTCCGCCAGATCCTGACCAATCTGGTCAGCAACGCCCTGAAGTTCACGACCGAGGGCGAAGTGGCCCTGAAGGTCGAGCCCAGCGAAGAAGGCCGTGTCCGCTTCACGATCCGGGATAGCGGCGTGGGCTTCGACGCCGAGCAGAAGGCCCGCATCTTTGGCCGCTTCCAGCAGGCGGACGGCTCGATCACCCGCCGGTTCGGCGGCACGGGGCTGGGGCTGGCGATTTCGCGCGAACTGGCGACTCTGATGGGCGGCGCGCTGGAATGCGAGAGCACGCCGGGGCAGGGCGCCGCCTTCTGGTTCGAAATCCCCCTGCCGCCGGCCGTCGGCGCGGAGGGCGCTGCAAAAGAAGCCGCGCCCGCAGCCGATGTCCGGACCCGCCCGCTGCGCGTGCTTCTGGCCGACGATCATCCCGCCAACCGCAAGGTGATCGAGGTCATGCTGTCGGCGACGGCGATGGATCTGGTGGCGGTCGAGGACGGCCGTGCGGCGCTGGATGTCTTCACCCGCGGCGATTTCGATCTGGTGCTGATGGACATGCAGATGCCGGTGATGGACGGTCTGACCGCCACCGCCGCCATCCGCGCCTTCGAGGCGCAGAACGCCCGTACGCCGACGCCGATCCTGATGCTGACCGCCAACGCCATGGCCGAACATGTCGAGGCGGGGCGGGCGGCGGGCGCGGACGGCCATCTGACCAAGCCGCTGACCCTGGCCGCCCTGTTTGACGGGATCGCGCGCGTGATGGCGCTCAGCGAGCGGTCGAAAGTCGCCTGATTACGGCCATTTCACCACGGGCGGCATGGAGCTGAGGATCGACTCGACGTTGCCGCCGGTCTTCAGCCCGAACATGGTGCCGCGGTCGTAGAGCAGGTTGAACTCGACGTAGCGACCGCGCCGGATCAGTTGTTCCTCGCGCTCCTCGGGCGTCCAGGCCTCGGTCATGCGGCCCGCGACGATCTTCGAATAGACCTCGAGGAAGGCCTTGCCGACGTCCTGGGTGAAGGCGAAGTCGCGTTCCCAGTCGCCGCTGTCGTGGTGGTCGTAGAAGATGCCGCCGGTGCCGCGCGGCTCGTTGCGGTGCGGCAGGAAGAAGTACTCGTCGCACCACTGCTTGTACTTGGCGTGCCAGGCCGGGTCGTAGGAGTCGCAGACCCCCTGCATGGCGGCGTGGAAGGCTTCTGTGTCCGGGTGGTCCTGACGGCGATCCGCGTCCAGCACGGGGGTCAGGTCGCCGCCGCCGCCGAACCAGGTCTTGGTGGTCGAGATCAGGCGCGTGTTCATGTGTACGGCCGGCACGCGCGGGCTGACCGGGTGGCAGATCAGGCTGATGCCGGTGGCGAAGAAGCGCGGGTCTTCCTCGGCGCCGGGCACATTCTTCGCGTAGTCGGCGGGGAAGGTCCCGTGGACGGTCGAGCAGTGGACGCCGACCTTTTCGAACAGGCGGCCGTGCATCATCCCCATGACGCCGCCGCCGCCCTCCTTGCGGTCCCAGGGCGTGCGCACGAAGCGGCCGGGCTCGCCGGGGAAGAGATCGGCGGGGGCGGCGTCTTCCAGGGCCTCGAAACCGGCGTGAATCTGATCGCGCAGGGTCTCGAACCAGACGCGGGCGCGCTCGCGATGTTCGACCATCAGGGTGGGGGTCTCTTGGATCATCAGGGCTTCAACCATGACGGGCGGCCTTTGTGAACAGTCCGGGGTGAGCGCTTCATGCCCGCCGGGACGAAAGACGGCCTTGATCCAGATCAGACCCGGTTCCCATGCCGCGCCGCCTGTGCCAGCGTGGCCGCAACAGTTTTGAGGGGACCCCATGATCCGCACCGCCTTGCTCGCCGCCGTTTCGCTCGCCGTCCTGGCCGGACCCGCCCTGGCCCAGTCGCAAGGCAGCAATGATGCCGCAGGGCAGGAGCGGGTGCTTCAGATCCTGCGCCGCACCCCCCTGGTCGACGGCCACAACGACCTGCCCTGGGCCCTGCGTCAGGGGTTTGGGAACGACCCCTATCGCGTTGATCTGACGACCAATCTGGAGGCGACGACCCGTCTGCACACCGACATTCCGCGTCTGCGCGCCGGCGGCGTGGGGGCTCAGTTCTGGTCCGTCTATGTCCCCGCCAGCCTGGAACCGGTCGAGGCGGCCAAGGCCACGTTCGAACAGATCGACACGGTCAAGCGCATCGCCGCCGCCTATCCCTCGGTGTTCGAGATCGCGACCACCGCCGACGACATCGCCCGCATCCACAAGGCCGGAAAGATCGCCAGCCTGATCGGGATGGAGGGCGGCTATTCGATCGACGATTCGCTGGGCCTGCTGCGCGAGTTCTATGATTCGGGGGCCCGCTACATGACGCTGACCCACTCCAAGACCACCACCTGGGCCGACAGCGCCACCGACGCGCCGAAGTGGGGCGGGCTGTCGCCCTTCGGCGAGCAGGTGGTCAAGGAGATGAACCGTCTGGGTATGATGGTGGATCTGAGCCACGTGTCCGAGGACACGATGCTGGACGCCATTCGCGTGTCGACGGCCCCGGTGATCTTCTCGCACTCGTCGGCGCGGGCCGTGACGGCCCATCCGCGCAACGTGCCTGACGCGGTCCTGCGTATGATGCCGGCCAACGGCGGCATCGTCATGGTGACCTTCGTGCCGGGCTTCATCAGCGAGGCGGTGCGCGCTTCCGGCGCCGCGCGTTCGGCCGAGATGTCGCGGCTCACCGCCCTGAACCCCGGGGATCCCGATGCGGTGAAGGCGGGCATGGACGCCTGGACCGCCGCCAACCCGGCGCCCCAGGCCTCGATCGACGACGTCGTGGCCCACATTCAGCACGTCCGCGATGTGGCGGGGATCGATCATGTCGGCCTGGGCGGCGATTTCGACGGCGTCGACAGCCTGCCGGTCGGGGTCGAGGGGGTGGACGCCTATCCGCGTATCCTGGCCGAACTGATGCGTCGCGGCTGGTCGGAGGCCGACATCCGCAAGATCGCGGGCGAAAACCTGCTGCACACGATGCACGGGGTCGAACGGGCGGCGACAGCTAAGCGCGGCGAGCGGCCCAACCTGGCGCAACTGCCGAACGACGGCGCTCCGGAGTGATCGAAGGTCCTTCTCCCCTTGCGGGAGAAGGTGGGCGAGCGGAGCGAGGTCGGATGAGGGGTCTCGCTCCCGCTCTATCGTCATCCTCGGGCTTGACCCGAGGATCGGGTTGATTGCGAGACGCGACGACTGCCGTGGCGGCTAAAGTTTGAGGGCAGCGACACCCCTCATCCGTCAGGCTTCGCCTGCCACCTTCCCCCGCAAGGGGAGAAGGAAACCTAGCGGCTCGGCAACCCGCCCGTCTGACGCAGCCCTTCCCATAGGGCGATCCCCGCGCTGACCGACAGGTTCAGCGAGCGGGTTTCCGCACGGATGGGGATGAAGACTCGAGCGTCGGCGGCTTCGTGGACATAGTCGGGGGCGCCGGCGCTTTCCTTGCCGAAAAGAAGGATGTCGTCGGGCCGGAATTCGAAGTCGGTCAGGGGCGTGGCCCCCCTGGTCGTGAACAGGACCAGCCGACCGGGGCCGCGATCACGCAGGAAGGCGTCCCAGTCATCGTGGCGGGTCATATGGCTGAGCGGACCATAGTCCAGCGCCGCGCGCTTCATGGCGCGGTCGTCGAAACGGAAGCCGACGGGCTCGATCACGTGCAATTCCACGCCGAAACAAGCGCTCTGACGGATACAGGCGCCCACATTCTGCGGGATGTCAGGTTGAAAAAGGGCGAGACGCATTCTAAGGCCCTCATACGCGCGGGGCGGGGTCTTGTCGCGGTCTTTGTTGCGACTGTTTCGCAAGTTGCGTCAGCACCTTGCGCGGATGGACCGCAAGTCGAGGACCGCAGGGCATAACGACCGTTCCGCAGGACGATCATGCCGACGGCCATCCCACTCCCGGGACGGGCGATCGGGACTGCAGAGGTGAGACGCGTGGCCGAATCGGTCGTGACTGCTGAAGGGCCTGATGGCCAACACGGGGGCGGTGACGCCACCCGCCGCGACTTCATCCACATCGCCGCCGGCGCCGCCGCGGTCGGTGCGGGCGTGATGGTGGCCTGGCCGCTGATCAACCAGATGAACCCCGCCGCCGATACCCTGGCCCTGGCGTCGATCGAATTCGATCTGACCAAGGTTCAGGAAGGCCAGCAGGTCGTCATCAAGTGGCAGGGCAAGCCGGTCTTCGTGCGCTACCGCACGCCGGCCGAGCTGAAGCGCGTCATCGCCGACGATCATTCTCCGGATCTGAAGGATCCGCAGACGGACGCCGAGCGGACCAAGCCGGGCCACGAGCAATATCTCGTCGTCATCGGCTCGTGCACCCACCTGGGCTGCGTTCCGACGTTCGGTTCGGGCGATTACGGCGGCTGGTTCTGCCCCTGCCACGGCTCGCACTACGACGCCTCGGGCCGTATCCGTAAGGGACCGGCGCCGAAGAACCTGGTGGTGCCGGCCTACGACTATATGTCCGACACCCGCGTCAAAATCGGCTGAGGACGGACCGAGGACCCATGAGCGATCACGAATCCACATACGTCCCCAAGACCGCGATTGAGCGGTGGATGGACACCCGCCTGCCGATCATCCGCTTCGGCATGGACTACGCAAACCTGCCGACCCCCCGGAACCTGAACTACTGGTGGACCTTCGGCGGCATTCTGGCCCTGTGCCTGATGACTCAGATCATCACCGGCATCGTGCTGGCCATGCACTACACGCCGAACACGGCCCTGGCCTTCGAGTCGGTCGAGCGCATCATGCGCGACGTCAACGGCGGCTGGCTGATCCGCTATGTGCACGCCAACGGCGCGTCGATGTTCTTCATCGCCGTCTATCTGCACATGCTGCGCGGCCTCTATTACGGCTCCTACAAGGCGCCGCGCGAGATGATCTGGATCATCGGCTGCGTGATCTTCTTCCTGATGATCGCCACCGCCTTCCTGGGCTACGTCCTGCCCTGGGGCCAGATGTCCTTCTGGGGCGCTGAGGTCATCACCAACCTGATCGGCGCCATTCCGGTCATCGGCGAGCCGATCCTGATCTGGCTGCGCGGCGGTCCGGCGATCGACAACGCCACGCTGAACCGCTTCTTCTCGCTGCACTACCTGCTGCCGTTCGTCATCGCCGGCTGCGTCGTGCTGCACCTCTGGGCCCTGCACGCCGCCGGTCAGAACAACCCGGTCGGCATCCTGATCCCGAAGGACCGCGAGAAGAAGGACATGCTGCCCTTCCACCCGTACTTCACGGTCAAGGACGGCTTCGCGATCATCCTCTTCCTGATCATGTTCGCGGTCTTCGTCTTCTATCAGCCGGACGCCCTGGGCCACGCCGACAACTACATCCCGGCTAACCCGCTGCAGACTCCGGCCCACATCGTTCCCGAATGGTACATGCTGCCGTTCTACGCGATCCTGCGCGCCATCCCCGACAAGTTCGGCGGCGTGGTGGCCATGTTCGGCGCCATCGGCGTGCTGTTCGTCCTGCCCTGGCTGGACACGTCCAAGGTGCGCTCGATGCGCTACCGTCCGACGATGCGCACCTGCTTCATCATCTTCCTGTTCGTGTGCTTCGGCCTCGGCTGGTGCGGTGGTCAGCTGCCGGACGCGCAAGTGATCCCGGGCATGCCCAGCTTCACTCTGTTTGACGGCCAGCTGAACTCGTACCTGTGGCTGACGCGTCTGCTGACGGCCTACTACTTCATCTTCTTCCTGGTGCTGATGCCGGTCCTCGGCCTGCGCGAGAAGCCGTTGCCGGTTCCGGCGACGATCTCGGAGCCGGTTCTGGCCGCGAACGCCGAGCAGAAGGGCTGAGCGCGATGATTTCCAACGAGAAGAAAACCGTGTCCTTCCGCAAGATCCTGGTTTCCCTGACGGCCGCTGTCGGTCTGGTCGCCATCGCCGCTCCGGCGATGGCCTCGGGCGGGGCCAAGCATCCGCGCGACGGCGGCTTCAGCTTCGAAGGGCCGTTCGGCACCTACGATCAGGGCCAACTGCAGCGCGGCTACAAGGTCTATCGCGAGGTCTGCTCGTCCTGCCACAGCATGAACCTGATGCATTTCCGCAACCTGGGCGACAAGCACGGCCCGTTCTGGAACCCGGAATATCCGAACCCGAACGACAACCCGGTCGTGAAGGCCCTGGCCAAGGAACTGCAGGTCGCGGACATCGACAGCGAAACGGGCGAGGCGCTGATGCGCAACGCCACCACCGCTGACAAATTCCCGGCGCCCTATCCGAACGCCACGGCGGCGGCTGCGGCCAACGGCGGGGCGGCTCCGCCCGACCTGTCGGTCATGGCCAAGGCCCGTCACGACGGCGCCAACTACATCTACTCGCTGCTGTCGGGCTATGGGACCCCGCCGGCCGGCCTGGAGATGGCGTCGAACCAGCACTACAACCCCTATATGGCGGGCGACCTGACCCCGTTCTGGAAAGGCAAGGGACACGTTCCCCCGGGCGGCTTCATCGCCATGCCCGCGCCGCTCCAAAACGGCCAGGTCACCTATGACGACGGCACCAAGGCCACCGTCGACCAGATGGCCAAGGACGTCGCCGCCTTCATCGCCTGGACGTCCGAGCCCAAGGCGACCGAGCGCAAGCAGATGGGCTTCGGCGTGATCATCTTCCTGCTGCTGTTCGCAGGGATCACCTACGCCAGCTACCGCCGCATCTGGAAGGGCGTCGCCCACTAAGGCGAAACCCATTCGAGACGAGATGACCCGCCGGAGCGATCCGGCGGGTTTTTTCATGCCTGGACGCGGGGGCGCCCGCATCGACACTGGCGATTTCGGCCTCTACGGTTCCGGCCTCTGTATCGTCGAGGGGTTTTGCCGCCATGCGTTTGATGTCGTCCGCCGCCGTCCTGATTTTCGCCGCTTCGCTTGCGGCCTGCGCCACCCCCGGTGAGAACGCGAATGCGCCGTTCGCTCCCCGGTTCGAGGCGGCGCGCATCTCGAACGACATCAAGGTCCTGGCCGACGACAGCTTCGAGGGCCGCGGCATCGCCACCCCGGCTGAAACCAAGGTCATCGATTACCTGAGCCGTCAGTATGCGGCGGCGGGCTTCGCACCGGGCGGCGAGAACGGCGGCTGGACCCAGTCGGTGGCGCTGAACCGTTTCACCGTCTCCAACGTCAGCGGCCAGATCAAGGTCGGCGGCTGGTCGCAAAGCCTGACCCAGGGCCAGCAGGCCACGATCACTACGCGGCTGCCCGGCAACGGCGTCGACCTGCGCGGCAAGCCGCTGGTCTTCGTCGGCTACGGCATCAACGCGCCCGAGCGTCAGTGGAACGACTTCAAGACCGACGTGCGCGGCAAGGTCATCGTCGTCCTGGTCAACGACGCCGATTTCGAGGACCCGTCGCTGAACACCTTCGGCGGCCAGGCCATGACCTACTACGGGCGCTGGACCTACAAGTACGAGGAAGCCGCCCGCCAAGGCGCGGCGGGCGTGCTGATCGTCCACGAAACCAAGCCCGCCTCCTATGGCTGGACCACGGTGGCCAACTCCTGGGCCGTGCCGCAGTTCGACATCGTGCGTCAGAACCCCTCGGCCGAGCGCGTGCCGATGGAGGCCTGGATCCAGCGCGACGTGGCCGTCGACCTGTTCCGCCATGCTGGGCTCGATTTCGAGCAGGAGAAGATCAAGGCCCGCAGCCGCGACTTCCAGCCGGTCGAGCTGGCCGGCGCCACTATCGACGCCAAGTTCGACGTCAAGACCGATCGCATCACGACCCACAACGTCGTGGCCAAGCTGGAAGGCACGACCCACCCGGGCGAGACCATCCTCTACACCGGCCACTGGGACCACATCGGCATGGGCGAGCCGGACGCCAACGGCGACCGCATCTTCAACGGCGCCGTGGACAACGCCTCGGGCACGGCGGGCCTGCTGGAACTGGCGCGTCAGTGGGCGGCCGGACCGCGCCCCGAGCGCACCATCGTGATGATCAGCTTCACCGGCGAGGAAAGCGGCCTGCTGGGGTCGGAATACTACGCCGCCAATCCGCTGTATCCGCTGGAGACGACGGTGGCTGGCTTCAATCTGGACGCCACCAACGTCCTGGGGCGGATGAGCAAGCTGGGCGTCACGGGTTACGGCCAGTCCGATCTGGACGAGCGGGTCATCGCCCTGGCGGCGGCGCAGGGCCGAGGCTTCCAGGGCGACGCCAACGCCGGCGCGGGCATCTATTTCCGCTCGGACCACTTCCCGCTGGCCAAGCGCGGCGTGCCGATGGGCTATCTGTCCTCGACGGGCGACTATGTCGATGAGCCGATCGCGCCGCGCCTGGCCGCCGCCGCCGAATACCGCGCCAATCGCTATCATCAGGCCGCCGACGCGTGGGAGCCGAACTGGGACTATCGCGGCATGATCCAGGATCTGGAGGTCGTCTTCCAGGCCGGTGAGGCCCTGGCCAACAGCCGCGACTGGCCGCAGTGGAAGCCCGGTTCGGAGTTTGGCCCGGCCCGCACGGTCAGCGACGCGCGTCGCAAATAGGCGGGGTCTGTTCGGCCTTCGCGGAACATGACAAAAATGTAAGGGGCGGTCTCGCGAGAGGCCGCCCTATTACTTTGCGCGAAACGCCCCGGGGGAGGGCGAGGGAGTCACCATGCATTGTCGGTTCATCAGCGGCGTCGCCGCCACAGCCCTTCTGCTTGCCGCCGGCGCGGCGGCGGCCCAGGACTTTTCGGCCCAGCGCCTGTCGGACGAAATCCGCACCATCAGCGCCGACGACTTCCAGGGCCGCTATCCCGGCACGGACGGCGAGAAGAAGACGCTGGACTGGCTGCAAGCCCAATACGAAGCCATGGGCATGGCGCCCGGCGGCCCCAACGGCCAGTGGCTGCAGGACATCGACCTGAAGCGCTACACCCCCGTCCCTGACGCCGCCAAGGCCAGTTGGACCGGCGCGGACGGTCAGGTCCATGCCCTGACGCCGGGAACCGACATCACCCTGCGGGCGGTCAGCAATGACGGCAAGGCGGCCATCGCCAACGCGGGTCTGGTCTTCGCCGGCTTCGGCATCCATGCGCCCGAGCGCGGCTGGGACGACTACGGCGGCCTCGACGTGGCGGGCAAGGTGGTCATCGTCATGGGCGGAGAGCCCGACGGCGACCTGTTCAACGGCCCCTATGCGACCAACTACCAGTCCGCCGCCTACAAGGCGGACGAGGCCAAGCGCCGGGGCGCGCTGGGCGTCATCACCGTGTCAAAGGCGACCGCGAACGACGCTGCGTGGACCCGTATGGCGCAGGGCAATGGCCGCACCCGCACCCTGACGCCGGGCGCCGCGGACCTGGAGTTTTCGGGCGCGATCAACGCCGACACGGCCAAGGCCCTGGGTCTGGGCATGGCTGAACTGGCGGCGCGGCTCGGCACGGGCGATTTTCGCGCCTTCGCTTTGCCGGGTCTGACCTTGTCGGTCGAGACGGCCGAGACCATCGACACCCTGCGCACCCACAATCTGCTGGCCAAGATCCCCGGCGCCAAGCGTCCGAACGAGACCATCGTCTATTCGGCCCACTGGGACCACGTCGGTGTCAACGAGCACGCGGCGGGCGACGACAAGATCTTTAACGGCGCCTGGGACAACGCCTCGGGCACCATCGGCGTGCTGGAGATGGCGCGTCAGCTGAAGGCGGCGCCCGCGCCCGACCGCACCATCGTCTTCGCCCACATGGCCGCCGAGGAAATGGGCCTGCTGGGCGCCTACGCCTATGCCGCCGATCCGGTCTATCCGCTGGAAACGACGGTGGCCGACATCAACATCGACATGCTGCCGCTGTCGGGACCGACCCGCGACGTGCCGATCTTCGGCAGGGGTCAGAACAGTCTTGAGGACGACCTTCAGGCCCTGGCCGCGAAGGAAGGCCGCTACGTCTCCGACGACGGCCAGCCGGAGCAGGGCTTCTACTACCGCTCCGACCACTTCCCCTTCGCCCGTTCGGGCGTGCCGGCCCTGATGCCGTGGCACGGCGTGGACTGGGTCGACGGCGGCAAGGAGGCCGGTCTGGCGGCGTGGAAGGCCAAGTTCGCCGCCGACTACCACAAGCCCAGCGACGAATGGTCCGCCGACTGGGATCTGCGCTCGGCGGTCGATAACCTGACCCTGCTGTACCGACTGGGTCTGCAACTGGCCAACAGCCACGAATGGCCGACGTGGAAGCCGACCTCCGAGTTCGGCCAGGTGCGGGCGACCAGCGACGCCGCGCGCAAGTAGCCCAAACGCAAGCAAGGCCGCCCGAGGGGCGGCCTTGCAGCAGTTCGCAGCTGAGGCGGTGAAGCCCTAGTTGTTGAACAGGAAGTGCATGACATCGCCGTCCTTGACGACGTAGGCCTTGCCCTCGGCGCGCATCTTGCCGGCTTCCTTGGCGCCCGTTTCGCCCTTCAGCGTCACGAAGTCGTCGAAGGCGATGGTTTCGGCGCGGATGTAGCCCTTTTCGAAGTCGGTGTGGATCACGCCGGCGGCTTGCGGGCCGGTGGCGCCGACAGGGATGGTCCAGGCGCGGGCTTCCTTGGGGCCGACTGTGAAGTAGGTCTGCAGGCCCAGCAGTTTGTAGGCCTCGCGGATCAGGCGGTTCAGGCCGGGCTCTTCCAGACCCAGGGTCTCGAGGAACTCCTTTTGCTCCTCGTCGTCCAGGACGGCGATTTCCGACTCGATCTGGGCCGAGATGACCACCGAGTTGGCGTTGTCCTCGGCGGCGCGCTTGGCCACCAGGTCGGACAGGTCGTTGCCCTTGTCGGCCGAGGCCTCGTCCACGTTCGAAACGTAGAGGGCGGGCAGGGAGGTCAGAAGCTGCAGCATGTGCCACGCCTTCTCGTCTTCCTTGTCCACCTGCGCCACGCGGGCCGGCTTGCCGGCGCGCAGGGGCGTCAGGGCCAGATTGATCAGCTTCAGCGTCTGCTGGGCGTCCTTGTCGCCGCCCTTGGCCTTCTTCTCGACGTTGACGACCCGCTTCTCGAGGCTTTCGAGGTCGGCCAGCATCAGTTCGGTCTCGATGATCTCGAGGTCCGAAATGGGGTCGATGCGGTTCTCGACGTGGGTGATGTCGTCATCGACGAAGCAGCGGGCGACGAAGGCCACGGCGTCGCAGTCGCGGATATTGGCCAGGAACTGGTTGCCCAGGCCCTCGCCCTTGGACGCGCCGCGCACCAGGCCGGCGATGTCCACGAAGGTGATCCGCGAGGGGATGATCTCCTTGGACCCGGCGATGCTGGCCAGCACCTCCAGGCGCGGCTCCGGGACCGCCACGTCGCCGGTGTTCGGCTCGATGGTGCAGAACGGATAGTTGGCGGCCTGAGCCGCCGCCGTCTTGGTCAGGGCGTTGAACAGGGTGGACTTGCCGACATTGGGCAGGCCGACGATCGCGACTTTAAGAGCCATGGTGTTCCTCGTGAGCGCGAGCCTTTAGCGGGTTCGGGGTGGTTTGTCAGGTGCGGGCGCATATCGAGCTTTCCTCCCCATTTCATGGGGAGGTGGCGCGGCGGCGAAGCCGACGTGACGGAGGGGGCGACTCGACGGCTGACGTCAGCGCCGCCCCCTCCACCACTTCGTGGTCCCCCTCCCCACGCGTGGGGAGGAAAGTCGCTTGGCGTCTTACTCCTCGGAATCGACCACCGGCGGCTGCTTCACCGCTGCATGGACGCCGATGGGGGGCGCCTTCTCAAAGGTCAGGGTGAAGGAGGCGATGCCGCCGTCGACCAGCGGATCGCGCAGGCCCATCAGCATGATGTGGGTTCCGCCCGGTTTCAGCTCGACCTTCTGACCGGCGGGCAGGGGCAGGCCGTCGGGCAGGTGGCCCATGCTCATGACGCCGTTTTCGGTCTTCATCTCGTGGACCTGGGCCGACTGGGCCATAGCCGTCGAGACGCTGACCAGCCGGTCGTCGGAGCCCGCTGTCAGGGTGGCGTAGCAGCCGCCGACCTTGGCCCCGTTCGGCGTCGGCCGGCACCAGGCGTCGGCGACCGTGACGGTTCCGGGCGCGGCGACGGAGGTCTCAGCTGGCTTTTCCGCAGGCTGGCCGCAGGCGGTCAGGGCGAGCAGGGGAAGGGCGGCGAGAAGATGTTTCATGCTTGGTCTCAGTGCTGATGGGCGCCGGACGTCGCCGGCAGGAGAGTGAGGACAGGGGCGGGATGGGCGGCGTCGGCGCCGTCCCAGGCGACCGACTGGTCGCCGCAGGTCTGGGTCACGGCAAACGCCAGATCGCCCGGCGTCGACGGCAGGGCCATCAGCAGGGCGAAGTCATCGAACTGGTCCGGCGGCAGGACGCCGGTCCAGGTCACGGTGCGGATGCGCTCCGTCAGCGGCTTGCCGTGATCGGATAGCGGCGGATCGACGGGTTCGCGCCCGAAGCTGATGCTCCAGCTCGGCTTGGGCTGGGGACGCGCCGTGGGCACGGCGTCGGGCAGGCGCACGGTGACGGCCGTGGTCGCCGCCTCGCCGCAGCCGTGGCCGATGCGGAAGCTCGCGGCGTGATAGGCGCCGGCTGCGGCCTGACGCTCGGTCAGGACCACGTGGGCCGAGGCCGTCATTGGCGGCAGGACTGCGACCAGTGTCGCCGTCAGGGCGGAAAGGCGTTTGATCGGGTTCATCGCTTTCTCCTCAATAGGCCAGTCGCAGGCCGACGAAAACGGACCGGCCTTCGCCGGGGAAGAAGACGCTGGTGGAGGCCGTGCGGGCGTCGGTTACGGCCGAGAACTCGCCGACGTAACGCTCGTCGGTCAGGTTTCGGGCGTCGATGAAGACCGACAGGCCTTCCCGGACGTCAAAGCCCGCCGCCAGACCCAGCAGGGCGTAATCGGGCGCCTGCATGGTGTTGGCGTAGTCGACGAAGGGCTGGCTGATCCGCCACTCGACCGAGGGGGTGACGAAAAGGCCTGACAGATGCCGCCAGGTCAGCTCGGCCCGGTACTGATGCTGAGGCACGACCGGCAGGCGGTTGTCGCCCCAGCGCGCGTCGCCGTCGAAGCGGAAGTCGCTCCAGGTATAGGTCTGGCGCAGCAGCAGCGAGCCGTCCGCGATCTCGAACGGCAAACGCCAGTCCAGACCGGCCTCGACCCCCTGATGGATGGTCCGGTCGGCGTTGAAGGTGGCGGCGGGAATGTCCGGCCCGACGATGAAGTTGAGGATCTCGCCGTCGATCTGGCTGCGATAGGCGGTGACATCCCAGGCGAAGGGGCCGCGTCTGCCGCGCGTGCCGATCTCGGCGGTCCAGGCGTCCTGAACCTCGACCGGGGTGAAACCGGTCTGCGCCTGCACCAGGGCGCCATAGGCCGGGGGCTCGACCGAGCGCGTGACATTGGCGAAGACCTGCGATCCGTCCGCCGCCTCCCACAACAGACCCAGACGGGGCGAGAACCAGTCGTAGTCGACGCTGTCGTCGTTGGTCGGGTTCAGCCGGTCGGCATAGTCGCGCGTGGCCCGGCCCCAGGAACCGCCCGCGACCAGCGCCAGCCGGTCGGTGACGAACAGCCGCCCCTCGGCGAAGACGTCCAGCCCCGTGGCCTGTTGCAGGCCGTTGGCGGTCAGCGCCCCGCGCTTGCCGCCGACATTGACGTAGCGCAGGGCGTCCAGATCGCCGTCCCGCCAGCTGAAGCCGTAGAAGGCGTCGGCGCGCAGGCCCGCGACCTGCCCCGTCCAGTCGATGCGGCCAAAGGCGCCCCTGGTCCGGCTCTCCTGATCCACGACCTGAAAGATCGGGTGATAGAGCGACTTCTCCCAGCCCCAGATGGCGCCTTCGAACAGGGTGGCGTCGGTCAGCCGCCAGCGGGTCTGCAGCGTCAGCCGCTTCAGCGTCTGGTCGCGGGCGTTGTCGTTGAGGATGTTGTTGGCCGGAGCCATGCGCGGGGTTTCCAGCGCCTGCTTCAGCGTCAGGGAACCGGGAACCGACTGCTGGATGTCGGCGGCCTGGGCGATCAGGCGCACCTCGCGGTCCTGACCGAAGGCGCGACCAACGTTGAGGGTCAGACGGCCCTGCGACTGGTCGCTCTGCTGGCGATAGCCGTCGGTCTTCATGCCCGAGACGGCGGCGAAGACGTCCCAGTCGCCGTGCTCGCGCGCCAGCTCGGCGTGCACCCGATACGTGTCGTAGCTGCCGTTCTCGAGTTGCAGGACGTTGTCGTGCAAGGCCGTGCGGCCGGTCGGCGTGACCAGGTTGATCGCCCCGCCCAGCTGTGCCCCGCCAAAGCGCAGGGTGTTCGCCCCCTTCCACACCTCGATGTAGCGGGCGCTCAGGGCGTCCACGCCCTGAAAGTCGGAGAAGCCGTCGGCGTCGGCGAAGGGCACGCCGTCCTGGGCGAACAGGACGCCGCGTTGGTGGAAGCCCTGGGCCACGCCCGAGCCGCGAATGGAGAGGCGGCTTTCCTCGCCGTAACGCTTCTGGGCCAGGACGCCAGGGACGTTGCGCAGGGTGTCGGCGAAGCCCTGGGCGAAGCGGTCGGCGTAGCTCTCGGCCGAGACGACGGCGACGGCGCCGGGGGTGCGGCTGAGGCGGTCGCGCGCCTCGGCCACGACGGCGGGGTCTTCGGCGTTGCGACGGCCGGTGACGATGATGCTGTCGACGACGGTGACGGGACCGTCAGCTTCGGGCCGGTCAGCGGCGAAGGCCAGGCTCGGCGCCACGCAGGCGCCGATCAGCAGCGCGTACGGCGCCGCGGTGGTCTTGAAAGACATGGGAAAGCAGTCCTGAAAACAGAGGTGCGATCGCGGGCGTCGTCATTGGACGCGCGCGAGGGGCAGAGGTTTCTGGTTTTCAGGCGTGGGGAGGGGCGGTCGACGGCGGGCGCGGCGGGGCGCGGGCCGGAGGCGGGGGGCTGACGCGGAAGGGCGCATAGGCGACGGGCTCGACCGTGCGGACGACCGGGGCGGGCGTCGGGGCGGGCGGTGCGGGCAGGGCGGCCAGCAGGGGCATGACGCAGGCCGCGCATTTGGCTCCGACGTGTTTGCTGACGGGGCCGTCGACGCCGCCGACCTGGATCGTCTGGGGCCCTTCGGCCGAGCAGATGACGATGGGCTGGCCCGGAACCGAGGCCGCCAGCGCCGCGAACGGCAGCAGGGTTCCGATCACGATGGCGAACGTCGCGGCCAGGAAGGCCAGCGAGCGCGTCATCGACCAGTTTTCACTCTGGGACCGGGTCACGGCCGGGGCTTAACCCTTCCCCCCGCGTGAAGCTAGAGCGACGGAGCGCCGCGCGCGCCCGACGCGACGGCTGATGTTTGCGTCTGCCCCCCATGTCATGGGGAGGAAAGCAGGAGGCGCGCGATTCTCCCTCCCCTTTATGGGGAGGGTGGCTGAGGCCGTCAGGCCGAAGACGGGTGGGGGCGCTTATCAAGTCAGACGCGGCGTGTATCGCCACGCCCTCCCCATCCGATCGCTTCGCGACCACCCTCCCCATGAAGGGGAGGGAGAACTGCGCCTTGCGTTATTCCCCCCGCGCGGCCTGACGGGGGCTGAATTTGGGCGCGGGGGCCAGGCGCATGACCTCGCCCTGATAGCGTTCGTCGTCGCCAGCGGCGGCGAAGGGCAGGGCGTCGGCGCAGGCGGCCAGCAGGGCGTCCAGCCAGGGCTTCTCGGCCTTGTGGAAGTCGCCCAGGACGTGCGGCATGACCAGGTGGCTCTCGCCCGGATGTCCGATGCCCATGCGGCCGCGCCGGAAGTCGGCGCCCAGATGGCTGATCAGGCTGCGGATGCCGTTCTGGCCCGCCGCGCCGCCGCCGGTTTTCATGCGGAAGCGGCCGGGGGCTAGGTCGATCTCGTCATGGAAGACGATGATCTCGCTGGGCTTGATCTTGTAGAAGCGCGCCGCCTCGCCGACCGCGCGGCCGCTCTCGTTCATATAGGTCTGCGGTTTCATCAGCAGAACCTTGACCGGGCCGTTGGCGCTATCGACCTCGCCCTCGCTGACGATGGACTGGAACTTGGCCCGCTCGGGACCGAAGCGCCAGCGGCGCGCGATCTCGTCCACGGCCATGAAGCCGATGTTGTGGCGGTTCTTTTCGTATTTGGCGCCCGGATTACCGAGCCCGGCGATGATGATCATGCGGACCTCTTGCCCTGTGCTCCGGGCAAAGAAAAGCCCCGCGCCGGCGAACCGGGCGGGGCTGAACTTTTGGCGTCTTCCCTAAAGCAGCTTCGCGCCGCGCGCGAAGCGATAGGGAAAGAATGCCTCTTAGGCTTCGACCGTCGTGTCGCCGGCTTCCGACTGAGCAGCCGACGAGGCCTTGATCGTGGCGATCATGAAGTCGCGGTCGATGACAGTCGTCGCGCCCTTGGGCAGGACGATGTCCGACATGCGGATGTTTTCGCCGGTTTCGCGGCCCTTCAGGTCGACGACCAGCTCGTTCGGGATCTGATCGGCGGCGACCAGGATTTCGACCGAGTGGCGGATGATTTCCAGCATGCCGCCGGCGCGGGTGAACGGCGCTTCGTCGGCGTTCTTGAAGTGAACGGCGATCTCGATCTTGACCGGAGCGCTCGCGTCGACGCGCATCAGGTCGAAGTGCAGCGGGCGGTCCGACACGGGGTCGAACTGGACCGTCTTGGCGATGACCGGCTGGGTCTCTTCGCCGTACTTCAGGGTCACCAGGTGGCCCAGCAGCTTGCCGGTGTAGAGGGACTTGCGGAAGTCCTTCTCGTTCACCGAGATCGAGACGGGGGCCTTGTCGCCACCGTACAGGATGCCGGGCACGGCGCCCGAGCGACGAACAGCGCGTGCGCTGCCGGTGCCTGCGCCTTCACGGACGTCAACGTTCAGAATGATCTCGGCCATGGGGCTCGCCTCAACAACAACAGATACGCCGCGCCAACCGGGGCCCGCGCGGCGGGGTCATGAACCCTCGAATTCAAGAGGGCGGGCTATTACACGGAACAGGGGAGGGACGCAACCGCCCCGGTCCGATCCGCCCGCCTTGGCGTCAGTTATTGGCGCTGCTCGGCGCCGAATTCGACGCCGCGAGCGTCTGCGTCGGGCCCGTGTACTGGGCCGTGCAGGTCGCCAGGTCGCGCACGATGTGTCGGCCGGTGCAGAACATGTCCTCATAGCTGGGGCGCGACGCCGCCAGGCACTGGAACAGCATCAGCTTGGACATGTTCAGGCAGAACTCGTTGTTCGATTCGGTCGCCAGGGCGTCGGTGTTGGCCTTGGCGTCGTCGCCCGCCGCGCCCAGGGCGGCCAGGGCGGCGATGGCCAGGGAGTTGACCACGGCCGGGGTGAAGGGGGCTCCGCGCTGCGCCGGGGTCAGGCTCAGGCCCGAGCCGCTGTTGGCGGCGGCGAACAGGCGCGCGCTTTCCTCGGCCGAAGGGAGTTGGGCCACCGACAGGCTCTTGGCGCCTTCCAGTCGGACTTCGCGATGCGGGATGGGGGTGACGGCCCAGCGGCGGCGCGGGTCGCGGCGTTCCTGGATCGTATAGGCGTCGCCCTCGACGGCCTCGGCGATGGCGGTCAGGGCGGCGATGTCCTTGCCCATGGTCGAGGCGATCAGGCCGGCTGCGGCGTCGGCGCCGGGCAGGGTGGCGGCATAGGCGGGATCGGCGACGATTCGGGCGATCATCTGCTGACGCTGGGCCGGATCGGCCGCGAACTGGCGCACGCCGGCGACATACTCGGGCGACTGCAGCGCCAGGATCGAACCATAGGCGATCATGCCGCGCGACAACTGGCCCGGCTCATAGGCCGCGCCCTTGCGGATGGCGGCCTGAATCGATTCGGCGTCGGGGAATCCCGCCTTGATGCTGCCGACCTCGCGCACGAAGGCGACATAGACGGAGGCGGCCTGCGCCACGCCTTCATTGAGCGCGACGGGCGGCGTCGGCGTGACGACCGGGGGCGGAGGCGGAACCTCCGGCGCGGGCGTCGAGCAACTGGCCAGAACCACGGCGGCGGCGACAGCGGCGACGGACAGACCGCGGCTCAGAAAGGCCTGGGACATCGGCGAACTTCCCTACGTATTGGACGCGGGACACGGCGAGGCGCCCCAGGAACTGATGGCGCTTATATCGTGGAGCGAATGGTTATTCGAAGGTTAATCGAAGAGCTTGGATACGGACTCTTCGTTGGCGATCCGGCGAATGGCCTCGCCAATCAAGGGCGCGACGGAAACGGTGCGGATTTTCTGGCACTTCAAAACTTCGTCAGGCTGTTCGATGGAATCGGTGATCACCAGTTCCTTCAGCGGGCCGTCGGTCACGCGCTGGACGGCAGGACCCGACAGGACGCCGTGGCTGATATAGGCCGAGACCTCGGTCGCGCCGCGGTCGATCAGCGCCTTGGCGGCGTTCACCAGGGTGCCGCCCGAATCGACGATGTCGTCGAACAGGATGCAGCGGCGGCCTTCAACATCGCCGATGATGTTCATGACTTCGCTCTCGCCCGCCTTGGGGCGGCGCTTGTCGACAATGGCCAGGTCGGCGTCGAGCCGCTTGGCCAGCGAGCGGGCGCGCACCACGCCGCCGACGTCGGGCGAGACGATCATCAGGTCGTCGCCGCGCGGATAGTGTTCGCGAATGTCCTGGGCCAGCACGGGGGTGGCGACCAGATTGTCGGTCGGGATGTCGAAGAAGCCCTGAATCTGACCGGCGTGCAGGTCCATCGTCAGCACCCGGTCGGCGCCGGCGCGAGTGATCAGATTGGCCACCAGCTTGGCCGAAATCGGCGTGCGGCCGCCGGTCTTCCGGTCCTGACGCGCATAGCCGAAGTAGGGCATGACCGCCGTGATCCGGCGCGCCGACGCCCGCACCAGGGCGTCGGTCATGATCAGCAGCTCCATCAGGTTGTCGTTGGCCGGATAGGAGGTCGACTGGATGATGAAGACGTCCTCGCCGCGGACATTCTCTTCGATGACGGCGAAAACCTCGTTATCGGCGAATCGTTTCACCTGGGCCTTGGTCAGCGGCATGTCGAGGTGGGTGGCGATGGCCTGGGACAGCGTCCGGTTCGAATTGCCAGAGAGCAGCTTCATTACCGGTCATCCTTTTGCCGTCATCGCTGCGCCAATGAGCGCATACGTTTCTGGACGCGCTCTTTAGCAGCGGATCTGTCTGCAGCAACCCGTCATGATGGATTTCGCTGCATTGGCTTGGTCGCCTCGGCTGGTATAGAGATCGCCCCAACGAAAGCGGCGCACCGGGGGTGCGCTGTGACCAAGGCATCTTGAGAGGTCGCCCTTGCCCGCTTCGAAGTCCCGTTCCGGCCTGATCCTCATGACGGTCGCCGTCGCTGCCCTGACGGTTTCCGCCTGCGCCGGGACCAAGCCGCGCCAGAAGCTGGCCTATGAAGAGCGCCCGGTCGAGCTGCTCTACAACACCGGCTATCAGCGCCTGCAGTCCAAGCGCTGGACCGACGCGGTCGACTATTTCCAGGAGGTCGAGCGTCAGCACCCCTATTCGGAATGGTCGCGCCGGGCGATCCTGATGCAGGTCTACGCCTATTATCAGAACAACAATTATCAGGACGCCATCGCGGCGGCTGATCGCTTCATCGCCCTGTTCCCCGGCAATCCGTCGGCGGCCTACGCCTTCTACATGCGCGCCATCTGCAACTTCGAGCAGATCGTCGATGTGGGCCGCGATCAGGCCTATGCTGAGGCGGCCCTGGCCGGTCTGCGCGACGTGGTGCGCCGCTATCCCAACACGCCCTACGCCACCGACGCCCGCGTCAAGATCGACATGGTCAACGACCAGTTGGCCGGCAAGGAAATGACCGTCGGCCGCTTTTACCAGCGCGCCAATCAGCCGCTGGCCGCGCTGAACCGCTACAAGACCGTGATCAACAACGAAGCCTTCCAGCGCAGTTCGCATGCGCCGGAAGCCCTGTACCGTCTGGTCGAGGTGAACCTCGCCCTGGGTCTGACGGAAGAGGCGACGCGTAACGCCGCCGTCCTGGGCTTCAACTATCCGGGCAGCCCCTGGTACGCCGAGGCCTACGCCTTGCTGACCGAGCGCGGACACCGACCGGACGTTCAGCCCGAGGCCAGGCGCGAAAGCTGGCTGCAGCGCCTCATTCCCGGCGGGGCCTGAGCCTCCCGGGACTGATCGGCTGGGCTTGATGCGGAAAGACGCTGCGTTCCCCTTCTGTTTCTGGCTAGAGTGGGACGTAAAGTCGAATCAAGCTGGCCCATGCTGACCACTCTCTCGATCCGTGACGTCGTCCTCGTCGACGCCCTCGACCTCGAGGTCGGCGAGGGACTGACCGTGCTGACCGGCGAGACCGGGGCCGGCAAGTCCATCATTCTCGACGCCCTGGGCCTGGCCCTGGGCGCGCGCGGCGACGCGGGGCTGGTGCGCTCGGGCGCCAAGCAGGCCGTCGCCACCGCCGTCTTCACCGCGCCCGACGACGCCGCCGTGATCGACCTGTTGGCCGAGCGGGGCTTCGAAGTCGCGCCGGGCGAGGAACTGATCCTGCGCCGCGTCGTCTCGGCCGACGGCCGCAGCCGGGCCTACGTCAACGACCAACCGGCGGGCGTGACGGCGCTGCGCGAGATCGGCGCCCTGCTGGTGGAGGTGCACGGCCAGCACGAGACGGTCGGCCTGCTGGACTGGAAGACCCACCGCGCTTTGCTGGATAACTACGGCGGCCTGCAGCCCCAACTGTCGGGCGTTGCCGCCGCCGCTGAGCGCCTGAAGGCCGCGCAAGGCCGCCTGGACGAACTGGAAGCCTCCGCCGCCGAAGCCGCCGCCAAGGCCGAGGAGATCGCGCTCAATCTGTCCGATCTCGACGCCCTGGACCCCCAGCCCGACGAAGAAACCGAACTGGCCGGCGAACGCGCCATCCTGGGCGCCTCGGAAAAGGCCGTGGCTGATCTGGCCGACGCGCGAAACCTGTTGGGCGGGGACAAGCTGAGCCAGCGTCTGGCCTCGGCTCTGCGCGCCGTCGAGCACGCCCGCCAGCGGGCCGTTCAGGCGGGCGCCGAGGGCGACAACCTCATCATCATCAAACTGGGTCTGGCCGCAGAAGCCGTGGACCGCGCCCTGGTCGAGGCGACCGAGGCCGTCGCGGCCGTGGACGCCGCCGCCGACGCCTTCGACTTCGAGCCAGGCCGTCTGGACAAGGCCGAGGAGCGGCTGTTCAGCCTGCGCGCCGCGGCCCGCAAGCTGAACACCACGGTCGACGCCCTGCCGGCGCTGCGGGTGCGTCTGCGCGAACAACTGCGTCTGATCGAGGACGGGGCCGAGGCCCTGACCAACGCCCGCCGCGACGTGGCCGTGGCGATCGAGGCCTATGACGTGGCCGCCATGCTGCTGACTTCGGCGCGCGAGGCGGCGGGCGACCGCCTGACTGGTGCGGTCATGGGCGAGCTTGGCCCGCTGAAGCTGGACCGCGCCCGTTTCCGCGTGACCCTGGACCCCATCGAGGGCCGTCGCGGACCTCTGGGCGTCGAGACGATTCGCTTCGAGGTCGCCACCAACGCCGGCACGCCGTTCGGCCCGCTGGACACCGTGGCCTCGGGCGGCGAACTGGCCCGCTTCGCCCTGGCCATGAAGGCGGCCCTGGCCAGCCGCGAGGACCAACGCCAGCCGGTCATGATCTTCGACGAGGTCGATCAGGGCGTCGGCGGCGCCGTGGCCGAGGCCGTCGGCTCGCGCCTGCAACGCCTGTCCAACGGCGCCCAGGTCCTGGTCGTGACCCACAGCCCCCAGGTCGCCTCACGCGGCCATGCCCACTGGAAGGTCCGCAAGGCTGATGTGGAGGGCCACACCCGCACCTCCATCGACGTCCTCGAAACCCATCCCCGTCAGGAAGAAATCGCCCGCATGCTCTCCGGCGCCGAAATCACCGATGAAGCGCGGGCGGCGGCGCGGGTGCTGATCGGCTAGGGCCTTTCCCTTCTCCCCTTGCGGGAGAAGGTGGCCGAGCGGAGCGAGGTCGGATGAGGGGTCTCGCAACAGCGGACGAAAGCCGACGATCAAAGCGCGGCGCAACCCCTCATCCGTCAGCCTTCGGCCGCCACCTTCTCCCGCAAGGGGAGAAGGAAAACGCGCCCGCCTTCGTAATGGCGCTCTCCAATCCCGCACCCCGCAAGGGATTGAACGCCGCCAGCCCCCATCACCTCGCCCCACCCGCCAACTGCGCCATGCTTTCCCTGTCCCGTCGCAAGGGAGGGCTCGCTTGGCCGGCGAACCGAAGCGGCGGCGGGAGCGGAGAGAACGGGGGTCTTGTCGGACCGTTCGCCCTCCATCGCGCGCGCCGGGCAAGGGAGCACCCAGCGGAAGGCGGCGATGGATCAGGCGGGCGGTTCAGGAGTGAGAGACGAAGCAGGCGCGAACGCGCTTCTTCCTATCGTGGTCTCAAGTAGCCCGAAGGGCGATAGACCACACTCCATTCATGACGCCGCTGGGGCCTAGCGACGGGGCGTTCGACCCGTCCATC
>NZ_JBFTRZ010000013.1:0-96456 GCF_056399785.1 Brevundimonas sp. 01N35
CGCAAGGGAGGGCTCGCTTGGCCGGCGAACCGAAGCGGCGGCGGGAGCGGAGAGAACGGGGGTCTTGTCGGACCGTCAGCCTCTCGTCGCGCGCACCGGGCAAGGGAGCACCCAGCGGAAGGCGGCGATGGATCAGGCGGGCGGTTCAGAGGTGAAGGGAGCGGCTCGCGAACACGCGTTGCTCTTGTGGTCTCAAGTAGCCCGAAGGGCGATAGACCACACCTCAATCAAGACGCCGCTGGGGCCTAGCGACGGGGCGTTCGACCCGTCCATCGTAGAGGCTCCGGTCAGGGTCGAGGGGGTTACTCAGACCGTTCCAGGACCGCGTCGTCGCGCGGCCTGCCCGTCATGGGCGCCGGGGGTAGCCGCAAACAGCGGCGCCTGCCCCGAGCTCATGTCCAACTCTTCGCGCGGGGCGTCGGTCTTCGTCGAAACGGTAAAACTACATCCTCTCCGGGCGAAGGCCCGGCGCCCCGCCCAGCCCTCCGCCGCCCGCGTTCACGCGAGGCGGGCGTCTGTGTTCCTTCTCCCCTTGCGGGTGGAGGAGGCTCGCATGCGAGCCGACGACGGGTGGCAGGCGAAGCCTGACGGATGAGGGGTCTCGCGACATTGGCCGACAACGAATAGTCAGTCCTCAGCGCCACCCCTCATCCGACCTCGCTCCGCTCGGCCACCTTCTCCCGCAAGGGGAGAAGGGAAGGGCGTTGTCACGGCGCCGCTTTCGGGATTACCTCCGGCGACAACGGAAAGAACCCGCATGACAGACAAACCCGCCGGGATCGGCAAACGCATCGAATTGACCATCCGCGCCCTGATCCTGGGCTGCCTGCTGGCGGCGGTGTTTACGGCGGCCAACACCTATCTGGGCCTGAAAGTCGGCCTGACCTTCGCTTCGGCCATTCCGGCGGCGGTCATTTCGATGGCCCTGCTGCGGGCCTTCAAGGGGTCGACCATCTGGGAGAACATGACGGTTCAGACCGTCGCCTCGGTCGGCGGCGCCATGAGCTCGATCATCTTCGTCCTGCCCGGTCTGGTCATGATCGGCTGGTGGATGAACTTCCCCTTCTGGGAGTCGGTGATGATCTGCATCCTCGGCGGCGTCCTGGGGGTGACCTTCTCCATCCCGCTGCGCCGGACCCTGGTGGTGCAGGCCGACCTGCCCTACCCCGAGGGCGTCGCCGCCGCCGAGGTGCTGAAGGTCGGGTCGCCCGGCGCGGATGAGTCCGCAAGCGCCGTGCGCGAGAACCGTTCGGGCCTGGTCGTCGTGGTCGGCAGCGCCGTCGCCTCGGCCTTCTTCGCCTTCCTGGCCTCGGCCCGCGTCTTCGCCGCCGAGACCGTCGCCTTCCTGCGCCTCCCCGCCGCGCTCGGCGGCGGCGCCACCGGCGTCGGCTTCTCCATGCAGTTCGCCCTGCTGGGCGCCGGTCACCTGATCGGTCTGGCCGTCGGCCTGACCCAGTTGTTCGGTCTGGTTCTGGCCTGGCTGATCTTCGTGCCCATCCTGACCTCGCCCGACACCGTGGCCTGGCTGGCCGCCCACGGCGTGCCCTCCATCGCCGCCTCCGTCCCGGCGGGCGCCCCGGCCGAAGAACTGGCCATGACGGTCTGGGCCAAGGAAGTCCGCTTCATCGGCGCCGGCGTCATCGGCGTCGCCGCCCTGTGGACCCTGTTCAAACTCGCCAAGCCCCTGGTCGCCGGCCTGGCTTCGGCCCTGGCCGCACAGGAAAAACGCGCCCACGGCGAGGTTCTGGACCGCACCGAACAGGACATCCCGATCAAGCTGGTCGGCCTGCTCTCGGTCGCCGCCCTGGTCGGCATCGCCGTCCTGCTGGCCCTGTTCACGCAGGGCACGACGCTGGCGGCCTCGGCCCCCATCCTGGTCATCGGCGGGCTGATTTACGTCGTGGTCATCGGCTTCGCCGTGGCCGCCATCTGCGGCTACATGGCCGGCCTGATCGGCTCGTCCAACAGCCCGGTGTCGGGCGTCGGCATCCTGGCCATCGTCATCGCCTCGCTGCTGATGCTGGGCGTCATGGCCATCGCCAACGTGCCTGCCGATCCGTCGATCATCGCCTTCGCCCTGATCGTCACCTCCATCGTCTTCGCCGTCGCCGTCATTTCCAACGACAACCTGCAGGACCTGAAGACCGGCCAACTGGTCGAGGCCACGCCCTGGCGTCAGCAGACGGCCCTGCTGGTCGGCGTCGTCGCCGGCGCCCTGGTCATCCCCTTCGTCCTGGACATGATGAACCAGGCCTTCGGCTTCGAGGGCGGCCCGCCCGCCATCGTCGAGGGCACGCAGACCCTGGCCGCGCCGCAAGCCACCCTGATCTCGGCCCTGGCCAAGGGCGTCATCAGCGGCGACCTGCGCTGGGACCTGATCGGCATCGGCGCCGCCGTCGGCGTCCTGGTCATCATCCTCGACGTGGTCCTGCAACGCTCGACCAAGGGCAAGATCAAGCTGCCGCCGCTGGCCGCCGGCATCGGCGTCTATCTGCCGGCCGCCGTCACCACCATGCTGGTCATCGGCGCGGTCTGCGGCTGGATCTATGAGAAGTGGATCGCCACGACCCGCTTCAATGAGGTCGGCCGTCGCATGGGCGTGCTTCTGGCTTCGGGCCTGATCGTCGGTGAAAGCCTGTTCGGCGTCTTCACCGCCGCCGTCATCGTCAGCACCCGGAACGAAGCCCCCTTCGCCCTTCTGCCCAAGGAGACCATGTGGCCGGCCATGCTGGCGGGCGTCGTCGCCTTCGCTGGCCTGACCTTCGCCCTCTACGCCTGGATCCGCAGCCGCTCGGCCAAGGTCTGACCCAGCTCTAGCTAAAGCGCGGAGGCGAAGGCCTCCGCCGCCCGGCTGGGCCGCCGTTCGCGGTGGCGCAGCAGATGAAACGGCCGCTCGGGCAGATCGAGCGGCAGACGAACCAGCCGCCCCGCCTCGATCAGGGGCTGGGCGGCCAGTTCCGAGATCGCCGTGACCAGATCACTGGCCGCCACCGCCGCCAGGATCGCCTCGTTCGACGGCAGGGTCAGAACCGTCCGCAGCTCCGACGCCGCGACGCCGCGCGGCAGGGCCGCCTCGAACTCGCTACGCGTGCCAGACCCCTCTTCGCGCAAGACCCAGTCCAGCCCGCGCAGATCGGACGCCGACAGGGGCTCGCCCCGCCCCGCCAGCGGATGCCCCGGCGCCGCCACGACCACCAGCCGGTCGGCGTCGATCCGCGCCTTTTCGACCCTTGCAGCCTCGAACGCCCCCTCGATCAGGCCCAGTTCGGCCTCGCCCGCCAGCACCGCCTCGACCACCCGATGGGTGTTGCCGATGGTCAGATGCAGGTCGATCTCCGGGTGGGCCCGGGCAAAGGCCGCCATGCGGGGCGGCAGCCAGTAGGCGGCGATGGTCTGGCTGGCGAACAGCCGCACCGAGCCGCGCTTCAGCCCCGCAAGATCGTCCAGCACCCGCCCCGCCGCCTCGGCCTGAGCCAGCACCGCCCGGGCCTCGGGCAGGAAGGCCGCGCCCGCAGCGTTCAGCGCCAGACCCCGGCCGACCCGGTCGAACAACCGCGTCCCGTGCCGCGCCTCCAGCGCCGCCACGGCCGCGCTGACCGCCGACTGGGTCAGGTTCAGCGCCTCGGCCGCCCGCGTCATATGCAGACGCTCGGCCACGGCGACGAAGATGCGGAGCTGTTCCAGCGTCATGACCCATCAATCGTCTTTATCGATCGTTAAATCCAGAACTATCCATTGGATCGATCAGATGTCGGAGCAGAGGATGCGGCGTCATGACGACCGCCCTCCACCCCGTCCACGCCCGCCGCTCCCTGACCGGCCCGATGCGCCTGCTGCCGGGCGTGCTTTTGAGCGCCGGAATCGGCACCGCGGCCTTCGGCCTGCAGATGATCGAGACGCGGCTGTTCGGCCATCCGTGGATCGAAGGCCTGGTGCTGGCCATCCTGACGGGGGCGGGCCTGCGCTTGGTCTGGACCCCGTCCGAGGTCTGGACGCCCGGGGTGCGCTTCAGCGCCAAGACCTTGCTGGAGGTGGCCGTCGCCCTGCTGGGCGCCACCGTTTCCGGCGCCGCCGTCGTTGCCCTGGGGCCGGTCCTGCTGCTGGCCATCGTCGGCGTGGTCGCCCTGGCCATCGTCGGCGGCTACGCCCTGGGCCGGGCCTTCGGCCTGCCGCCCGCCATGGCCCTGCTGGTCGCCTGCGGCAACGCCATCTGCGGCAACTCCGCCATCGCCGCCGTCGCCCCGGTCATCGAGGCGGAAGGCCAGGACGTGGCCGCCGCCATCGGCTTCACCGCCGTCCTGGGCATTCTGGTGGTCCTTCTGGTCCCCGTCGTCGGTGCCCTGATGGGCTTCGACCCCGTCAAGGTCGGCGTTCTGGCCGGTCTGACCGTCTATGCCGTGCCCCAGGTTCTGGCCGCCGCCGCCCCCGCCGGGCTGCTGGCTGTCCAGACCGGCGCGATCGTCAAGCTGGTCCGCGTCCTGATGCTGGGCCCGGTCTGCCTGGTGCTGGGCCTGATGCGCTCGGGCAAGGTCGAGGGCGCCAAGGGTCCCAAGCTGCACCACATGGCCCCCTGGTTCATCATCGTCTTCCTGATTCTGATGGGACTGCGCTCGGCGGGCCTGATCCCGGAAGTCGTCCTGCCCTCGCTCCAGACCGGGGTAACCGCCATGACCCTGATCGCCATGGCGGGGCTGGGGCTGATGGTGGATCCGCGCGCCGTGGTTCGCGCCGGGCCGCGCGTGGCCGCTGTCGCCGCACTTTCGGCCCTACTGATCGGCGCCCTGGCGTTGACGACGATCGTGCTGATTTTGCCGGCCTGACGCACAATCGAACCGCCACGCTGGCCTTTCGAGTCAGAGGGCTGTAAGAGGCGCCGCTTCCTTCCTGATACCGCATCTTGCAGCGGCCCGGAGTTTCCGCGGCCGAACACAGTCCGCCCGAGCCCGAAATGAACCTTCGTAACGTCGCTATCATCGCCCACGTTGACCACGGCAAGACCACCATGGTTGACGCCCTGCTGGCTCAGTCCGGCGTCTTCCGAGCCAACGAGGCGACCACTGAGCGCGCCATGGACTCGGGCGACCAGGAAAAAGAGCGCGGCATCACCATCCTGGCCAAGTGCACCTCGGTGCTCTGGAACGGCAAGGCTGGCGAAACCCGCATCAACATCATCGACACCCCCGGCCACGCCGACTTCGGCGGTGAAGTCGAGCGCATCCTGGGCATGGTGGACGGCTGCGTCATCCTGATCGACGCCGAAGAGGGCGTCATGCCGCAGACCAAGTTCGTTCTGACCAAGGCTCTGAAGATGGGCCTGAAGCCCATCCTCTGCATCAACAAGGTTGACCGCGCCCACGCCGATCCGGACCGCGTCCACAACGAAGCCTTCGACCTGTTCGCCGCCATCGGCGCGACGGACGAGCAACTGGACTTCCCGCACATCTACGCCTCGGGCCGTTCGGGTTGGGCCACGCTGGACCTCAACGTCCCTAGCGATAACCTTGCCCCGCTGTTCGACCTGATCGTCGAGCACGTCCCGGCGCCCAAGGTTCAAGAAAACCGCGACAAGCCCTTCCAGATGCTGAACGTCCTGATCGAAAGCGACCCCTTCCTGGGCCGCCTGCTGACCGGCCGTATCCAGAGCGGCAAGGCTATCCCCGGCATGGCCATCCATGCCCTGGACCGTGATGGCAAGGAAATCGAACGCGGCCGCATCACCAAGGTCCTGGCCTTCCGCGGCCTGAAGCGTCAGGCCCTAGACGAAGGTTCGGAAGCCGGCGACATCGTCGCCATCGCCGGCATGTCCAAGGCCACCGTGGCCGACACCCTGTGCGCCATGGAAGTCACCGACGCCCTGCCGGCTCAGCCGATCGACCCGCCGACCATCTCCATGACCGTCTCGGTCAACGACAGCCCGCTGGCCGGCCGCGAAGGCGACAAGGTCCAGTCGCGCGTCATCCGTGACCGCCTGCTGAAGGAAGCCGAAGCCAACGTCGCCATCCGCGTCACCACCACCGAGGGCGGCGACGCCTATGAAGTGGCTGGCCGTGGCGAACTGCAACTGGGCGTTCTGATCGAAAACATGCGCCGTGAAGGCTTCGAGGTCTCGATCTCCCGTCCCCGCGTGGTCTTCCAGACCGGCGAGAACGGCGAGAAGATGGAGCCCATCGAAGACGTCATGATCGACGTCGACGACGAGTTCTCGGGTATCGTCATCGAGAAGCTGTCGGCCCGTAAGGCTGAAATGACCGACATGGGTCCGTCAGGCGCCGGCAAGACCCGCATCAGCCTGAAGTGCCCGTCGCGCTCGCTGATCGGCTATCAGGGCGAGTTCCTGACCGATACGCGCGGCTCGGGCGTGCTGAACCGCGTCTTCAGCCACTACGAAGCCTATAAGGGTGAGATCGCTGGCCGTCTGCGGGGCGTGCTGATTTCTAACTCGGACGGCGACACGGCGGCCTTCGCCCTGTGGAACCTGGAAGACCGCGGCATCATGTTCGTCGGCGCTGGCGAGAAGACCTACGAAGGCATGATCATCGGCGAGAACGCACGCTGGGACGACCTGGACGTCAACCCGATCAAGGGCAAGCAACTGACCAACGTCCGCGCCTCGGGCAAGGACGAAGCCGTTCGCCTGACCCCGCCGCGCCAGATGTCGCTGGAACAGGCCATCGCCTATATCGGCGACGACGAGCTGGTCGAGGTCACGCCCAAGTCGATCCGTCTGCGCAAGCAGATTCTGAACCCCTCGTTCCGCAAGAAGCGCGCCCGCCCCGACTGAGGCTGACGACAGACGAAATGAAGAAGGCGATCCGCAAGGGTCGCCTTTCTTTTTGGGATCTTTCCCTGAGGGCCTACCGCCCTTCGGGCTACTTGAGGCCGGCTGGTTGGGGCCTACCGACCTTACGGTCTGCTTGAGGCCGGTTTTGTTGGTGCCTACCGAAGTCTGCTTGAGGCCCGCTCCCCTTCATCGTCATCCCGGCCGAAGCGCAGCGGAGAGCCGGGACCGCCCCACACACGACGGTCCGCGCTTCCTGTGGTCCCGGATCGACCTTTCAGGTCGTCCGGGATGACGATGGAAGGGGCCTACTTCCTGAAGCCCAACATCCCCAGCCAGCCGCCGCTGGTCAGCAGGGCGACGTCCAGCAAGGCCATGGCCAGGGGCGTCGACGCGGGCGCGGCGATGAATTTCGCCCGCCACTCGGGGGCGAATTTTGCCTTGTAGGCGCGCAGGCCGGCGAAGCCGTAAAGCGCGCCGCCCTCCTCGAACACCAGGGCGCCGACGCGGGCGAAGACGGGGGCGATCCGACGATCCTCCAGCCCCGACAGCGGGGCCATGCCCAGATCGAAACCCTCATAGCCCTCGGCGCCCGCCCACTGGATGGCGCGCACGAACAGATAGTCCATCGCCCCCGTCGGCGCGTCCGGCCGATAGCGCATCAGGTCGATGGCCACCTCGCCCCGCCCCGCGCCCGGCAGCAGGTTGGCGAAGGCGACGATGCGCCCGCCCTCGCGCACCACGGCTAGAGGAGTCAGGTCCAGATAGTCGGGATCGAACCGGCCCAGGGAAAACGCCTTCTCCTCGCTGTTATGGATCTTCATCCAGGCCTCCGACACGGCGCGCAGCTCCGCCGCCAGTCCGCTGGCCGAACCCGGCGGCAGGACCTCGAACGACGCCCCCTCGCGTTCGGCCCGGTTCACGGCGGTGCGCAGGTTCTGCTTGGCCTTGCCTTCGAGCGAGAAGGCCGCGACGTCGATCACCGCCGCCTCGCCGACCTTTCTGACCGCCAGCCCCATGGTCGCCAGTTCGGCCAGCAACCCTTCGCCGATGGAATAGAAGACAGCCGCCCCGCCGTAGCGGTCGGCCATGGTGGCGAAGGCCCACAGCAGTTCCTGCCGTTCGACGCGCTGGCCGACGGGCTCGCCCATGGCGATCCAGCGGCGGCCGCGGACCCGATAGGCGATGAAGCTGCGGCCTGACGGGCTGAACAACAGGGCCTTGTCGCCTAGAGTCGCCAGCCAGCCCTCCGGCGCGGCGCTGTCGGCCTCGGCCAGGGCGATGCGGGCGCGGGCCAGATCGGCCGAACCGGCCGGTCCATGGCTGCCGGCCCCCGGCTCGGTCAGCAGGGAGCGGATCGCCACCGCCAGGGTCAGGATCGCCATCACCGCCCCGGCGCGCAGGAAGCCCGAGGCCTGACGATCGATCAGGAAGCTCCACCACAGTTCGTCGGTATAGGCCACGTCGCGATAGGCGAAGAAGCCGAGCCACAGGATCGCCCCCACCGCCGCGATCAGCAGCAGCAGCCAGCCCGGGGTCAGCGGCTCTCCTAGCCGCGAGCGGCGGTTGAACGCCGCCCGGCACGGCGCCAGCAGGAAGGCGATGGCCGTCAGCTGCGCCGCCTCCTCGAACTCCAGTCCCTTGAGCAGGGAAAAGACCGCGCCGACGATCAGGGCCAGCATGGCCGCATAATAGGCTCCCCGTCGACGCCGCCACAGGCCCGCCGACAGAAGCAGCAGCAGAAAGCCCGCCACGCTGGCGGCGAAATGCGACAGGTCGATCAGCAGGGGCGGCGCGAACCGGTCCAGCGCCCGCAGCCGGTCGCTGAAGGCCGGCGTCACCGCCGAAGCCAGCATCAGGGCGCCGGCGCAGAACGAGGCCACGGCGAAGACCTGCGGCGTCAGCTCATAGGCCAGCCCGCCAAGTCGCCGCAGAATGCGTCCCGCTCCGCCGTGTCTCGCCTTGGCTGTCATCCGTCCCCCTTAAGCTTGCACCATAGAGCAGGAATCGGTCGTTTGCGGCGCTGAAAAGGTCATTTCTAGGCCGCTGAAACAATCCGAAACCCAGCGGGTTCACCTTTTCGCGAGCGCCAGACTCGCTCAATCGGAGTGACCTCATGATCCGCAAGACCGCCCTGCTGACCGGCATCGCCGGCGCCCTCCTGTTCGCCGCGCCCGTGCTCGCTCAGGGCGCGACGATGCTGCAGACGCCCGAACCGGCCCCCACAGAGGCCGCTGCGGCTCAACCCCAAAGCCTGACCCTGACGCCGGGCGCCGTGGTCCGGAGCGCCGACGGCGCGGAACTCGGCAAGCTGGTCGGCGTGCAGAACGGCGCCTCGGGCCAGGAACTGACGGTGCGCGGGGCCGATGGCGCGGTCCGCCCTGTCGGGCTGGCCGGCATCCGCCAGGACGGCGCCGAAATCGTCGTCGACGCCACCCTGTCCGACTTCCAGGCCGCTGCGCCCATCAGCAGCGAGGCCCCGACCGAGGCGGCCCCCGACGCCACCCCGCCGACCCTGCCCACGGAGCCTGATTCCACGCCCACCCCGGACGAGCCGCCGGCGGTCGCTGCGCCGGCCGCCTGATCTTCGGCCGGGTATGAAAAAGGGGCGGCCGTCGGGCCGCCCCTTTGTCGCTTCTGGGTCGCTTCTGGGTCGCTTCTGGGCGTGTATCCGCGCCGTTCAGGCCCGCCTCTTGACCAGCCCCAGCAGGAACAGCAAGACCACCGCGCCGATCGTGGCGACGATGATGCCGACGATCCAGTTGCCGGCCGCATCCACGCCCAGGAGATTATTGGCCAGGAACCCGCCGACCAACGCGCCGACGACGCCGACCACCAGATTGGTCAGCAGGCCGTGGTCCCGCTTCATGATCTTTTCCGCCAGCCACCCGGCCACGATGCCGATGATGATCCAGGCGATCCAACCAAAGCCGCTCATGTCCTTGCTCCCTTCAAGTCCGGCTTGATGCCTTGGCCCTAATGCGTCGGTCGCCCAGGGGTTGCCTCCGCTCGCCCGTCAAGCGCCGCCATTCTCCAGAAAAGCGAATCCGGCACGGCGCTTGCGGCGCAGCAGGCCAGCCGTGTCGTTTCGACACAGCGCCCTTAGGACAGAGAAAGGGGCCGTCATGGCCGCCGACATCGATCTTCATCTAGGCCGCCGCCTGCGCCGCCGCCGCCGTCTGCTGGGCCTGACCCAGCAGCAGCTCGCCGTTCAGGTCGGCATCCGGTTCCAGCAGATTCAGAAATACGAGTGCGGCGCCAACCGCATCTCCGCCGCCCGCCTGTGGGAATTGGCCGAAGCGCTGGAGACCCAGGTCAGCTATTTCTACGACGGTCTGACCGAGGCGCTGCAGCACCATGAGGATGCGGCCGCCACCGCCGTGGAAGGCTTTTCCCGCAAGGAAACCCTCGATCTGATCCAGGCCTATCATCAGCTGGACGAACGGCCGCGCCGCCGTCTGCTGGACCTGGCTCGGTCGCTACACACGGACCACGAGGCGGCCTGACCCCTCGCTCCGGCAGGACGGGCGGTGTATGCCGCCGCCATGACCGAGCTGGAAGCCTTCGCCGTCGAACTGTCGCATGAGGCCGCGCGCACGGCCCTGCCCTATTTCCGTGGCGACAACGCCGAGGAGAACAAGGCCGGGCCCGGCGCCTTCGACCCCGTCACCGAGGCCGACCGCGCCGCCGAGGCCGCCATCCGCCGCCTGATCGCCGCCCGCTATCCGCACCACGGCGTGATCGGCGAGGAATACGGCGAGGACCGGCCCGATGCCGGCCATGTCTGGGTGCTGGACCCCATCGACGGCACCCGCGCCTTCATCGCCGGCCTGCCACTGTGGACCACCCTGATCGCCCTGCGTCACGAGGCGCGCCCCGTGATCGGCGCCATCGGCCAGCCCTACCTGGGCGAGGTCTTCCTGGGCGGCCCTTCCGGCGCGCGGCTGTTGCGCGATGGCGCCGACACCCCGCTGAAGACCCGCGCCTGTCCGCTTCTGGCCGACGCCCTGGTCGCCACCACCGATCCCGACATCTTCGTCGGCGCCGACCGCGAGGCCTGGACCCGGCTGCGGGCCTCGGCCCGGCTGGCCCGCCTGGGCTGCGACGGCTACGCCTACGCCATGGTGGCGGCGGGCCGGATCGACCTGGTGGCCGAAACCGAGCTGAAGATCTGGGACTGGTCGGCGCTGCTGCCGGTGATCGAGGCGGCGGGGGGCCGGGTCACGGGCTGGACCGGCCAGGCGCCGGACGGCGACGGCCGCATCCTGGCGGTCGGCGACGCCGCCCTGACGGGTCAGGCCTTGGCGGTTCTGAACGCGACCTAGTTAGCCCGCGCCCTTCTCCGGCGCGGGCGACGCGGCCTGTCCTTCAGCGGGCGCGACATAGCCGGCCAGGGCGTCGAACTCGTCGAGGAAGACGCCGCGCAGCGGGTCCGCCTCCATGATCACTTCGTGCAGCGCGCCCGAAACCTCGACATACCGGCCCCGGCCCAGACGCCGCGCCGCCCAGCGGTTGGTCTGTTTCCAGACCTTGTCGTCGTCGGCGGCCTGAACCACGCAGACGGGGATCTTCACCGCCTTCAGCGCGCGCGGCTTCAGGACGCGTTCGCCCGCGTCGAGAGCGAAGGCCAGCCACCCCCAGGTCGGGCCGCCGATGGCCAGATGGGGGCAGGCGTAGAGCTGCTGCCGCCACATGTCGTAACGCGCGCGGTCGGACGTCAGGGCGTCCTTCTCGAAGGTGTGGTCGAAGGGGTCGTCGGCGTCGTCCAGCACATAGTCGCCCGCCTTGCCGTGACGCAGGTTCCAGCGCACCGCCAGCTTGACCGACCACATCGACCGCTTGCCGGTCTTGATGCGCAGCATGGGACTGGACAGCACGGCGCCGGCGAACCGGTTCTCGCCCGCCTCTAGCGACAGCAGGTTCAGGCAGCCCCCCATCGAGTGGCCGACCATGATCCACGGCTTGGGCGCGCGGGCCTCATAGGCGTCCAGCAGGCGGGCGTAGTCGTCGAGAAACTCCTCGACCGCCCGGGCGTGGCCGCGCAGCCGGTCGGGCAACAACCGCGCCGACAGGCCCTGGCCGCGCCAGTCGTGGGCCAGGACGCAGAAACCGCGCGCCAGGAAATTGCCGATGACCTCGAAATATTTCTCGATCGGCTCGGTGCGGCCGGGGCTGAGCACCACCGTGCCGCGCGGGGTCTTGGCCACCATGGCCGAGGGCGTCCACAGGGCGGCGCGCAGGCGCAGGCCGCCCGCGCCGCGGAACCAGTCGCCCTCTCCGCCGGGAGGGGAGGCGGCGCCGGGAACCCCCATCAGGGGCGCATGGGCGGCGAAGGCGGTGGGGCGGCTCACTCGGGCTTCCTGAACTTCAAGGTCATGCGATCGCTCTCGCCGATCGCGTCGTACTTGGTGCGGTCGAACTCGGGATTGGCCGGCTGGCCCAGCGGCGCCGTCAGACGGCGCGGTGCCAAAGTCTCGACGCCGAAGGGATGGTCCTTGGTGTCCTTGGGGTTGGCGTTGATCTCGGACGCCTCGACGAAGACGAAACCGGCCTCGGCTGCCAGTTGTTTGACGAAGGATTCCTGCACATAGCCGTTGGCCGCCGCCGGATCCTGATCCTCGTCCGGTTGCAGCCGGTGCTGTTCGACCCCCAGGACGCCGCCGGAGCGCAGGGCCGCATAGGCGTCGGAAAAGGCCTTCTCGGCGATCCCCGCCGCCATCCAGGCGTGGATATAGCGCATGAACAGGACCAGATCGACGGTCCCGGCGGGCGCCACCGGCCCGGTCGTCGGGCCAAAGGCGCTGAACTGGACCTCGCCGTACAGCTTCTTGTCGCCTTCCAGCCGCGCCCTGAGCGCCGCGTTCAAGGCGGTTTGCGCCGGATCGGCGGCTGGCCCCTCGGCGAATCCCGCCGCGACATAGGTGCCGCCGCCCTTGCTCAGATAGGGGGCCAGGATATCGGTGTACCAGCCGCTGCCGGGCCAGAACTCCACCACCGTCATCTTCGGCTGCAGACCGAAGAACCGCAAGGTTTCAATGGGATGACGCCAAGCGTCGCGCGCCTTGTCGGCCGCCGAACGCCAGTCGCCCGCCACCGCCCAGTCAAGCGAGCCTTCCGACGGTCCCGCCGGCGTGGTCGGCGCGGGGGCCGCCGCCTTGTCTTGTTTCTTGCCGCAAGCGGCCAGGCCGGCGAAGGCGGCCATGCACGCCCCGGCCAAAACCGCGCGTCGCGTCGATCGCTCAGACATGCGCGCCTCCTTCCGCCGATTGGGTCATGCCCGTGGGCTTAAGGCGCTTCTGCGCGAGGGTCAAAACCGCAAACCCCATCAGTTTGCGGTCTCGGGCTTGCGGAAACGCAGGGTCATCCGGTCGCTCTCGCCGACGGCGTCGAAGGCGGCGCGCTCCTCGGCCGTCAGGACGCGGCCGTCCTTCTGCGAAGTGCGCGTCGGCGGCAGGGTCCAGACCCCGAACGGATGGTGACGGTCATCCTTGGGATTGGCGTTCAGTTCGCTGCGCGCCTCCAACTGGAAGCCGGCGCGGCGGGCGGCGTGGATGACGTAGCTTTCGGGGACGTAGCCGGTCGAGGCGGTGTCGGCGACGTTCATCCCCTCGACGCTGCGGTGCTGTTCGACGGCCAGGACGCCGCCCGGCTTCAGCGCCTTGAAGAAGGCGGCCAGATAGGGATCGGTGCGCCCGTCGCTCGACCAGTTGTGGAAGGCGCGCGCCACCACGACCATGTCGGCCGAACTGTCGGCGACGCCCATGCTCTCGGTCGGCTTGCCCACGGCGACATAGCGGCCGCCGGTCGCCGCCGCATAGGGCTCCAGGATATTGCGCCACCAGCCCGCACGGCCGGGTTCGATCTCGACCACCGTCTGGCCGGGCTGCAGGCCCCAGAAGGTCAGGGTCTCGAACGGATGGCGCTGGCTGTCGCGGGCGCGGTCGGCCTCGGGGCGCGCGGTCGAGGCGACGGCGGCCTGAAGCGCCGCGTCCTCGGCGATCGCGGGCATCTCCATCGACAGACCCTGGCGGTGCCGCAGGGCGGGCTCGGGCGGGGCGCCCAGCGGGGGGTTCTGCGCCAGAACGGGCGAGACGAGGGCGGACGCCAGGATGGCGGCGAGGACGAGGGGTCGCATGAGGGCTCCGGTCGGTCCTGAAAGAGACAATCCTCAACCCTTACGGCGCTTCGCGGCCTCGGCAAGGCGCGGATTGGGCCAAGCGACGATTTCGCGCGCCCCTTGCGGCGCGAAAAACGCCGCCTACTTCTCCTTCCGAGAGCGCCGATCCCGGGCTCTCCAGACTTGGCGGGGCCGATTACGGATCGTCGGGACTGAATCCCTCCGCCGTCCGGGGCTCAATTGCCGGGCGGTTCAACCTTGCTGAATTTCAGAAGGATGACCCATGCGTACCTATGATTTCTCGCCCCTGTACCGTTCCGCCGTCGGCTTCGACCGTCTGGCCCGCCAGTTGGAAAGCGCCGCGCGTTCCAGCCAGGAGAACGGCTGGCCCCCCTATAATATCGAGACGACCGGCGAGAACGCCTATCGCATCGAAATCGCCGTCGCCGGCTTCTCGCCCGACGAGCTGAACATCGAGGCCAAGGAAAACCAGCTGACCGTCATCGGCAAGAAGGCCGCAAACGACGACGCGTCGGCCCAGAAGACCTATCTGCATCGCGGGCTGGCCGAGCGTGACTTCGAGCGCCGCTTCCAGCTGGCCGACTATGTGGTGGTCAAGGGCGCCGACCTGTCGAACGGCCTGCTGACCATCGACCTGCAACGCGAACTGCCCGAGGCGCTCAAGCCGCGCCGCATCGAGATCGCGACCGGCAAGCTGATCGAGACCAAGACCGACAAGGCCGCCTAAGCGCGCCCGACGTCCGAAAAACTGAGGAAGGGGCGGCGTTCGCGCCGCCCCTTTTTCGTGCCCACAAATCTCCGTCATCCCCGGAAACGGCGCAGCCGTTATCCGGGACCGCAGGAAGCGTCGGCGTCTGGGGCGTCCCGGCGCTTCGCCTGACGGCTTCGGCCGGGATGACGAACAGGTTTTAAGCCGCCACGGCCTTGAGATCGGCCGGGTCCAGCCCGCGCGCGCCGCCGACCTGGGCGCCGGTGAAGTCGGCCTGTTTGGTCTGGGCGCCGTGCAGGACGGCGCGGCTCAGGTCCGCCCCCGCCAGCACCGCACGGCGCAGGTCGGCGCCGGACAGATCCGCCCCGCGCAGGACCGCACCCGTCAGGTCGGCGGGCAACAGCCGCTCAGGCCCCAGCATCAGCGGCCCTAGTTGCGCCTCGCGCAGGTCCGACCCATTCAGCTTGGCCCGCGCCAACCGCGCCCCGCGCAAGTCGGCGCGACGCAGATTGGCCGAGCGCAGGTCCGCGCCTTCCAACTGCGCGCCCTGAAGCTGCACGCCCTCCATATCCAGGCCGTAGAAGACCGCCCCCTTGGCCGACAGGGCCGTCAGGTTCAGGCCGCGAATGGATTCCAGCGGTCGCAGGTCGACCCCGTCGAACACCGAGGGCTGGCCCTCGGCCCCGCCCGTCTCGCACCACTGGGCGTGGTCGCGCAGCATCTCGGCGGCAGGCATGCGACTGACCGGCTCGCCCGCCGAACGATTGTCGGTCAGCGCGCCTTCCATATTGGCCCCGTCGGTGCGCCACATGGTGGCCTTGACCCCGACCAGGATGGCCCCGGAAAGGTCGGCCCCAGACAGGTCCGCGCCCGAAAGGTCCGCCCCCGCCAGATCGGCGCCGCGGAAATTGGCCTGTTTCAGATTGGCCCGGACCAGCTTGCAGTCCTTCATGATGGCGTCGGTGAAGTCGGCGGCCACGGCCACCACCCCCGTCATGCGCGACCGTTGCAGATTGGCCCCGACCAGGCTGGCGCCCTGGGCCTGGGTGTCGGCGCGTTTCTGGGCCTCGACCACGCGGAAGCCCAGCTTGGAATCTGCCGCCGCGATGGTGCCTTCGCGCAGGTCGGCCTCGAACAGGTCGGCGCCCGACAGGTCCGCCCCGCGCAGGCAGGCGCCGCGCAGGTCGGCCCGGCGCAAACTGGCGTCGGTCAGGACGATGTCCTGCATGTCCGCGCCGAAAAAGTTGGCGTTGTCCAGCTTGGCCCCGGTCAGGTCGCAGCTGTTCAGGCGGGCGGCGGCGAAATCGGCGTCGGACAGGTTACGGCCGCGCAGGCTCAGACCCGACAGGTCCATCCAGGCGAAGACGGCGCGCGCGCCGCCGGGCCGCGCCTGCCACAGGCGATCATGCTTGACGCAGATGGCGTCGACCTCAGCCTGGGTCAGTTTCTTGCGGACAGGATCGGCGGCGTCGCTCATGCCCCCAACATGGCTTACGGCCGTTAAGGAAGCTTTGCAGAAACAAACATTTCTACGCGCTCAGCAGGCCTTGCGCGCGCAAGGCGTCCGCCAGTTCGCCCTCATTGGTCCACAACCGGGTGTAGCCGGCCTCGCCCAGCCGGTTCAGCTCGGTCGTCAGGTCGGCGCGCGGCGCGGCGACGAAGCGGCCGTCGAAGCCCTTGCCGTCCTCGCTGACGCGGACCATCGGCCGCCCGGTCTCGACCCGGTGCAGGAAGCCTTCGCACAGGACGGCGGCGTCCTCGGCCAGCAGGCCGGTCTCGACCGTCAGTCCCGACTGGCGCAGACGTTCGGTGCCGCGCCCGGAGGCGAAGGGCGAGGGGTCCAGGGCGGCGATCACCACCCGCGTCACCCCGGCCTCGGCCAGGAAATGGGCGCAGGACTTGCGGCCCGACGACCGCGCGCCGCAGGGCTCCAGCGTGACATAGGCGGTCGCGCCCTTCACGGCCTCGCCTGCGGCGGGCACGGCCTGTTCCTCGGCGTGAGGCCGTCCGCCAGGGGCGGTGGCGGCTTCCGCCAGCACCACGCCGTCCTTGACCAGGACGCAGCCGACCGCCGGATTGGGCCAGGTCTCGCCCATGCGCGCCAGCGCCAGATCGATGGCGCGGCGCATGTGGACGGCGTCGCCTCCCGAAGCGTCCATGCCGGACGTGCTCACGCGACCGCTTTCGTGATCGCCGGCAGGGCTTGCGCCCGCCCCTCGTCCAGATAGCGGGCCGCGACCGGCTTCAGGTCGGCGTCCAGATCGATCTCCAGCGGATTGCCGGTGGGGATCTCGACGTTGACGATCTGATCGTCCGGCACGTCGAACAGGTGTTTGACAATGGCCCGCAGCGAGTTGCCATGAGCCGCGATCAGAACGTCTTCGCCAGCCTTCAGGCGCGGAGCGATGGCCGCGTTCCAATAGGGCAGGACCCGGTCGAGCGTGGTCTTCAGGCTCTCGGTGTCAGGGATGTCCTGGCCCGCATAGCGGGGGTCGGCGCCGAAATCGAACTCGCCGCCCGGGGCCAGCGGCGGCGGCGGTACGTCATAGCTGCGGCGCCAGACCTTGACCTGGTCCTCGCCGTGCTTGGCAGCCGTCTCGGCCTTGTCCAGGCCAGTCAGCCCGCCGTAGTGACGCTCGTTCAGACGCCAGTCCTCGACCGTCGGCACGTCCTTCAAGCCCGCCGCGTCCAGCGCCAGGGCGCCGGTGCGCTTGGCCCGCGTCAGCACCGAGGTAAACATGACCGCCGGCTTGAACCCGGCTTCAGCGATCAGTTCGCCGCCGCGCCGCGCCTGGGCCTCGCCCTCGGCGGTCAGGTCGACGTCGACCCAGCCGGTGAAGCGGTTTTCCAGGTTCCACTGGCTCTGGCCGTGGCGCAGCAGGATCAGGCGGGGCATGGGCGTCTCCGTAATTCCTCTTTCGCGTAGGCCGTGGACGCAGGGGTGGTCAAGGTTTCCCGACGGGGGCGCAATGCAGCCTGAACCGTCGCCGCGCGTTGTTGGCCTCGTCGGGGACGCCCGCTATACCGCGACGCTAGGGTGCGGGTCGTTCAGTCCCGCTCGCCCATTCGCGCACGCTCAGGAAGACTCATGTTGAAACCGCGCCAGGACATCCGCCCCAACACGGCGGAGTACGAGACCCTTCCCCTGGTGAAGCCGACCGGCTTCCGCGAATACGACGCCCGCTGGATCCTGGAAAAAGAGATCAACCTGCTGGGCATCCAGGCCCTCGGCCTGGGTCTGGCCACCTATGTGCATGAGATCGGGCAGCGTCCCCGAATCGCCGTCGGCCACGACTTCCGCTCCTATTCCCTGTCGGTGAAGCAGGCCCTGATCCTCGGCCTGCTGGAAGGCGGGATGGAGGTGGTCGACATCGGCCTGGCCTTGTCGCCGACGGCCTATTACGCCCAGTTCGCGCTGGACTGCCCCTGCGTGGCCATGGTCACGGCCAGCCACAACGAGAACGGCTGGACCGGAGTGAAGATGGGCGCCCAGGCGCCGCTGACGTTCGGCCCCGACGAGATGACCCGCCTGAAGGCCATCGTCCTGAGCGGCGAGGGCGTGGCCCGCCCCGGCGGCAAGCTGGAGCGCGTCGAAGGCTTCCGCGAACGCTACATCCAGGACGTCGCGTCCAAGGTCCAGCTGACCCGCCCCCTCAAGGTCGTCGCCGCCTGCGGCAACGGCACGGCCGGCGCCTTCGCCCCCGAAGCTCTGCGCCTGATGGGGGCCGAGGTGATCGAGATGGATACCGAGCTCGACTGGACCTTCCCCAAATACAATCCGAACCCGGAAGACCACGCCATGCTGATGCAGATGGCGGCCAAGGTGCGCGAGACCGGCGCCGATCTGGCCCTGGGCTTCGACGGCGACGGCGACCGCTGCGGCGTGGTGGACAATACCGGCGAGGAGATCTTCGCCGACAAGATCGGCCTGATGCTGGCCCGCGACCTCTCGGCCCTGCACCCCAACGCCACCTTTGTCGTCGATGTGAAGTCGACCGGCCTCTACAAGACCGACGCAGTACTGAAAGCCAACGGCGCCACCACCGTCTATTGGAAGACCGGCCACTCCTACATCAAGCGCAAGACCGCCGAGCTGGGCGCCCTGGCCGGGTTCGAGAAGTCGGGCCACTTCTTCCTGTCGGGCGATCTGGGCCACGGCTATGACGACGGTCTGGTCGCCGCCGGCGCCGTCCTGGCCATGCTGGACCGCAACCCCGGCAAGTCGCTCAGCGAACTGAAGTCCGCCCTGCCCGACGCCTGGACCAGCCTGACCATGTCGCCCCACTGCGACGACGAGCTGAAGTACGACGTCCTGGCCAGGATCGTGAAGGAATACGAGGACCTGGCGGCGTCGGGCGGCGAAATCCTCGGCCGCAAGATCGTCGAGGCCATCACCGTCAACGGCGTGCGCGTCCACCTCGAGGACGGCTCCTGGGTGCTGGTCCGCGCCTCGTCCAACAAGCCGGAACTGGTGGTGGTGGTCGAGAGCATGCGCTCCGCCGACGACATGCGCGACCTGTTCAGGAACGAGGTCAAACCGCGCCTCGCCGCCTATCCCGAGATCGGCGCCTATAATCAGGAAATCTGAATCCCTTTGACGCGACGCGACGGCTCTGGCGTGGTGACCCGATGAACGACGCCCCCTCCCTGCCCGTGGTCATCGTCGGCGGCGGCTTCTCGGGCGCCATGCTGGCCGCGCGGCTGGCCGAGCGCGGACAGGCCTCGGTCCTGATCGAGCGCGGCGCCGTCTTCGGCCCCGGCGTCGCCTATACCGCGACGCTGGACGCTCACCTCCTGAACGTTCGCGCCGAGCGGATGAGCGCCCTGGCCGCTCGGCCCGGCGACTTCGTCGACTGGCTGAAGAACCATCATCCCGACCACGCCGACCCCAACGGCTTTCCCACCCGCCGGCTCTATGGCCTCTATGTCCGCGCCCGGCTGGACGCGGTCGAGGCGGCCCATCCGGGCCTGATCCGGCGCGTGACCGGACAGGCGGTCGCCGTCGACGGGCGGATCGTGGCGCTGTCGGACGGCCGCCGCATCAAAGGCCGCGCCGTGGTGCTGGCCACCGGCAACCCCGCCCCGCGCACCGCCCCGACGGATCAGAGCCCGCGCGTCCTGTCCGATCCCTGGGCGCCCGGCGCCCTGGACCGCGTTCAGCCCGAGGACGCCGTGCTGATCCTCGGCTCGGGGCTGACCATGGTCGACGTGGTTCTGGCGCTTCAGGCGCAGGGCTGGCGCGGTCGGGCCACGGCGGTGTCGCGGCGCGGCCTGACGCCCCGCGCCCACGGTGCCCATCACGACGCGGCGGTCGCCCTGCCGCCGGACGCCCTGAACGGCGCCCTGTCCCAGCGGCTGGCCTCCGCCCGGCGGCTGGCGCGCGAACACGGCTGGCGCGGCATCATGGAGGGCTATCGCCCGATCACCGCCGAACTGTGGCGCGCGGCGACGACGCAGGAACGCGCCCGCTTCCTGCGCCATCTGCGCCCCTGGTGGGACGTCCATCGTCACCGCATCGCCCCCGAGATCGCCGCGGCGCTCGACGCCCTGGTCGCCGAAGGCCGCCTGACCGTCCGCGCCGGCCGCATCAACGCGACCGAGGCCTCCGCCGACGCCGTGACCCTGACCGTGACGCCGCCGCGCGAGGCCGCGCAAACGTTGACGGCGCAATGGCTGATCGACTGCACCGGCCCCGGCCACGATGCGGCGGCGACGCCGCTGACCGCCGCCCTGATCGCCGAGGGCCGCGCCCGCCTCGACCCGCTGCAACTGGGTCTCGACCTGGACGAGGCGGGGCGCGTGCTGCACGCCGACGGCGCCGCCGACCCGGACCTCTACGTCCTTGGTCCGCCGGCCCGCGCCGCCCTGTGGGAAACCATCGCTGTCCCCGACATTCGCCAGCGCATCGAGGCGCTGACGGACTTGCTGGCGATCTAGCCCGCCGCCTTCACCGCCGCCGCCACATCGGCCACGACGCGTTTAACCAGAGCCTCGTCGTCGCCCTCGGCCATGACGCGGATCAGTCTTTCGGTGCCCGAGGGACGGACCAGCAGACGGCCCGAGCCGTTCAGCGCGGCCTCCGCCTCCACGATGGCGGCCTTGACCTTGGCGTCTTCCAGCGGCTTGCCGGACGTGTAGCGGACGTTCTGCAGCAGTTGCGGCACCGGCTCGAACTGGCGGGCCAGATCGCTCATCGGCACGCCCGTCTCGACCAGGACGGCCAGCACCTGCAGCGCCGCCATCAGGCCGTCGCCGGTCGTGGCGTGGTCCTTCAAAATGATGTGGCCCGACTGCTCGCCGCCGATGTTGAAGCCGCCCGCGCGCATCCGTTCCATGACGTAGCGGTCGCCGACCTTGGTGCGCTCCAGCGTCAGGCCCTCGGCTTTCAACTTCCGTTCCAGCCCCAGGTTGGACATGACGGTGGCGACCACGCCCCCGCCGTTCAGACGTCCGCGTCTGCCCCAGTCCAGGCCGATCAGGGCCATGATCTGGTCGCCATCGACGACGTGACCCTTCTCGTCGCAGATGATGACCCGGTCGGCGTCGCCGTCCAGGGCGATGCCGATATCGCAGCGATAGCGTTTCACCGCCTCGGACACCGTCGCCGGATAGGTCGAGCCGCAGTCGGCATTGATGTTCAGCCCGTTCGGCTCGACGCCGACGGGGAAGATCTCGGCCCCCAGCTCATAGAGGGTGGTCGGGGCCACGCGGTATCCGGCGCCGTTGGCGCAGTCGATGGCGATGCGCAGGCCCTTGAGGCTGAGCCGCTTGGGGAAGGACTGTTTGGCGATCTCGATATAGCGCGGCGGGGCGTCGTCGATCCGCTTGACCCGCCCCAGCTTGTTGGCGGGAGCCAGATCCTGATCCAGCGCCCCGTCCATCATGGCCTCGATCTTCAGCTCGATCTCGTCCGACAGCTTGTAGCCGTCGGGACCGAACAGCTTGATGCCGTTGTCGGCGTAGTCGTTGTGCGAGGCCGAGATCATGATGCCCAGGTCGGCGCGCATCGACCGCGTCATCATGGCCACGCCCGGCGTCGGCAGGGGGCCAAAGGTGCGCACGTCCATGCCTACGCTGGCCAGACCCGCCACCAGGGCCGGCTCGATCATATAGCCGGACAGCCGCGTGTCCTTGCCGATCACCACCAGGTGACGGCGGTCGTCGTCGGTGCGGAACAGCTTGCCCGCCGCCAGACCGACCCGCAGCGCGACTTCGGCCGTCATCGGATGGGTGTTGGCGCGACCGCGAATGCCGTCGGTGCCGAAGTATTTTCTCTCGCCCAAGGGCGTCGTCCTTCGATGTCGGGGGGCCGACCGGTTTGCAAAGAAACCTTTCGAAACCCATTTTTTGATGTCGTCGGTCTTCGCTTCCCCTAGACGCAAGGTCACAGGGCGAGACGGGCGGAACCCTCTCGCTTACCCCTTACGGCGGCGTCGCGCAAAGCGAGACCGCCCCGCCCCTTCACCGGAGCAGATCTCATGTGCGGCATCATCGGCATTACGGGCGCCGGCCCGGTCGTCCCCCGTCTGGTCGACAGCCTGAAGCGGCTGGAATATCGCGGCTACGATTCCGCCGGGATCGCCGCCATCGTCGACGGCCGGATCGAGCGCCGCCGCGCCAAGGGCAAGATCCGCGAGCTGGAAGCGGTGCTGGCCGCTGATCCCCTGTCGGACACGACGATCGGCATCGGCCACACCCGCTGGGCCACCCACGGCGCCCCGACCACGGCCAACGCCCACCCGCACCAGGCCGGTCGCGTCTGCCTGGTGCACAACGGCATCATCGAGAACTTCGCCGAGCTGAAAGCCGAACTGGAAGCCGAGGGCCGCGTCTTCGAGAGCCAGACCGACACCGAGGTCGTCGCCCATCTGCTGGACCACAAGCTGGCGGCGGGCCTGGCCCCGCTGGACGCTTTCAAGGCGACGCTGGACCGGCTGACCGGCGCCTATGCGTTGGCGGTGCTGATCGAAGGCGAGGACGAGCTGATCCTGGGCGCGCGCCGCGGCAGCCCGCTGGTCGTCGGCTGGGGCGAGGGCGAAATGTATCTGGGCTCGGACGCCCTGGCTGTCGGCCCCTTCACCCAGAAAATCTCCTATCTGGAAGAGGGCGATTACGTCGCCATGACCCGGTCGGGCGCCCACATCTTCAACGCCTCGGGCCACCCCGCCGACCGCGCCGTGGTCCAGGTCTCGGCCTCCTCGGCCCTGGTCGAGAAGGGCGCCTATCGCCACTTCATGGAAAAGGAAGTCCATGAACAGCCCGACAGCGTCCAGCACACCCTGTCGGAATATCTCGACCTGGCGACGGCCACGGCCAAGCCGCAAGCCGTCGATTTCGCCGCCGTCGACCGCATCCAGATCGTCGCCTGCGGCACCGCCTTCTACGCCGGTCAGATCGGCAAATACGCCTTCGAGAAATATGCCGGCCTGCCCTGCGACGTCGAGATCGCGTCGGAGTTCCGCTACCGCTCGCCGGCTTTGACGCCCGGCACGGTCGCCGTCGCCGTCAGCCAGTCGGGCGAGACCGCCGACACCCTGGCCAGCCTGACCTGGTGCAAGGCGCAAGGCCTTCGCACCGCCGCCGTCGTCAACGTCCACACCTCGTCCATGGCGCGTGAAGCGGCGGTCCTGTGGCCGACCCACGCTGGCCCTGAAATCGGCGTCGCCTCGACCAAGGCCTTCACCGCCCAGGTCGCGGCCCTGCTGGCATTGGCCGTCGCGGCGGGCGTGGCGCGGGGCAAGATCGACCCCGTGCGCGAGGCCGAACTGGTCAAGGCCCTGTTCGAGGCGCCGCGCCTGATCGCCGAGGCCCTGCAGATGGACGGCCAGATCCGCGCCATCGCCCTCGACCTGGCCAAGGCCACCGACGTCCTGTTCCTGGGCCGGGGCGCCATGTTCCCCCTGGCCATGGAAGGCGCGCTGAAGCTGAAGGAAATCAGCTACATCCACGCCGAGGGCTACGCCGCCGGCGAGCTAAAGCACGGCCCCATCGCCCTGGTCGACGAAAAGACCCCGATCATCGCCCTGGCCCCGCTGGACGAGGTGTTCGAGAAGACCGCCTCCAACCTGCAGGAGGTCGCCGCACGCGGCGGTCCCGTCGTCATGATCGCCCCGGCGACCGCCCCCGACCCGCACGGCGCCGGCATCCGCCGCGTCGACGCCCCCGACTGCCACCCGCTGATCGCGCCCCTGGTCTATGCGGTGCCTGTGCAGCTGCTGGCCTATTACACCGCCGTCCAGAAGGGCACGGACGTCGACCAACCCCGCAACCTGGCCAAGTCGGTCACCGTCGAGTGAGGTGACCAGCGACGGCGGGCGTTTGGACCCGTCACGTTTTGCGCCTATGAAAGCCGGCTAACGGCTGTTCAGGACGACCGATGACGACTTCTCCCGCCCGCCTTCGCAAGGCGGTCCTGCCCGTGGCCGGTCTCGGCACCCGCGTCCTGCCCGGCACCAAGACCACGCCCAAGGAACTGTTGAACGTCGTCGACCGGCCGATCCTGTCGTACATCGTCGAAGAGGCGCGCGAGGCCGGGATCGAGCACATCGTCTTCGTCACCGGCCGCGCCAAACAGGCCATCGAGGACTATTTCGACCACCAGATCGAGCTGGAGGCCCAGCTTCTGGCCAAGGGCAAGATCGAGCTGCTGGAGGCCATGAACGCCGAACTGGCGCGGGCCGGCGAGATGAGCTTCACCCGCCAGATGCAACCCAAGGGTCTGGGCCACGCCGTCTGGTGCGCCCGCGACATCATCGGCCACGAGCCCTTCGCCGTCATCCTGCCCGACGTGATCGTGGATTCGCAGCCGGGCGCCCTGAAACAGCTGGCGGACCTCTACGCCGAGGTCGGCGGCAATGTCATCGGCGTCGAAGCCGTGCCCGAGGCCGCTGCCCACAAGTACGGCATCGTCGACCCCTCCAGCCGCGACGGTCGCCGCTTCGCCATGAAGGGCATGGTTGAAAAGCCCGCCCCCGGCACGGCCCCCTCCAATATGTCGATCTCGGGCCGTTACATCCTGCAGCCGGAAATTTTCGACATTCTGGAAACCCAGGAACGCGGCGCCGGCGGCGAGATTCAGCTGACCGACGCCATGGCCCGGCTGATGCAGGCCCAGACCTTCACCGCCTATGAGTATGAGGGCGTGACCCACGACTGCGGCGACAAGATCGGCCTGCTGCGCGCCAATGTCGCCCTGGCCCTGAAACGCCCCGACCTGGGCGAGGCGACCCGCGCGGCCATCACCGCCCTGCTCTGAGCCGCCGCCTGACGAAGGTTCCAGCTCCGCCGCACGCCTGCGCGGCACGATCTTGTGTAACTCTGCGGGAAGAACCCTGTGTTTTCGTCGAGCGGCGAGAACAGAAGCGGCGTATATTTGCCTCTGTCGGGCGCTGCCCATTTCAAAGGAGAAGGCGAGCACAGCGCGCGGGCGATCAGGAGCAGTAAAATGAAAGCGATGATTTTAAGCGCGGCCTTTCTGATCTCTGGCGCCGCGCCGATCTACGCCGAAGCTCAGTCCATGCGCGCCGAAGCACACGTCGACTCCGCGCTCGTTACCTATGTCGATCTCGATCTCACCCAGGCCGATGGCGCGCGGATTCTCGACCACCGCCTGAATGTCGCGGCGCGCTATGTATGCCGCGACGCCAATCTGGCCATGTCCCACTATCGACTCCGCCACCTGTGCATCAAGGACGCCTTGGCGGACGCCTGGGGGCAGGTCGCTGTACAGCGCACGCTCGGGTCCGCAGACAACGGCGCCGTCATGCTGGCCGCCGTGCAGCGACGGCCGTAACGGCGTCACGCCCGCATCGGGGAGAGCCCTGGACATCCTCTGTCACGCGCCGCCGCTTTCGTCGGCTCGCGCCATCGGCTAGGCAGGAGGGACGACGGCAAGACAACTAGGGCTCGATCCATGCGCGTGATCATTCTCGGCGGCGACGGCTTCTGCGGCTGGCCCACAGCCCTGCACCTGTCGGCCCGCGGCTGGGAGGTGCTGATCATCGACAACCTCAGCCGTCGCAACATCGACAACGAGCTGGAGGTCCAGTCCCTGACCCCCATCCGCACCATGGGCGAGCGCATCGCCGCGTGGCGTGAGGTCAGCGGCCGCAGCATCGACTTCGTCAACATGACGGTCGGCAAGGAGTTCGACCGTCTGGTCGCCCTGATCAAGGACTGGAAGCCCGACAGCGTCGTCCACTTCGCCGAGCAGCGGGCGGCCCCCTATTCGATGAAGTCGGCGCGGCACAAGCTCTACACTGTCGACAACAATATCAACGCCACCCACCACCTGCTGGCCGCCATGGTCGAGAGCGGTCTGGACGTGCATCTGGCCCACCTGGGCACCATGGGGGTCTATGGCTACACCACCGCCGGCCTGCGCATCCCCGAGGGCTATCTGAAGGTCACGGTGGACACCGACCACGGCCCGACCGAGCAGGAGATCCTGTTCCCGCCCAATCCGGGCAGCATCTATCATATGAGCAAGACCCAGGACGCCCTGCTGTTTCAATTCTACGCCAAGAACGACGGCCTGCGGATCACCGACCTGCACCAGGGCATCGTCTGGGGCGCCCAGACCGAAGAGACGCGTCAGGACGAGCGCCTGATCAACCGCTTTGACTATGATGGCGACTACGGCACGGTGCTGAACCGCTTCCTGATGCAGGCGGCGGTCGGCTATCCGCTGACGGTCCACGGCACGGGCGGTCAGACCCGGGCCTTCATCCATATCCAGGACACGGTGCGCTGCGTCGAGCTGGCGCTGAAGAACCCGCCGAAATCAGGGGACCGGGTCAAGATTCTGAACCAGATGACCGAGAGCCGTCGCGTCCGCGACCTGGCGCAGATGGTGGCCGACATGACCGGCGCCGAGGTCCACAACGTGCCCAACCCGCGTCAGGAGGCCGACGAGAACGAACTGGTCGTCGCCAATGATCAGTTCCGCGATCTGGGCCTGAAGCCCATCACCCTGGTCGAGGGCCTGATGGCCGACGTGACCGACATCGCCCGCCGCTACGCCGACCGCGCCGACCGGACCAAGATCCCCTGCGTCTCCAGCTGGAACGGCAAGCGCGCCGAAGCGCTGCAATCCCAAGCGGTCGACGCCCCGCCGGCCGCCGCCAAAACCGCCTGACTGCATCGCCTGATCGGACCGCCATGACCGAGCCCGCCGCCCCTTCTCTCCTGGTCTTCGGCGGCGGCTATCTGGGGCTCGAGGCGGCGCGCGAAGCGATCCGACGGGGCGGCCGCGCCTTCGCCACTTCGCGCGAGCCGGCCCGGCGGGCGGCACTCTCGGCGGTCGGCGCCGTCGCCGTCGATCCGACCGACGCCGCGGCGCTCGGGGCCGCCGTCGCCGCCGTCTCGGCCATTCTGGTCACCGCCCCGCCCGACAGCGCAGGCTGTCCGGGACTGACGGTGCTGCTCCCCGTCCTCACCGCTTCCGGCGCCCGGCCCGACTGGATCGGCTACGTCTCCTCGACCGCCGTCTATGGCGACCGCGCCGGCGGCTGGGCCTTCGAGGACGACGAACTGAACGCCGCCAGTCTGGAGGGCGCCCGTCGGGTGCGGGCCGAGCAGGACTGGCTGGACGCCGGGCGCGCCATGGGACTGACGGTGCAGATCTTCCGCCTGCCTGCGATCTACGGTCCCGGCCGCTCGCCGGTGGACCGCCTGCGCGACGGCACAGCCCGGCTGGTGCGCAAACCGGGCCAGGTCTTCAACCGCATCCATGTCGAGGACGCCGTCTCGGCCTTGTTCGCCTCCATGGCCCGCCCGCATCCGGGCCGCGCCTACACCCTGGCCGACGACGAGCCCGCCCCGGCGGACGTGGTGATGGAATGGACGGCGGCGCGCCTTGACCTGCCGTCCCCGCCCGAAGTGGCGCTCGATGATCCGTCGGTGTCGGACGCCATGCGGCGCTTCTACAACGACTCCAAACGCCTCTCGAACGCCCGCGCCAAGGCCGAGCTGGGCTGGCGGCCGAAGTACCGGACCTGGCGCGAGGGGATAGAGGCGCTGCTGCCCCACACAGGCCGTCACCCTCGGGCTTGACCCGAGGGTCGGGCGCAGGTGCGAGCGCTTCGAACACTGTGCAGACTGAACCCTCGATCCTCGGGTCAAGCCCGAGGATGACGGCGGTGATGAAGGACGCGGTTGCGCCCTTCTGCGCTCAAGCAGCGAGCGACCGCGTCGCGAGCGTTAGCGCCCCTTGGCCCTTAATGTCAGAAAGGAAGCAAGTTCCGCTGGCGGCTGTAGCTCATGGTGCCGACGTTGGCGCCCAGGCGCAGGCCGACGCCGGTGCGGATAGGGGCCAGGACAATGCCGTCGGCGCGCTGATAGTTCACGCCCAGACCGGCGACCAGATAGGCCGAGCCCTCGACGCCGGGGTAGCGGCGATAGAGCATGTCGGGGTGATAGAGGCCGTAAACCAGGGTGAAGACCCGGCTGGCGTTGCCGCCGACGTCCCAACCGATCGAGGCGCCCTGCCAGAAGACTTCCTGCGAGGCCGACAGATCCTTCATGTGCAGGGCCCCGCGACCATAGCGCACGCCCACGACGGCGGCGCCGGCGGCTTCCTCGCCGGCGATATAGGCGGTCGGGCGGTCGCCCTGTTCGGCGAAGACGCGCTCGAGGGCCGAGCCCATGGCCTCGGCGGCGATGCCCATTTCACGCGAACCGGCCGAGACCAGTTCTTCGAACGTATAGGCCTGGGCGTTCTGGTCCGAGGCGATCGGATAGGCGGGGTCGACCGGCTGGCGCGTGGCGCAGGCGCCGAGGCCCACGGGCAGGGCGCCGGCGGCGGCGAGACCAAGGCTGGAACGGATCAGTTGGCGGCGATGCATGTCGAGGCTCCTGACAGAGAACGGTTCGCCCATCGTCGCGGGCTTGACCTACCGTCCGTGTCTTTTGCGGCAGCCTTGCGGCTTCAAGGTTAACGGAACCTTGCTTAGCCATATTCAAAGCCGCCTAGCCTGATCAAGGCTTCGTCAGTAAGCCTCCCCCGCCTGATGGCCTCAAGCAGCGCGAAGCGCGATAGGCCCCCCAAAAGAAAGAAGCCGGAGCTTTCGCTCCGGCTTCGCTTCAGTGCTTGTCCGTCTTGGAGGCGACCCAGTCCATCAGCGCCAGAAGCACGCCCGAGACGACGAAGGTCAGGTGGATGATCACCGCCCACATCAGCCCCGCCTCGTCCAGCGGAACGCCCGGCTTGCCGATGTTCATGAAGCTCTTCAGCAGGTAGATGGCCGAGATCGCCACGATGGAGGCGATCAGCTTCATCTTCAGGCCCGAGAAGTCGACCGTGCCCATCCACGGCGGCCGGTCCACCTGGTTCTCGTCCAGATCCAGCTTGGAGACGAAGTTCTCGTAGCCGGAATAGATGACGATCAGCAGCAGATTGCCCGCCAGAGACAGGTCCACCAGGCTGAGGATGGCCAGGATGGCCCCGTCGGACTTCATGTGGCCTTCGCCCATGAGGAAGGCCTGCGGCACGTAGTAGATCAGCTCGCGCACGAAGACAGCCAGCAGCATGACCAAGGCCGCCACCAGCCCCAGGTAGAAGGGCGCCATCAGCCAGCGAGCCCGGAACAGGCCGCGTTCGAAGTGGGTCTCCGCCCAGGGCTTCTTGTCCGCCATCCTCAGGTCCTCAGCGTCGCGCCGGTCTTGGCGGCGGCGGCGACGATCCTGGCCGTCAGGGCCTCGATCTCGGCTTCGGTCAGGGTGGCGGCGCGCGGCTGAATCTCGACTTCCAGCGCGACCGACTTCAGACCCTCGGGCACGCCCTGGCCGCGATAGACGTCAAAGACGCGCACCTCGGCGATCAGCACCTTGTCGGCGCCGACGACCGCCCGGGTCAGGTCGCCCACGGCCTTGGCTTCGTCCAGCAGGAAGGCGAAGTCGCGGCTCAGCGGCATCAGGTTCGGCAGGTCCGCTGCACCGCGAGCCTTGCCGCCCTTGCCTTTAGGCTCGGGCAGGGCGTCGAGGATGATCTCGAAGCCCAGCATGGGACCGTCTGCATCCAGAGCCTTGAGCACGCGCGGATGAAGCGCGCCGAACTCGACGATGACGTTCTTGGGCCCCAGTTGCAGTCGGGCCGAGCGGCCGGGATGCCACCAGTCGCGGTTGGAACCCTGCGCCAGCTGCAGCGAGGCGACCGCCGCGCCGATCTCCTCCAGCAGGGCGAACAGGTCGCCCTTGAGGCCGAACAGGGCGTCTTCGCCCGTCCCGCCCCAGTGGCGGTCGGGGTGGGGCGCGATCAGGCCGGCGATGGCGGTGCGCTGGCCGTTCGGCTGATCGTTCAGATAGACGGGGCCGATCTCGAACAGGGCCGCGTCGGCATGGCCGCGCGCGGCGTTGCGCGCCGCCGCCTGGATCAGGTTGGGCAGGATCGACGGCCGCATGCAGTCGAGGTCCGCCGCGATGGGGTTTTCCAGCACCAGCCGCTCGTCGCCGCCGCCGAACAGGACGGCCGTCAACTGTTTGGTGAAGGACCAGGTCACGGCCTCGGCGTAGCCCAGGGCCGCCAGCGCCCGACGCGCGACGCGGACGCGCGCCTGACGCGGGCTGAGGACGCCGCGCGCATTGCGGGCGATCTCGGGCAGGGGCGTGTGCGGCAGGGCGTCGAAGCCCTCGATGCGGGCGACCTCCTCGACCAGATCAGCCGGTCCTTCGACGTCGCGGCGCCACGACGGCGGCACCACGGTCCAGGCTGCATCGCGCATGACGGTGAAGCCCAGCGCGGTCAGGATTTCGAAGATGCGGTCGTCGGTCAGGCTCAGACCCGCCAGGCGCTTCACATAGGCGGGGTCGAAGGCGAAGCCTTGCGGCGCGACGGGCGCCTGGCCCGCCACCGTGATCTCGGACGGTTCGCCGCCGCACAGGTCGAGGATCGCGTGGGTCGCCAGCTCCAGCCCCGGCACGACCGAGGCCGTGTCCACGCCGCGCGCGAAGCGGTACTGGGCGTCGGAGCTGATGCCCAGCGACCGGCCCGTCTGGGCGATGGCCAGCGGGTCGAACCAGGCGCTCTCGACGAAGACGTCGACGGTCTCGTCCGAACAGCCGGTGCTCTCGCCGCCCATGACGCCGCCCAGGCCGATCGGGCGCTCGCCCTCGGCGTCGGCGATGACGCAGTCGGCGGGCGAGGCGGCGTAGGTCTTGCCGTCCAGGGCGATCAGATGCTCGTGCTCGCCCGTGTCGGCGGCGACCAGACCGGCGCGCACGACGATCTCGTGGCCCGACAGCTTGGCCACGTCATAGACGTGCAGGGGCCGGGCGCGGTCGTAGGAAATCAGGTTGGTGATATCGACCAGCTTGTTGATCGAGCGCAGACCTATGGCGGTCAGCCGGTGCTGCAGCCAGGCCGGCGACGGCCCGTTCTGCACGCCGCGGATCACGCGACCGGCGAAGACCGGGCAGAGGTCCGGCGTGTCGATCCGCACCGTGATCGGCGAGGCGAACCCGCCCGCGACCGGCTTGATCTCCGGCGTCGTCAGTCGGCCCAGGCCCGCGGCGGCCAGGTCGCGGGCGATGCCCGCCACGCCCAGCCAGTCTGGACGGTTCGGCGTCACTTCGAAGTCGATCACCGGCTCGGCGCCGAAGACCCCGGCGGCGGGCATGCCGACCTGCAGGTCGTCGCTCAGTTCAAGGATGCCGTCGCTGTCGTCCGCCAGTTCCAGCTCGGCGCCCGAGCACAGCATGCCGTGGGAGACCACGCCGCGCACAGGCTTCTCGACCAGGGTCACGCCCAGGCCGGGCACATAGGCGCCGATGGGGGCGTAGATGGTGGTCAGGCCCGCGCGCGCGTTCGGCGCGCCGCAGACGATCTCTTTCAGCCCGTCCACCGTCTCGACCTGACAGACCTGCAGCCGGTCGGCGTTGGGGTGGCGTTCGGTCGAGACGATCCTGGCCACGGTGAAGGGGGCCAGCGCCGCGATGGGATCGTGGACCTCCTCGACCTCCAGGCCCGCCATGGTCATGGCGGCGGCGACCTCATCGACCTCGGCGGTCGTGTCGAGGTGTTCCTTCAGCCAGGAAAGCGTGAACTTCATTCGGAGGCTCCGCCGCCGAGCGCCTGAACCATGTTTTCAAGGAAGCCCGCCGCGCCGGTGAAGCCGACGCCGAGGAAGCGGCAGTTGACGAACTGGCAGTTCTTGAACGGCACCACGCCCACGACCTGGCGCGGTCCCTGGGGGGCCAGCATCAGATTGCGCGGATCGCCGTTGGAGACGCCCATGTCGCATCCGTCGAACTGACAGCCCTCGACCGCCAGCAACACGGCCGGCCCCTCGATCAGGCAGCCTTCGAACCGACGGTTCTCGATCATCTGCGAGCCCGCCCGCGCCGTCTCCAGGAAGAGCTGCGGCAGCCAGACGTTGACGTTGGTATAGGTCGGCCCGGCGCCCAGGGGCTCGAGCGTGATCGGGGCGTTGGTGTTGACGTCGGTCATGCCTGGGCCGCCTGTTCGCGCGCGCTGAGAAGATCCTTTTCGATGCTGTCCAGCAGGTCCGGCGCGCCGGTGAAGCCGACCTGGACGAAACGGCAGCGCACGAAGCGGCAGTTCGACATGCCGACGACGCCGGCGATCATGTCGCCGCGCGGCTCCAGCAGCAGGGTGCGGGGATTTTCCGCCACGCCCATGTTGCAGGTGTCGAAGGACGTGCCGTTCATCACCGCCATCACCGCCGGCCCCTCGATCAGGCATTCGGTGAAGGTCTTGTCTTCGATGAAGGTCTGGCCGGCGTTCATATGGTGCACCGCCAGCGAAGGCAGCCAGACGGCCTCCTTCTCGAAGGTCGTGCGGGCCACCAGGTCGCGGCCGAACTTCTCTTCTGCGGACATCGGTGTCTGGGTCTGGTCGGTCATGTCTGTCTTCGATCTAGATAGAGTTCGGCAGGGCGATGATCTGGGCGATGAATTCATCCGTCCCGGTAAAGCCGACGCCATAGAATTCGCAGCCGATGAAGGCGCAGTCGCGCATCGGCACCGTGCCGATCGCCTTGTCGCCGACGGGCTTCATCACGAGGTTGCGGATGTCGCCGCGGCTGTCGCCGAAATTGGTTTCTTCGAAGGTCACGCCGTTGGAAGCCAGAACGATGGCGGGTCCCTGGATGCGGCAGCCCTTGAAGGTCCGCCCCTGGATCAGGCCAGGTCCGTTCTTCACCGCATGGGCGAAGACGTCATAGAGCGTCAGGTCGACGTTCTCGAACACCGCAGCGCCGAAGTCCTCGGCCAAGGCGACAGGGCGGTTGATCGGAAGCAGGCTCATGTCAGGACAGTCCCGAGGCAGGGTTGGGGGCGGCGAAGGCGGAGAAGCCGTAATGCGCCAGCCAGCGCGTATCGGCGTCGAACATGGGGCGCAGGTCGGAGACGCCGTATTTCAGCATGGCCAGGCGGTCGACGCCCATGCCGAAGGCGAAGCCCTGATACTCGTCCGGGTCGATGCCGCAGTTGCGCAACACGTTGGGGTGAACCATGCCGCAGCCGAGAATCTCCAGCCAGTCGTCGCCCTCGTTCAGCGTCAGCTTGCCGCCCGAGCGGTCGCAGCGGATGTCCATCTCGGCCGAGGGCTCGGTGAAGGGGAAGTGATGGGGGCGGAAGCGGGCGTTGACGTCGTCCAGCTCGAAGAAGCGAGCGATGAAGGTCTCCAGCGTCGTCTTCAGATGACCCATGTGGATGTCGCGGTCGATCACCAGACCCTCGATCTGGTGGAACATCGGCGTGTGGGTGGCGTCGGAATCCTTACGGAAGGTGCGGCCCGGCGCGATGATGCGGATCGGCGGCTTCTGGGTTTGCATGGTCCGCACCTGCACCGGGCTGGTGTGGGTGCGCAGCACCTTGCGCTCGCCCGTCTCCGGGTCCGGCTTGAGGAAGAAGGTGTCGTGCATCTCCCGCGCCGGATGCTTGGGCGGGAAGTTCAGGGCCGTGAAATTGTGGAAGTCGTCCTCGATGTCCGGGCCTTCGGCGACGGCAAAGCCCATCTCGGCGAACAGGGCGATCATCTCGTCCATGACCTGCATGGTCGGATGCACCCCGCCCTTGCGGCGCGGGCGGCTGGGCAGGGTCAGGTCGACGCGCTCGGCCAGCAGGCGGGCGTCCAGTTCGGCAGCCTCCAACTCGGCCTTGCGGCCGGCGATGGCGGCGGCGACGCGGTCGCGCAGGCTGTTGATGATCGGCCCCTGTTCGCGGCGTTCGTCGGGGCTGAGCGCGCCCATCCCCTTCAGCAGGGCCGAGATGGTCCCCGTCTTGCCGAGGGCGGTGACGCGCACCTCTTCGATCGCAGCGACGCTGGGGGCCGCTCCGATGGCGTTGATCAGGTCGAGTTCTAGCTGGGCGAGATCGGTCATGGTCCGCAGCGTCTAGCCCGACACGGCCGTCACGCAAAGCCTTCAGCGTCGATCAGGCTCAGTCGGCGAGGACGAAAGTGACCTTCATATTGACGCGGTACTCGGCGATCTTGCCCTCGCGGACCAGAACCTTTTGTTCCTGGATCCAGGCGCCCTCGACGTGACGCAGGGTCTTGTCGGCGCGGGCGATCCCCTGGGTGATGGCGTCGTCGAAACTGACGGTGGACGACGCGGTGATCTCGGTGACACGGGCGATGGACATCAGCACAGCCTCCTGAACCGCCGGGTCGCCAGTCGATCCGGCCCGGCCAAACTGCGCCCATCCCCGGCGGGAGTCACCCGCAAACGAAAACGCCCGCCCCGGAGACCGGGACGGGCGCTTTTGTCGTCTTGCGCTAGCGCTCGGCTCGCGGAGCCTCGCTGCTTGAGCGCGATCAGGCCCTTAAGCCAGAGCGGCGCGAACCTTGTCGGCGATGCCCTTGAAGCTGGCTTCATCGGCGGCGATCGTCGACAGAACCTTGCGGTCCAGCTCGATGCCGGCCTTGGCCAGACCGTGCATGAACTGCGAATAGGTGAAGCCTTCCAGACGGGCGGCGGCGTTGATGCGCTGGATCCACAGGGCGCGGAACGAACGCTTCTTGTTGCGACGGTCGCGGTAGGCGTACTGGCCTGCGCGGTCGACAGCGGCCTTGGCCGTGCGGATGGTGTTCTTGCGGCGGCCGTAGAAGCCCTTGGCCTGCTTGAGAACCTTCTTGTGTTTGGCGTGGGACGTTACGCCCCGTTTGACGCGAGCCATGTGTCGCTATCCTTTCAAATTCTTACGTAGAGATCAGATCGAAACGCGCGCGCCGATCAGGCGTACGGCATGTAGGATTTGATCTTCTTGGCGTCGGCGTCGGCCATGACCGAAGTGCCGCGGTTCTGGCGGATGTACTTCGAGTTGTGGCTGATCAGACGGTGGCGCTTGCCGGCAACGCCAGCCTTCACCTTGCCCGTGGCCGTGAATTTGAAGCGCTTCTTGGCGCCAGACTTCGTCTTCAGTTTCGGCATTTTCACTCTCTCTTTTTAGTGGGCTATCGCTCTTCGAGCTGCTTGAGCCCGGAGTGCGAAGCTGAAACGAACCGCCCAGGCATGCCTGTTAGCCCGGCGGTTCGGTACGCGAAGGGGCGGCTTTTACGGCGCCGTCCCCCCAAAAGCAAGACGCCCGGCCTCAGACATCTGTCCGGAACCGGGCGTCTGAACTGGACCCAAGACCCTCGCTCAAGTCGCGAGCCGCCACGCGGCGAGCATAGCGACCTGAAAAACCTCGCCTTGAGGCTTCGCCTCTTAGCGAGGCGCCAGGATCATGATCATCTGGCGGCCTTCCATACGCGGAGCGTATTCGACCTTGGCGACTTCGTCGAAGTCGGCCTGCACCTTGTGGAGCAGTTTCATGCCCAGTTCGGGGTGGGCCATTTCACGACCGCGGAAGCGCAGGGTCACCTTGACCTTGTCGCCCTCCTCGAAGAAGCGGTGCATCGACTTGGCCTTGACCTCATAGTCATGGACATCGATGTTCGGACGGAGCTTGATTTCCTTAAGCTCGACGACCTTCTGACGCTTGCGCGCCTCGGCCTTCTTCTTCTGCTCCTGGAAACGATGCTTGCCGTAATCCAGGATCTTGCAGACCGGCGTCTCGGCGTTGCCGACGATCTGGACGAGGTCCAGACCAGCCTCTTCGGCCGCTTCCAGCGCGGACGACAGCGGCATGACGCCCTGTTTCTCACCGTTCTGGTCGATCAGCAGCACGCGCGTGGCGCGGATTTCCTGGTTGATGGGCGGCCCGTCCTTGACGGGCGGCGCTTGCATGGGACGGCGAATGGGCGTCGTTTCCTTATGTGATCAGAAGACAGGCGATAAATCTTGCAGGGACCAGCGCGCGACGGAGGCGTCGCGTTCCCGACTGCGGGAATATGACGATAGAAGGCCTGTAATTCAAGGCTGGTCGGGGTTTGCGCCGTCGATGTAGGCGTCGTGCAGCGCCAGCACCCCTTCAAAGACGTGATCGACGGTCAGGTCTTCGATCGGCGCGAACTGGCCGCGGGTCTCGTTGGAGGCCACCGTGCGCGTCTTTGGTCCCCACGGCCCGTAGAGCCACCATTCGGTCGGGCCGAACAGGCCCAGCGTCGGTCGGCCCAGCGCCGCCGAGACGTGCATCAGCCCGCTGTCATTGCCCACGAACAGGGCCGCGCGCTCGATGGCGGCGGCCGAACACAGAATGTCGCCCTTGCCGACACAGTCGATGGCGCGGTCGCCCGCGGCTTCCAGCGCCGGGGTCGCCGGCGGCCGGTCGCCGGGTCCTCCGACGGGCATGAAGCGCCAACCGTCGAAGCGCGGCTCGGCCTTCATCCGCTCGACCAGAGCGCCCCAGCGGTCGGCCGGCCAGGACTTGCCGGGCTGGTGGGCGATGGGGGCGAGGGCGATGATCGGCCCGGGACCAGCGCCCTGGGTCAATTGGGGGTCGATGATGGCGGCGGCCTCGGCCCGCGCCCGGTCGTCGAGGAAGATTTCGGGGTCCAGCGGCACGGCCGCGCCCATCATCGCCGACACCGTCTCGACCTTGCGCAGCCCGGTCTCCCAACTGCGATTGTAGATGATGCGCCGCTTGGCCGGGATCAGATAGGCCAGGGCCGAGCCGCGGATGTCGACGACCAGATCCCATTTCGTCCCGACCGCTTGTTTCCACAGTTCGATCCAGTGGCCGGCGGCCTTCTTCTTGTCGAGTGCGATGACCTTGGTCACGCCGGGCGCCGAGCGAAAGAAGGGCGCGGGCGGGCGGCCCGCCGCGACGGTGATTTCCGCCCCCGGCAGGCGGCGGTTGATTTCACGGATCACCCCTGACGAGATGATGCTGTCGCCGATACGGTTGGCGGACACGAACAGGACTTTGGGTGCGGACAAGCGGGGGCCCCTCGCGGCCTGTGAAGAAACGCCGTCTCTGCTAAAGCCATTCCGCGCCGAATGACAGTCCGAGGAGCCTTCATGTCCGACTTCCAGACCCTGCCCCAGATTCTGGCCCGCCCCGACGGCGAGACCCTGGCCTTCAAGGCGGTCACGGGCGCCGGGCCGACCGTGGTCTGGATCGGCGGCTTCCGCTCGGACATGGAGGGGACCAAGGCCCTGGCGCTGGAAGCGGCGGCGCGCGAGCGCGGCTGGAACTTCGTCCGCTACGACCATTTCGCCCACGGCCAGTCGTCCGGCGACTGGAAACAGGCCACCATCGGCCGCTGGCGCGAGGACGCCGTCGCCCTGATCGACAGTCTGGATGGACCGGTCATTCCCGTCGGCTCGTCCATGGGCGGCTGGGTCGCCCTGTTGGCGACCCTGGCCCGACCTGAGCGGATCAAGGGGCTGGTGCTGGTCAATCCGGCGCAGGATTTTACGGAAAAGCTGATGTGGCCCGGTCTGGCCGACCATGAGCGTCAGGCCATCCTGCGCGAGGGCGAGACGATCATCACCGAGGAAGGTCTGGGGTCCTATGTCCTGACGCGGCGCATGTTCGAGGAGGCGCGCGACTGGCTGCTGCTGGACGGCGTCATCGCCATCACCGCCCCGATCCACGTGCTGCAAGGCCGCGCGGACGACGTGGTGCCTTGGCGCCATCAGGTCGAACTGATCGAGCGGCTGACCGGCGGCGACGTGCGCCTGGACCTGATCGAGGCCGGCGACCACCGCCTGTCGACGCCGAGCGATCTCGACCGTCTGGTCGCGGCGGTGGAGGCTATGCGGGGCTGATCCTGCTTTCCTCCCCATTGTGTGGGGAGGGGGACCGCCCTCAGGTCTCGCCTCTGGCGAGCCCAAGGACAGGCTCCGCGGTGGAGGGGCTTGCTCCGCTGAAGCGGCCCCTCCGTCACGTCGGCCGCGCCACCTCCCATGAAATGGGGAGGAAAGACTTAGGCCATCACAGGATGAACCGGCTCAGGTCGATGTTCCTGGCCAGTTCGCCGACCTTTTCGCGCACCTTGTCGCCGTCGAAGGTCAGGGTCTGGCCCGACAGGTCGGAGGCCTTGAAGCTGGTTTCCTCCAGCACCCGCTCCAGCACGGTCTGAAGCCGCCGCGCGCCGATGTTCTCGATCGTCGAATTGGCGGTCACGGCGGCGTCGGCCATGGCCTCGACCGCATCGTCGGTGAAGACCAGGGTCACGCCCTCGGTCTCCAGCAGGGCCTGGTTCTGACGGATCAGATTGGCCTCGGGTTCGGTCAGGATGCGTTTGAAATCGTCGCGGGTCAGGGCCTTCAACTCGACCCGGATCGGCAGGCGCCCCTGCAGTTCCGGCAGCAGGTCCGACGGCTTGGCGACATGGAAGGCGCCTGAGGCGATGAACAGGACATGGTCGGTCTTCACCGGCCCGTATTTGGTCGAGACGGTCGTGCCCTCGATCAGGGGCAGCAGGTCGCGCTGCACCCCCTCGCGCGACACGTCGGCGCCGCCCCCGCGATCCTGGCGCGTCGCCACCTTGTCGATCTCGTCGAGGAAGACGATACCCTCGTTCTCGGCCAGCAGCAGGGCCTCCTTGGTCAGGCTCTCCTGATCCAGCAGCTTGTCGCTTTCCTCCGTGGTCAGCGGGATCAGGGCCTCGGCCACGGTCAGCTTGACCGTCTTGGTGCGCCCGCCGCCCATCTTGCCCAGCAGGTCCGACAGGTTCAGCAGACCGACATTCCCGCCGCCCGGCATGTCCAGCCCGTGGATCGGCGAGCCCGTGTCGGCCAAGGCGATCTCGATCTCCTTGTCGTCCAGTTCACCGTCGCGCAGCTTCTTGCGGAAGGCGTCGCGCGTCGCGGCTTGCGAGCCCGGCCCGACCAGGGCGTCCAGAATCCGCTCTTCGGCCTGGCCTTCAGCCCGGGCCTTGACCCCGGCGCGGCGCTTTTCACGCACCATGACCAGAGCGCTCTCGACCAGATCGCGCATGATCTGATCCACGTCGCGGCCGACATAGCCGACCTCGGTGAACTTGGTCGCCTCGACCTTGAGGAAGGGCGAGCCGGCCAGCTTCGCCAGGCGCCGGGCGATCTCGGTCTTGCCGACCCCCGTGGGGCCGATCATCAGGATGTTCTTGGGCGTGACCTCGTCGCGCAGGTCTTCCGGCACCCGCTTGCGGCGCCAGCGGTTCCTCAGGGCCACGGCCACGGCGCGCTTGGCGTCGTCCTGGCCGACGATGAAGCGATCCAGTTCGGAAACGATTTCGCGGGGAGAAAGGTCGGTCATGGACCCCAGATAGGAGGCCTCACTCGCCAGCGGGAGGGGGGACGGCGACCGGAGGGACCGGAATCAGCTGCGCGAACATCAGAGCCCATCCGTCCGCCCCCTTGCGCCACAGCCGGACATACCAGCCGCGCCGCTCGGCGCCGTCGCCTGTCCACCGCGCCGGGCCGTAGGTCCAGGCCAGATCGCCGGCCCGCGAAGCCTCGCCGCCCTCGGCCGGGCCGAAGTCGAAAGTTGCGGGCCAGCCGTCCAGCGCCGCCGCCATGGCCCCGCGTCCAATGGCGGGCGGACGCGGGGCGACATAGAGCCGCCCGTCGTCGGTCAGGACCGCCAGATGCGCCGCCTTCTGATCCGCCCGCGCGGCCTCGGCCAGCGCCGCCTCGACGGCCCGCACCTCCTGCATCGCCGCCTCGGGCGAGGTGGAGGCGCCATCGCCGGCCGCCATAAGGTCGGGCTCGCTGTCGGGGCCAGGGACAGCCGCCGCCGTCGCGCCCGAACCGCCGTCATAGACCCAGGCCCAGCGGCCGTCCGGCTGACAGGCCCAGATCGTGAAATAGTGACCGCCGCGCACGCCGTTCACCGCCACCCCGCCGGTGGTGAAGCCCAGATCGCCGGAACGGGCGATCCCGGCCCAGTTGGGCCACCATTCCAGTTTCGGCTCGTCGACGGGACGCGCCGCCTCGGGCGGATAGACGTCGCGCACCGTCTGCGCCCGCCCCTGGGCGATGACCACGGCGTCGGGCAAGGCCCATTTGTTGAAACTGCCGCCGATCCCCAGACCGGGCGCGTCGGCGGCGAAGGCCCGTTCGGCGGCGACCACCGGCGCGGGCGAGTCCGCGGGACAGGAAGGCCTGTCGGCGGACATCATGGCGGCGGCGAACAGCAGGGCGTCGAGCGGCATGGCGGCGATCCTCCGCGCTCATTGATCGCCCGAAATCGACAAGTGTCGCGTTAATTCGCGGAAAACCGGACCACCGCGCTCGCGCTCAAGCACAAGCGCCCCGGCGGCGAGCGTCAGAGCAAAGACCTGCTCGAGCCGCGAGGCTCCGCGAGCCCAGGGTCGCGCCCTTAAAGACTCTCGATGGTCAGATTGCCGTTGGTGTAGACGCAGATCTCGGCGGCGAGCTTCATCGCCTTGCGGGCGATCTGCTCGGCGTCCAGGTCTGTCTCTTCCAGCAGGGCGCGGGCGGCGGACAGGGCGTAGTTGCCGCCCGAGCCGACGGCGGCCACGCCGTATTCCGGCTCCAGCACGTCGCCGACGCCGGTGACGGTCAGGATCGCATCCTTGTCGGCCACCAGCAGCATGGCCTCCAGCCGGCGCAGGTAGCGGTCGGTGCGCCAGTCCTTGGCCAGTTCGACACAGGCGCGCGCCAACTGGTCGGGATACTGCTCCAGCTTGGCTTCCAGCCGCTCGATCAGGGTGAAGGCGTCGGCCGTGGCTCCGGCGAATCCGGCCAGGACCTTGCCGCCCGCCAGCTTGCGCACTTTGCGCGCGGCGCCCTTGACGATGGTCGCCCCCATCGAGACCTGACCGTCGCCGGCGATGACGGTGCGGCCGTTCTTGCGCACCGCCAGAATGGTGGTGCCGTGCCAGTCGGGGAAGCCTGATGTCTGGGTCATGGCGGATCAGATGGCGAGGATTGATCGCTCCCGCAAGACGCCCCGCGCCGCAGCCCGCCGACGGCACTGGCGTGGTGACCTCTTTGTTAACCTCGGCGTGACAGGGAGCGCGCCCCCCTTGCGATCGCGTCGCTTTCGCCTGCCTTTCGAGTACCGCCTTGCCTCTTCACCGCGCCATCTACGTCAGCGACGCCGTCGCCGACGCCGCGACCAGCCTTCTGGTTCTGGCCGAGATCCTCGGCGTGTCCGAACGCAACAACCGCCGCGACGGCTTGACCGGGGTGCTGATGCGTCACGGCGGGCGGTTCCTGCAGGCCATCGAAGGCCATCGCGCCGACGTGGACCGGCTGATGGACCGGCTGCGCGCCGATCCCCGTCACGAGAACATCCGCCTTCTGTCGGATCAGGACGTGCCCTGCCGCCTCTTCCCCGAGTGGCCGATGACCCTGGCCGAACTGACCCCCGCCGCCGCGCGCCTGCTCAACGGCGCCACGCTCGACCAACTTGGGCCCGACCGCGCCGAAGTGCTGCTGAGCACGGCGGCGCAAGCCCTGCCCGTTCCAGCCTGACGGGCCGGTCCGACTGCGCTAGACAGGCGGACGTGACCCAGTCCTCCGCCCCCGCCAGACCCGTCCGCTTCTCCGACGAGGAGGTCGACCGCTATGCGCGCCAACTGGTCCTGTCTGAGATCGGCGGCCCCGGCCAACAGGCGTTGAAGCGCGCCCGCGTCCTGATCGTCGGCCTAGGCGGGGTCGGCGCGCCCGCCGCCCTCTATCTGGCCGCTGCGGGGGTCGGGACCCTGGGTCTGATCGACGACGACACGGTCGCCCTGTCGAACCTTCAGCGCCAGATCATCTTCACCACCGCCGACGCTGAGCGGCCCAAGGTCGAGGCGGGCGCCGAGCATCTGGCCGCCCTCAACCCCCATGTCGCCGTCGAGCCCTTCGTCGAGCGGCTGACCCCCGACAACGCCCGCGCCGTCATCGAGCGGTTCGACCTGGTGCTGGACGGCACCGACGACTTCGACACGCGCTTCGCCGTCAACGCCGCCTGCGTCGCGGCGGACGTGCCCCTGGTGTCCGGGGCGCTGGGCCGCTGGAACGGTCAGGTCGGCGTCTTCGCCGGCCGCCCCTGCTACCAGTGCCTGGTCCCCGAGAGCCCGCCCGACGCCGAGACCTGCGCCCGCGTCGGCGTCGTCGGCGCCCTGGCCGGCGTCATCGGCGCCATGGCGGCGCTGGAGACGATCAAGCTGATCACCGGCGCGGGCCAGCCCCTGACCGGCCGCCTGCTGCTCTACGACGGCCTGGCCGCAACCAGCCGGGTGGCGAAGGTCGCGGCGGACCCGGCCTGCCCCGTGTGCGGCTAGGCGAAAGCCCGACGCAACAGAGCCACGTAGCGCTCCATCAGTCCTTTCTCGATGTCGTCCTCCCAGTCGGCGTGGCCGGCGTCGGGCACCTCGACATAGTCAACGGTCTTGCGCGCGCCGCGCAGGGCGCTGTTCATGATGCGCGACTGAATCACCGGCACGATGCCATCGTCCACGCCGTGCACCAGCAGGACCGGGCAGACGATGTCGGCGGCGCGAAGGCGAGGCGAGGCCGCCCGCAGCATGGCCGCGTCCGTATCCGGGTCGCCGATCCGCTTCTTCCAGAAGCCGTAGACTTCCTTGGTCGGGGTGTCGTCGTCCCGTTTTTCCCAGGCCAGTATGTCTGACAGGTCCGATACGCCGCAGATCGAGATCGCGGCCTTGTACAGGTCAGGCCGTCGCGCGGCGCCCATCAGGGCCGCATAGCCGCCGTAGCTGGTCCCCATGATGGCCACCCGGTCCCCGTCCAGCCCCTTGTCGCGCACGACCTGAGCGACCGCGTCCTCGACGTCCTCCTGCATCCGCTCGCCCCAGCGCCGCCAGCCTTGCTGGGCGAAGGCCAGCCCATACCCGCCCGAGCCTCGGAAATTGGGCTGCAGCACCCACCAGCCTTGCGCGGCCAAGACCTGGACCTGACGATCATAGCCCCGCTGGTCACGGGCCTCGGGGCCGCCGTGCGGCATCACCACCAGCGGTCCCGGCGCGGCGCCGGGCGGGGCGGTCAGATAGGCCTCGATCGAGGCCCCGTCGCGCGTTCGCACCGACAACAGTTCACAGCCGCCCAGCCGCTCGAAATCCAGGGCGTATCGCGAGCCCAGATTCGTCATGCTCCGGGCGGTCTTGTCGTACAGATACCAGGCGCCCGGCTCGCGGGGCCCCTCGACATAGGCGATGAATCGGTTGCGGTCGTCGCTGACCTGGCTGAGGTGCACGTCGCAGTCGTCATCGAAGAAGCGGTTCATGGCGCGATGGTGCGCCGCCAGTCCCGCCTCGACGAAGTCATACTCCAGCCTGTCGCCATAGTAGGCGGCTCCCATGTAGCGGTTGCGGGCATCCATCAGGCCGTACAGCACGTCGCGGCCCGCCCTCGGCTGGATCGGCGCGCCGAAAGCCAGGGTGTGCAGGTTCATCTCGCGAATGGTCTCGACGTCTTCGCCCTCGGCGCGGGCCGACACCAGGACCATGTTCGGAGCGCTTCCTCCGCCGACCCATGAGAAGTCCGGCGCATCGACAATGCGGTTGCGGCGAACGAAACGCCATTCCGTCTCGCCCGGAGCGCGGGCGTGGATCGTCTCCACCGTCCATCGCGCGTTGACGTCGCGGCGCAGCACCGCGACGCCCTGATGGGTCTGCCAGCCGATGGTCGCGGAGGCGCCGCGCTCCAGCCGTTCGGCCTTGCCGTCGACGATATTGACCCGGTGCAGCCCCATAACGCCGTCCATCTCCCAGGCGGTCATCAGGACGTGATCGGGGTCGTCGGGCAGAATGTCGATGACGCGGCCGAGATCCGGCGAATAGCGCATACGCTGGCGTTCGCCCTCGAACAGGACGACGTTTTCCCCGGTCTCATGATCCAGAGACATGACCCGGCGCGACGTCACCGTTTGACTGGGGCCGGTCAGGTTCGACCCTGGCGGCTTTCTGCCCGGTATCACCCGCTTGATGGCGACCCGCACGAGAAGCCGCCGATCATTGGCCCACTCCAGCGCCTCGACGGTGAGCTTGCCCAGTTCGATACGCCGACGCCGCCCTTCAGGAGCGGCGGCGTCGAGCAGGTCGAGGACGCCGCGCGGTTCGTCGCGGGTTCCGAGTTGTTCCAGGATCGCAATGCGCGCGCCTGACGGCGACAGGACCACCGCCTTCGTCTTCTGCCCGACAAAGAAATCGGCGGCGGTGTAGGCGGCTGCGGGCGCCGCGTTCGCCAACCGCGCGCCCGTGAGCGCAAAAACAGCCCCGGCGGCGCCCGCATAAAGCAGGCCTCGTCGTGACAGCGCCGCGCCGCGACCGTGATCTCGAACCTGCACCCATCCCTCCGGTCTCACCCCTAAACCCCATTACGGAGCGGCGGCGCCAGAGGTCAAGAAATCAGATAACGTCGGTCACAACATCGCCGGGATGACCCGGTCCGGCGGGCGGTGGCCGTTCTGGTAGGTCATGATGTTGGCGATGACGCGGTCGCCCATGTCCTGACGGGCCTCGATCGTGGCCGAGCCGAGGTGGGGCAGGAGCACGACGTTGGCGCGGCCCACCAGACCCGGGTGCACCGCCGGCTCGTGCTCGAACACGTCCAGACCGACGCCGAACAGGGCGCGGCGATCCAACGCCTCGACCAGGGCGGCCTCGTCGATCAGCTCGCCGCGCGCGGTGTTGACCAGGATGGCGTGGGGCTGCAGCCGGGCCAGGCGTTCGGCCGACAGCAGATGGTGGGTGTCCTTGGTCGCCGGACAGTTCAGCGAGATGACGTCCATCCGCGCCAGCATCTGGTCCAGATCGTCCCACCAGGTCGCGCCCAGTTCCTCGGCGATCATGGCCGAGACGGGTTTGCGGTTGTGATAGTGGACCTGCATGCCGAAGGCCCTGGCGCGGCGGGCCAGGGCCTGGCCGATCCGGCCCATGCCGATGATGCCCAGACGCTTGCCCCACAGCTTGCGGCCGCACATCCAGGTCGGGCTCCAGCCCTCAAACTGTCCTGCGGCGACGACATTGGCGCCTTCGACGATGCGGCGGCTGACGGCCAGGATCAGGCTCATGGTCAGGTCGGCGGTGTCCTCGGTCAGGACGCCCGGCGTATTGGTGACGATGATCCCGCGCCCCACGGCGGCGTCGATGTCGATATGGTCCACGCCGGCGCCGAAGTTGGCGATCATCTTCAACTGCTCGCCCGCGCCCGCGATCAGGTCGGCGTCCAGATGGTCGGTGATGGTCGGGACCAGGACGTCAGCGCGTTGCAGGGCGACGGCCAGGGCCTCGCGGTCCATGGCGCGGTCGGTCAGGTTCAGCTCGGCGTCGAACAGCTCGCGCAGGCGCGTTTCGACGGCGTCGGGCAGGCGCCTGGTTAATACGACCTTAAGCTTGCGGGCGGACATAGGGGGCCTGGGTTTCGACGGGCGGGAACGCCCGTGCGGGACGGGTCGATCCGGTGTCTAGCAAAGCTGTGGTCAGGTTCAAAAGTTTCCGGCGTATCGCCGTCATCACCGCCGTTCTGGGGCTGGGCGTCTTCGCGGGCGCCGGCGCCCTCATGCCTGACGGCCGGCCGACGCCGACCGGGCTGGAAGTGCCGCGCTGGGTCACGCTGAAATCCTCTCAGGTTCGGGCGCGCCAGGGGCCGGGCCTCGATTACCAGATCCTGTGGGAATACCACGCCGCGGGCCTGCCCGTGCAGGTGATCGCCGAGACCCGCGAGTGGCGCAAGATCTGCGACCCCGACGGCTCGGTCGCCTGGATCCACCGCACCGTGGCCTCGGGCCGCCGCAGCGTCTTCAACCGCTCGGCCGAAGAAATCATGATCCATTCCGGCCGGTCCACGACCTCGTCGGTGCGGGCCCGCCTGTCGCCGCGCTCCATCGTCTCGCTGGACGAGTGCGAAGAGGGTTGGTGCCGGGTTCGCGCCCGCAAGATGAGCGGCTGGGTGGCCCAGCGCGGGGTGTTCGGAACCCAGGACCGGGCTCTGTGCAACGCCTCGCGCCCGGCCGGAACAGGCCGGAGCTAGACTTCACAACAGTTGAGCGGGCGCGCAGGGTCGTGTAACCCGCCCGCAACACTTCCGGAGCGTCATCCTTGAGCCAGTCCCAATATCCGTCGTCGTTCGATCATGAAGGCCTGCTGGCCTCGGGCCGTGGCGAACTGTTCGGTCCGGGCAACGCCCAGCTGCCGGCCCCGCCGATGCTGATGTTCGACCGGATCAAGACCATTGCCGCCGACGGCGGCGACTACGGCAAGGGGTATGTCGAGGCGGAACTCGACATCAACCCGGACCTCTGGTTCTTCCAGTGCCACTTCATCGGCGATCCGGTCATGCCGGGCTGCCTCGGCCTGGACGCCATGTGGCAGTTGGTCGGCTTCTACCTCGGCTGGATCGGCGGCGCCGGCAAGGGCCGCGCCCTGGGCGTCGGCGAAGTGAAATTCACCGGGCAGGTGACGCCGGACGTCAAGAAGGTGGTCTACAAGGTCCACCTGAAGCGCGTCATCAACCGCAAGCTGGTCATGGGCATCGCCGACGGCGTGCTCGAGGCCGACGGCCAGGTCATCTACACCTGCGCGGATATGCGCGTCGGTCTGTTCGGCGGCCAGAGCGAAACCGGCTCGAATACCTAGCATTCGCGCTCAGGTTTCGCTCTCTTTGTCGTGGGACCATTCTCTTGGGAATGGTCTGGTGGCGCCGACCGAAGCCTGACCCCATTTAATCCAGACCGCGGTCAACGCGGCGCCTGAAGACTGAACGTTAGGAAACCAGCATGCGGCGTGTCGTCGTCACCGGATTGGGCATCGTCTCCTCCATCGGCACTGGCCAGGACGAGGTCACAGCCTCCCTGCGCGAAGCGAAATCGGGCGTGCAGGCCGCGCCGGACCACATCAAGCACGGCTTCCGCTCCCAGGTCTGGGCCCCGCCCGCCCTCGGCGTGACCGCCGAAGACTGGGCGCCGCTGGTGGATCGCCGGGCCGCCCGCTTCCTCGCCAACGGCACCGCCTGGGCCCACATCGCGTTTGAAGAGGCGCTGAAGGACTCAGGGCTCAGCGCCGACGAGATCAAGGACGAGCGCATCGGCCTGATCGTCGGCGAGGGCGGCCCCTCGACCCAGATCATCCTGCAAGCCGCCGCCACCACCATCGAAAAGGGCTCGCCCAAGCGCATCGGCCCGTTCGCGGTGCCCAAGGCCATGGCCAGCGGTCCCTCGGCCGTCCTGGCCACCTGGTTCCAGCTGAAGGGGATCAACTATTCGATCTCCTCGGCCTGCGCGACCTCGGCCCACTGCATCGGCGCGGCCGCCGAGCAGATCGCCTGGGGCAAGCAGGATGTGGTCTTCGCCGGCGGCTGCGAAGACATCGACTGGTCCATGTCGAACATGTTCGACGCCATGGGCGCCATGTCCTCCAACTTCAACGAAACCCCCGCCAAGGCCAGCCGCGCCTATGACAAGGACCGCGACGGCTTCGTCATCGCCGGCGGCGCCGGCATCGTCGTGCTGGAAGAATACGAACGCGCCGTGGCGCGGGGCGCGACCATCTACGCCGAAGTCACCGGCTACGCCGCCAACTCGGACGGCTACGACATGGTGGCCCCCTCGGGCGAGGGCGCCGAGCGCTGCATGAAGCTGGCGCTGAAGATGGCCGGCGATCCCCGCATCGACTATCTGAACCCGCACGGCACCTCGACGCCGGTCGGGGACTCCAAGGAAATGGGCGCGGTGCGCAACGTCTTCGGCGACGACCTGCCGATGATCTCCTCGACCAAGTCGCTGACGGGCCACTCGCTCGGCGCTGCGGGGGCCCAGGAAGCCATCTACTGCCTGTTAATGATGAAGCACGGCTTCGCCGCCGAAAGCGCCCACATCGAAAACCTGGACCCTGAATTTGAGGGCATGCCGATCCTGCGCGAACGCCATGACGGCGAACTGAAGCACGTCATGTCCAACAGCTTCGGCTTCGGCGGCACCAACGGCACCCTGATCCTGTCCAAGGTCTGATTTCGGCCCGCCGAGACGAAAGTTTCGCAGAACACGAAAAGGCCCCCATTCGGTCGTTCGCCCGCCCGGAACGGATGCCAGAGATAAACCATCGGCCTGTCGGAGTTCGGAAGAGTCCCGGATCCTGAACAGCCCCCCCAGCCCCCCAGGATTTTTCCGCTAAAGGGCTTCGATGGGCCGATGCTTCCTCCAAGCGAGACGCCCGCGCCTGCCCCCCTCCCCCTCCTGGCAGCGCGGGCGTTTTGCTGTCTGGACCTCGAGACTGAGGATCAGCCGGGCAGGCTGATCATCGTCCGCTCTCCCTCCCGCGTCACGGTCAGGTCGATCGCGCCGGTCGCGCCCTGCAGCGCGCGGGCCAGAGCCGCCATGCCGTCCACGCCCGCGCCGCCCGCCTCGACCACGACGTCGCCGGCCTGCAGCCCCGCCGCCGCCGCGACCGATCCGCCCTCGACCACCGTGATCTGGGCCCCCGCGCCGTCGCCGGCGTTACGGAAGGTCAGGCCGCGCGCCATCCCCGCGCTGACCCCGACGCGCACCGCCACGGGATCAGACGAAGCGACCGTCATGCTGGCGGTCGCCTCACGCCCGCCGCGCAGATAGACCACCGGCAGGGTCGCGCCCGGCCGGGCGATGCCGACCGTGGCCTGGACCGACCCGGCGTTGGCTACGGGGCGGTTCTGGATCCGGGTGATGACGTCGCCGGGGCGCAGCCCCGCCTGTTCGGCGGGCGATCCCGGCGCGGCGTCATAGACCACCGCCCCGCGCACGATATTGAGGCCCAGGTCGCGGGCCCGCTCGGCCGTCAGCGACCCCAGGGCCACGCCGATCTGGCCGCGCTTGACCTCGCCCGAGGCGCGCAACTGATCGACCACGAACATCATGATCCGTGTCGGCACGGCGAAGGCGATGCCGTCGTTGCCGCCGCCCATGCCGCTGGACAGGATCGAGGTGTTGATGCCGATCAGCCGCCCCCGACTGTCCAGCAGCGGCCCGCCCGAATTGCCCGAGTTCACCGCCGCGTCGGTCTGGATATAGTCCTCGATGGCGTCGCCCAAGCCCGAGCGGTTCAGGCCCGAAATCACGCCCATGGTCAGAGTCTGATCCAGCCCCAGCGGATAGCCTACGGCGAAGGCCAGGTCGCCCGTGCGCAAGGTGTCGGAATCCACCGTCTCGACCTGCGACAGTCCCTTGGCCTCGATCTTCAGCACGGCGATGTCGGTGGCCTTGTCGGACCCGATCAGCACCGCGTCGAACAGGCGACCGTCGATCATGTCGACGGTGAATTTCTGGCCGTTCTCGACGACGTGGTTGTTGGTGACGATGATGCCGTTCGCGGCGTCGATGATCACGCCCGATCCGCCCTGGGCGGGCTTGGGCTCACCGGCCGAACTGGGGCCGCGCGACTGACCCAGGGTGGTGACCTGGACCACGGCGGGCAGGGAGGCGTCCAGTCCCGCGGCGAAGGTGAAGACGCCGCGCCGCGCATCGTAGGGCAGGCCCTGAAAGCCCGGCGTCTGGGCCAAGGCCGCCGCGACGCCAAGGGGGGCGCCGACCGGCGCGATGCTGAGGATCACGGCCAGGACGGCGCCGGTCGAGGCCAGCAGGGTGTGTCGCATCATGGTCGATCCCTTCACAGGCTTGCAGCCTAGCGCGAGATTCCAGACGTGACGACCGCCCCGTTCGCAACGAACCACGCGGCGCGGTCAGTCGCCCAGCGTTTCCGCCGCCAACATGCGCAACACTTTCAAATTCAACGCCGCCGCCTCGGTGTCGTCGCCTCCGTTGGCGACGGTCAGGATGGCGCTGCGATTATCCAGACGCACCACGATCATCGCGTTCCAGTAGCCGTTGGATCCGACATGGGTCAGGAAGCGTCCGGGCATCTTGGCGAAATCGCCGCGCGCCCCCCACCCCAGCGCCGATCCGCTGTCGCCTTCGGGACGATGCAAACGACGGTAGCTCTCGGCGGACAACAGCTTGCCCTTTCCAGTCTCGCCCTCGACCTGGTCGACGGCGAACAAGGCCCAGTCCTGCAAGCTCATGTGGAGTTCGCCCGCCGGGGCCAGCACGGCCGGATTGTCGGCGCGAGGGCCGGTCAGAGGCCTGCCCCCCTCATGACCCAGAGGCTGCCCGGGCTCGGTGGGTCCGAAGGCCGCGGTCGTCATGCCCAGAGGCCTCAGGACCTGCTCGACGGTCAGTTGCTCGAACGGCTTTCCGGTGGCCTGTTCGGCGATCGCCGCAGCCAGGATATAGCCGCCGTTACTGTAGTGCTGAACGGTGCGCGGCTCGACCTCGGCGGGCTGTGTCACGGCGACCGCCGCATAGGCCCGGCGCTGCTCGGGCAGAGGGCGCGGATCGTCGAAAAAGGCCAGGGTCTCGTCCAGGCCGATGATGTCCGGCAGGCCCGCGCGATGCGACAGCAGATCGACCAGGGTCGCCTGGCGGTATTCGGGCCGCATGGCTGCCGCCAGGTCCGGCAGCATCGTCTCCAACGGCGCGGTCCATGACAGGACGCCCTGGTCGACCAGGCGGGCGATCACCGTCGCCGAGATCGCCTTCCCGTCCGAGCCCAGGTGCCAGACGTCCCCGATCGCGGCCGGCGCTCGGCTGTCCAGGTCCCGAACGCCCGCCACGCCCTCGCCGACGACGACGCCGTTCCGGATAGTCAGCACGGCCGTGCCGGGCACGTCCGTTCCCGCCAAGGCCTCGGTCAGGCGCGGGGACAGGTCCTGAACCGCCCCCTCCTGCGCCTGCGCGGGCGCGGCGAGGATGAGCGCCGCAGAGACGGCGGCGAGAAGGACGCGTTTGACGAACATGGGAATCTCCGTGAACGCCTCCCCCTTAGCTTCACCGTAACGGCGAGAAAAGAGCCTTCCTAGAAGGCGCTCTGCCCCGTGATGGCCCGGCCCAGGATCAGGGCGTGGACGTCGTGGGCGCCCTCATAGGTATTGACCGTCTCCAGGTTCATGGCGTGGCGCATGACGTGCATCTCGCCGGTGATGCCCGCGCCGCCGTGCATGTCGCGGGCTTCGCGCGCCACGGCCAGGGCCTTGCCGCAGTTGTTGCGCTTCATCAGGCTGATGGCCTCGGGAACCCAGGCGCCGGTGTCCAGCAGACGTCCTAGGGCATAGGCGCCCTCGAAGCCGAGGAAGATCTCGGTCTGCATGTCGGCCAGCTTTTTCTGCACCAGTTGGCGCGACGACAGGGGACGGCCGAACAGCATCCGCTCGCCGACATAGTCGCGGCTGGCGTGGAAGCAGAACTCGGCGGCGCCCATGGCCCCCCAGGCAATGCCGAACCGCGCCTTGTTCAGGCAACTGAAAGGACCGCGCAGCCCCTGCACGCCCGGCAGAATGTTGGCTTCCGGCACGAAGACGTCGTTCAGGCCGATGTCGCCGGTGATCGAGGCGCGAAGCGACAGCTTGTCGCCGATCTTGTCCGTGGTGAAACCGTCGAAGTCGCGCTCGACGATGAAGCCTCTGATCTTGTCATCGAGCTTGGCCCAGACAATGGCCAGGTCGCTGATCGGGCTGTTGGTGATCCAGTATTTGGCGCCGTTCAGGCGATAGCCGCCCTCGACCTTGACCGCTTTCGTCTTCATCGACGCCGGATCGGACCCGCCGTCGGCCTCGGTCAGGCCGAAGCATCCGATCAGTTCGCCCGCCGCCATCTTCGGGAGAAATTTAAACTTCTGTTCTTCCGAGCCGAAGGCGTAGATCGGGTACATGGCCAGCGACGACTGCACCGACATGGCCGAGCGATAGCCGCTGTCGATGGCCTCGACTTCGCGCGCGATCAGGCCATAGGCGACGTGGCTGGCTTCCGAGCCGCCGTACTGCTCGGGCAGCATGGCGCCGAGGAAGCCCATCTCGCCCATCTCGGTCATGATGGCGCGGTCAAAGGTCTCGTCGCGGAAGGCCGCGACCACGCGCGGCAGCAGGGCCTCGCGGGCATAGGAGCGCGCCGCGTCCTGGATCATCCGCTCGTCGTCGGTCAGGCGGCCGCGCAGGTCGAACGGGTCGTCCCAGCGGAAGGTCTGTTGCGGGGCGTGCGAGCCGTCAGCCATGGCGTGTTTCCTGCGCGAGTTGCGGAGTTCTCTGAGCGTCACGCCGGGTGGAAGGGGCGTGACGACGCGACCCCGGTTCCGGTCGCAGGTTTAGGCCAAAATGCATCATCCGGGTAGAGGGCGGCGGGGAACCGCGTTAGGCTGGAACCATGTCGAACACCTTTTCACGCCTGTTCCGCGATCACCCGCGCGAGGTCAGCGAGACCTATCTCGAGCATATGGCCGCGTCGTCGCGGTTCGGCTTCAAGCTGATCCGGCTGGCCGGCTGCGCTTTCGCGCATGCGGTTGTGCCGGGCGTGCACAAGAGCACGGTCTCCGACGCCATCCGCGGCATGGCCCGCGACATGGGCGGCCGCGCCGAGGAAGCGCGCGAATGCCGGATGCGCAACGCTGGCGTCTGGGACGTGGGGCTCTAGGCCTTCTCGCTTCGTCTGAGGCGGGCTAGTCAGGTCCTATGACCCAGATCCAAGGCCCCCTTTCCGGCGTTCGTGTTCTTGATCTCAGCCGCGTCCTGGCCGGCCCGTGGGCGACGCAGACGCTGGCCGACCTCGGCGCCGAGGTGATCAAGATCGAGCGGCCGGGCGCGGGCGACGACACCCGCCACTGGGGCCCGCCCTTCACCACCACGACCGACGGCTCCAAGGGCGACGCCGCCTACTTCTTCTGCGCCAACCGGGGCAAGAAGTCCGTCGAGTTGGACATCGCCACGCCTGAAGGCGCCGAGGCCGTGCGCAAACTGGCCACGACCTGCGACGTGGTGGTCGAGAACTTCAAGACCGGCGGGCTGAAGAAGTACGGCCTCGACTACGCCGCTCTGTCGGTCCTCAATCCGCGCCTGGTCTATTGCTCGATCACCGGCTTCGGCCAGGACGGGCCGGACGCCCACCGGGCGGGCTACGACTACATGATCCAGGCCATGGGCGGGCTGATGTCCATCACCGGCCAGCCAGACGGCGCGCCGGGCGCAGAGCCGATGAAGGTCGGGGTGGCGGTCGTGGACCTGTTCACCGGCCTCTACGCCTCCAACGCCATCCTCGCCGCCCTGATGCACGCCCGCGCCACCGGCGAGGGTCAGCAGGTCGACATCGCCCTGTTCGACGTCCAGGCGGCCATGCTGGCCAATCAGGCCACCAACTACTTCGTCTCGGGCCAGGCTCCCACGCGGATGGGCAACGCCCACCCCAACCTGGCCCCCTACCAGCCCTTCCCCTGCTCGGACGGCATGGTGGTGATCGCGGTCGGCAACGACGGCCAGTTCCGCGCCCTGGCCAAGGCCCTCGGCGTCGAGCCCATGGGCGCCGATCCCCGCTTCGCGACCAATGCGCTCAGGGTCCAGCACCGCATCGAGCTGTCGGCCACCCTGTCGGCCCTGACGGCCGGTTTCACCATGAAGGGGCTGATGACGGCCCTGGAGGGGGCGAGCGTCCCCTGCGGCCCGGTCAACACCATCGACCAGGTGTTCGAGGAGCCCCAGGCGCTCCATCGCGGCCTGACCGTCGAACAGTCGCGTCCTGACCTGAACACGCCGATCCGCACCGTCGCCTCGCCCATCCGCCTGTCGAAGACGCCGGTGCGCTACGACGCCCCGCCGCCCAGGCTGGGGCAGGACACGGACGAAGTGCTGGCGACGCTCAATAGGACGGACTGAAAACGCCCGTCAGGGCCAGGATCAGGCTGATCGCAGCGATCGCGCCGATCAGGGCCACGCCGATCCAGTGAACCGGCCGCAGCCGTCGCGGCAAGCTGGTGCTGGCGAAGCCGCCTGTGGCCGCCATGAACAGAGCCAGCCCCCGACCGACGGCGCGCGTCGTCGGCTCGCCTGGCGACAGGTCGTCCTCGTCATCGGCCGCGAACTCGCCCGCCCGAACGCGCGACAACAAATCTCGGGCCTGTTCCGCCTGATCGGCCCGCCCCATCAGCCGTAGTCCCAGCGCGCGCTGCATCAGGGGATCGACCGTCGTCTGGAACCGCTCGGTCACATCGACCTCGACCCCGTGCGACGCCAGAAAGGCCGCCGCGAGGTCGGCCTCGTACACATCCTGATACCGGGCGATCTCGACAAGGCTCATGGGGCGAGGCTAGCACGCCCGGCCCAATTGAAAACGGCGGCTCCCGAAAGAGCCGCCGTCGTCAGTTTTCGCGTTGCTTGCGGGCCTTACAGGTCCAGCAGGGCGCGCGCCGGATCTTCCAGCAGTTCCTTGATGCGGACCAGGAAGGTCACGGCTTCCTTGCCGTCGACGATGCGGTGATCGTAGCTGAGGGCCAGGTACATCATCGGGCGGATCTTGACCTCGCCGTTGATGGCCATCGGGCGCTGCACGATGTTGTGCATGCCCAGGATGCCCGACTGCGGCGCGTTCAGGATCGGCGTCGACATCAGCGAGCCATAGGTGCCGCCGTTGGTGATGGTGAAGGTGCCGCCCTGCATCTGATCCATGGTCAGGGCGCCGTCACGAGCGGCCTTGCCCAGGGCGCCGATGCCCTTTTCAATGCCCGCCAGCGACAAAGTGTCGGCGTCGCGCAGGACCGGAACCACCAGACCCTTATCGGTGCCGACGGCCACGCCGATGTCGTAGTGGTTCTTGTAGATGATGTCCGTGCCGTCGATCTCGGCGTTGACGGCCGGGAGCTCGTGCAGGGCCTGAACCACGGCCTTGGTGAAGAAGGACATGAAGCCCAGCTTCACGCCGTGGCGCTTCTCGAACACTTCCTTGTACTGGGCGCGCAGGGCCATGACGTTGGTCATGTCCACCTCGTTGAAGGTGGTCAGCTGGGCGGCCGTGTTCTGGGATTCCTTCAGGCGACGGGCGATGGTCTGACGCAGGCGCGTCATCTTCACCCGCTCCTCGCGCGGCTGGTCGGCGCGCGGAGCGGCCGGAGCGGCGGCCTTGGCGGCGGGAGCGGCGGCGCCGATGGCGGCGATGGCGTCAGCCTTGGTGATGTTGCCCTTCGGACCCGAGGCCGACAGCGAGGCCGGGTTCAGGTTGTTTTCCGAGACGACACGCTGAACCGCGGGCGACAGGTGAGCCGAAGCCTGGGCCGAACCCGTGTTGGCCGGAGCGGCGACGACCGGGGCGGGGGCCGGAGCCGCGGCCGCGCCCGAAGCCGAGATCGAACCGATGACCTGACCCGGGGTCACGGTCGCGCCGTTGTCGGCGACGATGGTCAGGACGCCGGCGGCCGGGGCCGAGACTTCCACCGCGACCTTGTCGGTCTCGATCTCGACCAGCAGTTCGTCCTTGGCGACGGTGTCGCCCGACTTCTTCAGCCAGGTGCCGATCGAACCTTCGGCGACGCTCTCGCCCATGGTCGGGACGGCGATCGAGATCGAAGCCGAAGCGGCGGCCGGAGCCGCAGCCGCAGCCGCAGCCGGGGCGGAAGCAGCGGCGGGCGCAGCGGCCGGAGCCGAAGCGCCTTCGCTCACCGAACCCAGCACCGTGCCGGGAACCACGGTGTCGCCTTCAGCGGCGTTGATCGCCGCCAGGACGCCGTCGGCCGGAGCCACGACTTCCAGCGAAACCTTGTCGGTTTCCAGCTCGACCAGGACTTCATCCTTACGGACGGCGTCGCCGACCTTCTTGGTCCACTTGGCGATGGAGGCTTCGCTGACGGATTCACCGAGAGCGGGGGTCAGGATGTCGGCCATGGTTGGGTCCAGTGTCTTTTCGTGTCTTGGCGTATCTATAGGTCAGGCGGGGGCCGGTCAGGCCATCGTCTCGGCGAGGAAGGTCTCGAGTTCCTTCAGGTGGCGGCTCATCAGGCCGGCCGCCGTGGAGGCGGAGGCCGGACGCCCGACATAACGCGCGCGCTTGGCCTTGATATCCATCTTCTCGAGCGTCAGTTCGATCCACGGATCGACGAAGGTCCAGCCGCCCATGTTCTTGGGCTCTTCCTGACACCAGACCAGGTCGGCATTGGGGAAGCGGGCCAGCTCGGTCGAGATCGACTTGATCGGCCACGGATAGAACTGCTCGAGACGCAGGATGTAGATGTCGTTGACGCCCGCCTTCTCGCGCGCGTCCAGCAGGTCATAATAGACCTTGCCCGAGCAGACGATGACCTTGCGGATGTCCTTGTCCGCCTTCAGCGAGACGCCGGCCACTTCGGGACGCAGTTGGGCGTCGTCGCGCAGCACGCGGTGGAAGGACGAGCCCTCGGCCATGTCGGCGATGGTCGAGACCGCCTTCTTGTGACGCAGCAGCGACTTGGGCGTCATCAGGATCAGCGGCTTGCGGAACGACCGGTGCATCTGGCGACGCAGGATGTGGAAATAGTTGGCCGGCGTGGTGCAGTTGGCGACCTGCATATTGTCTTCGGCGCACTGCTGCAGGAAGCGCTCGAGACGGGCCGAGGAGTGTTCCGGGCCCTGGCCCTCATAGCCGTGCGGCAGCAGCATGGTCAGGCCGCTCATGCGCAGCCACTTGCGTTCGCCCGAGCTGATGAACTGGTCGATGACGACCTGGGCGCCGTTGACGAAGTCGCCGAACTGGCCCTCCCACAGGGTCAGGGTGTTCGGGTCGGCCAGCGAGTAGCCGTACTCGAAGCCCAGCACCGCCTCTTCCGACAGGGCCGAGTCGATGACTTCGAAGTGGGCTTGGCCGTCGCGCAGATGGTTCAGCGGGATGTAGCGCTGCTCGGTCGTCTGGTCGGTGATGCCCGAGTGACGCTGCGAGAAGGTGCCGCGCACCGAGTCCTGACCGGACAATCGGACGTTGTAGCCCTCGTCCAGCAGCGAGGCGAAGGCCAGGCTTTCGGCGGTGGCCCAGTCGATGTTCTGGCCGGTGGTGACGGTCTCCCGGCGCGCCTCGACGACGCGCTTCAGCGTCTTGTGCACGTCGACGCTGTTGGGAATCTGCGTCAGGCGATGACCGTAGTCGATGAGCTTCTCAGCCGGGACGGCGGTCTGGCCGCGCAGCTGCTGCTGATCGTCGCCCTTGGGCAGGCCCAGGCCTTGCCACTGGCCGTCCAGCCAGTCGGCCTTCTTGGCTTCGAAGCTCTTGCCGGCTTCGAACTCGGCGTCGAGGAAGGCCTCGAAACGGGCGATCTCGGCGTCGACCTCGGCCTGGGTGACCACGCCCTGTTCGACCAGGCGCTTGGAGTAGATCTCGCGCGTCGACGGCTGGGCGCGGATCTTCGAATACATCAGCGGCTGGGTGAAGGTCGGATCGTCGCCTTCGTTGTGGCCGAAGCGGCGGTAGCAGAACATGTCCACCACCGCGTCCTTGTGGAACTTCTGACGGTATTCCGTCGCCACCTTGGCGGCGAAGACGACCGCTTCCGGGTCGTCGCCGTTGACGTGGAAGATCGGGGCCTGGACCATCAGCGCCACATCCGACGGATAGGGCGACGAACGCGAGTTGCGCGGGCTGGTGGTGAAGCCGATCTGGTTGTTGATGACGAAGTGCAGGGTGCCGCCGGTGCGGTAACCCTTCAGTCCCATCAGGGCGAAGCATTCGGCCACCACGCCCTGGCCGGCGAAGGCGGCGTCGCCGTGGATCAGCAGGGGCACGACCTTGGAACGGTCCAGCGCCCATTCGGCCTCGGGCTTGCCGGCGTTGGCGTCGCGGATGTCGAAGGCCTGCTTGGCGCGCGCCTTGCCCAGGACGACCGGGTTGACGATCTCCAGGTGCGACGGGTTGGCGGTCAGCGACAGGTGGACCTTGTTGCCGTCGAACTCACGGTCCGACGAGGCGCCCATGTGATATTTGACGTCGCCCGAGCCCTCGATGTCCGACGGGACGGTCGAACCGCCCTGGAACTCGTGGAAGATGGCCTTGTAGGGCTTGCCCATGACGGCGGCGAGCGTGTTCAGGCGGCCGCGGTGGGCCATGCCGAAGACGATCTCGTCGACGCCGAGGTTGCCGCCGCGCTTGATCACCTGCTCCAAGGCCGGGACCATGGCCTCGCCGCCGTCCAGGCCGAAGCGCTTGGTGCCGGGGAAGCGCTTGTGCAGGAAGCGTTCGAAGCCCTCGGCCTCGATCAGCTTGTGCAGGATGGCCAGCTTGCCTTCCTTCGTGAAGGCGTTCTGCTCGAACTTGTCCGGGCCTTCGAAGCGCTGCTGCAGCCAGGATTTCTCTTCCGGCTCGGCGATGTGCGTGTACTGCACGCCGATGTTGCCGCAGTAGGTGCGCTTCAGCAGTTCCAGCACCTGCCGGACGCTGCCGGTCTGCATCCCCAGGACGCCGTCGAGGAAGATCGGGCGGTCCAGGTCAGCGGCGGTGAAGCCGTAGAATTCGGGGGTCAGCTCCGGGTTGTCGACCGGCTGCTCGATGCCCAGCGGGTCCAGCGTCGCCTGCAGGTGGCCGCGCACGCGATAGGCGCGGATCAGCATCAGGGCGCGGATCGAGTCATGGGCGGCGGCGCGCACGTCGTCGGCGGTCAAGGCGCCGGAAGCCGAGGCGGCCGGGGCGGCCGGACGCGGGCCGGGTTTGCCGCCGGCGGCCTTGGCATCGACCTTGGGAGCGGGCCAGCGGCCGTCGAAGACGGCGGTGTCTTCGGTCGGGTCGGTGGCGGCGCCGCGGCCCCACGAGCCGGCGGCGGCCGACTGCTTCACCAGGTCGGCGTTGTCCTTCAACTGATCGAAGAAGGCGCGCCATTCCCCCGACACGGAGCCGGGGTCCGAAGCCCATTTTTCGTGCAGGTCCTCAATGAAGGCGGCGTTCGCGCCATAGAGGAAGCTGGTCTCGGCAAAGACCTGGTTCAGCTGACCTGCATCGTCCGCCATGTTTCTCACATCGTCCTACATTCGGCCGCGCGCGCACGCCTGCGCGGTGAGCGGCGCCGCTCATATAGGCCGTGTTTCCTTACTGGTCATGACCGAAGCGGGGCGTTGCGGGTGGAAATTGGTCGAATCCGCAAGAAAAAACGCCTCCGGACGATTCCGGAGGCGTTTCAAAAGGTCGCAGGACGCTAAATTTCGCCCCGGAACGTCGTTCTTTTATTTTTGAAGGACTTCTTAGCCCTTCAGCACTTCCAACAAAGTATGACCCAGGCGCGCCGGCGACGGCGAGACGCGGATGCCCGCAGCCTCCATCGCGGCGATCTTGGATTCCGCATCGCCCTTGCCGCCCGAAACGATGGCGCCGGCGTGGCCCATGGTGCGGCCGGCCGGAGCCGTACGACCCGCGATGAAGCCGGCCATCGGCTTCTTGCGGCCCTTCTTGGCTTCGTCGATCAGGAACTGGGCGGCGTCTTCTTCGGCGCCGCCGCCGATTTCACCGATCATGATGATCGACTGGGTTTCGTCGTCGGCCAGGAACATTTCCAGGATGTCGATGAACTCGGTGCCCTTGACCGGGTCGCCGCCGATGCCGACGGCCGTGGACTGACCCAGGCCGGCGTTGGTGGTCTGGAACACGGCTTCATAGGTCAGGGTGCCCGAGCGCGAGACGACGCCGACCGAACCCTTGGAGAAGATGCTGCCCGGCATGATGCCGATCTTGCACTGTTCCGGGGTCAGGATGCCGGGGCAGTTCGGGCCCAGCAGGCGCGACTTGGACTTTTCGAGGCGGGCCTTCACGCGCACCATGTCCAGCACCGGGATGCCTTCGGTGATGCAGGTGATGAAGGGGACTTCAGCCTCGATGGCTTCGATGATGGCGTCGGCGGCGCCTGCCGGCGGGACGTAGATGACCGAGGCGTCGGCGCCCGTGGCTTCCTTGGCTTCAGCGACCGAGCCGTAGATCGGCAGGGTTTCGCCGTGCGAGCCGGTCCAGTTGGTGCCGCCCTTGGTGGGATGCACGCCGGCGACCATCTGGGTGCCGTGATAGGCCAGGGCCTGTTCGGTGTGGAAGCCGCCGGTCTTGCCGGTCAGGCCCTGGACGATGATCTTGGTGTTCTTGTCGACGAGAATGGACATGTGTCTGTGCTCTGAATCTGTGTGTCTGCAGGGCGGTGGCGAGTAAGGCGTGAAGCCTTAGCCGACCGCCGCGACGATCTTCTGGGCGGCGTCATCGAGGTCGTCCGCAGCCGTGATGGCCAGGCCGCTCTCGTTCAGGATCTTCTTGCCCAGTTCGACGTTGGTGCCTTCCAGACGCACCACCAGCGGCACCTTCAGGCCCACTTCCTTGACGGCCGCGACCACGCCTTCGGCGATGACGTCGCACTTCATGATGCCGCCGAAGATGTTGACCAGGATGCCCTCGACCTTCGGGTCAGCGGTGATGATCTTGAAGGCCGCCGCGACCTTCTCCTTGCCGGCGCCGCCGCCGACGTCGCAGAAGTTGGCCGGCTCCTTGCCGTACAGCTTGATGATGTCCATCGTCGCCATGGCCAGGCCGGCGCCGTTGACCATGCAGCCGATGTTGCCGTCGAGCGCCACGTAGGCCAGGTCCCACTTCGAGGCCTCGATTTCCTTGGCGTCTTCTTCGGTCTCGTCGCGCAGAGCGCGGATGTCTTCGTGACGGTACAGGGCGTTGCCGTCGAACGACACCTTGGCGTCCAGAACGCGCAGGTGACCGTCGGTCATGACGATCAGCGGGTTCACTTCCAGCATGGCCATGTCCTTCTCGACGAAGGCCTTATACAGGGCCGGGAACAGCGACTTGCCGTCCTCGCGGGCGTCGCCTTCCAGCTTCAGCGCGTCCGACAGGGCGGCGCAGTCGGCTTCGGTCACGCCGATCGTCGGGTCGATGACGACGGTGATGATCTTTTCGGGGGTGTCGTGGGCGACGGTTTCGATGTCCATGCCGCCTTCGGTCGAGACGACGAAGGCGACGCGGCCGTAGGCGCGGTCGACCAGAATCGACAGGTACAGTTCACGCGAGATGTCGGCGCCGTCTTCGATGTAGAGGCGGTTGACCTGCTTGCCGGCGTCCGTGGTCTGGGCCGTCACCAGGGTGTTGCCCAGCATTTCCTTGGCGTTCTTGACCACGTCCTCGATCGAGAAGGCCAGGCGCACGCCGCCCTTGGCGTCAGCCGGCAGTTCCTTGAACTTGCCCTTGCCGCGGCCGCCAGCGTGGATCTGCGACTTCACGACGTAAAGCGGGCCAGGCAGTTGCTTGGCGGCGGCTTCGGCCTGGTCGGCGCTGGTGATGGCCACGCCTTCAGCGACCGGGGCGCCAAAGGCCTTGAGAACCTGCTTGGCCTGATACTCGTGAATGTTCATGTCTGATCCGCGCCGTTGGGAGGAGGTGTGTGGAAACTTTGGTCGCGCTTATAGGCGTCGCGCCTTCGCAGACGCAACCGTCCGTCTCCTTATGCGCCTGCCAGGCTATTCTTATGCGCGAAACGGCTCAGGTCGGATCAGTCGACCCAGTCCTTCTTCAGCGTGCGCGAGGCCCCGAACAGCAGGGCCGAGGACAGCAGGTAGAAGCCCATGCCCGTGTAGATGGCCCAGCGCAGGCTTTCCTCGCCGAAGGCCGGCCGCAGCAGATCGGACATCCAGCCGAAATAGTAGATGCCGACGGCGATCCCCAACAGGTTGTTGATCAGCAGGAAAAGGGCCGAGGTCGTGGTCCGCATCGACGGCGGAGCCAGTTGCTGCACCGCTGCCGTGATCGGTCCCAGCCAGGCCAGGTTCAGGCCGGTCGGGATCAGGAAGATCAGGAAGGCCAGCGTCAGGGCCGCGAACCCGTTCGGATCAGCGCCCGGCATGACCGCCCCGACCAGGGCGCCGGAATTCATCGCCAGGAGGAAGCAGGGGACCGAGATCAGGAAGGCGATGGCCGGGGTCAGCGGATAGGCCGACTTCGATTTCTTGCCCAGACGGTCGGCGATGTAGCCGCCCATCCAGATGCCGGCCACGCCGCCGGCCAGGACGATGCCGGAATAGTACCAGGCGGTGTTGGCCAGGGTAAGGCCGAAGCTGCGCATGAAGAAGCTGGGCAGCCAGGCCGCCACGCCATAGCCGCACACCGACGACGAGGCCGCGCCGAAAGCCAGCAGCCAGAAGCTGGGCTTGGGGGCCAGGGTCTTGAGCACGTCGCCGAACGGCGGGGCCTTGTGCACGAGCGGCGCGACCGGCGCGGGCGCGACCGAAGCCGGCGTATCCATGCCGCCGCGTTTCGGGTCCTTGACCGTCAGGCGCAGGACTGGCGCAACCAGCACGCCCAGGACGCCGACCACGATGAAGGCCGTGCGCCAGCCGTAGGTCGCCGCCAGCAGACCGCCGACCAGGGTGCCGGCCGCCATGCCCAGGGGAATGCCGAAGGCGTAGGCCGCCAGCGCCCGCGCGCGCTGCGACTTGGGGAAATAGTCGGCGATCAGGGAATAGGCCGGGGCCACGCCGCCCGCCTCGCCGATGCCCACGCCCATGCGGCACAGGAACAGCTGACCAAAGCTGCCGGCCACGCCGCACAGGGCGGTGAAACCGGACCACAGGGTCAGGGCCGCCGTCATGATCCAGACGCGGCTGACCCGGTCGGCCAGCCAGGCGATGGGAATGGCCAGGGTCGAATAGAGCAGGGCGAAGGCCAGCCCGCCCAGCAGCCCGAACTGGGTGTCCGACAGGCCGAACTCGGCCTTCAGCGGCGCCGCCAGGATGCCGATGATCTGACGGTCGAGGAAGTTCAGCATGTAGATGAGGATCAGGACCCCCAGCACATAGTAGCGATAGCCTGGGGAGACGGCCTTTTCGGCCGTTTCGGCCTGCTGCGGCGCGGCGGCCTCGGACGTGGTCATGGCGTGCCCCCCTTGGGCCTCAGGTCTGGTTGCGACGGACCGTAGCGGCGGCGCCCGGCGGCGCCAAAGAAAAAGGGCGGCGGTCCAGTTCGGACCGCCGCCCGCGATCAAATGATCAGGCGTTCAGGAGAAAAGGACGGATCAGAACTTGTACTGCAGCGACGCCGTCACGGTGCGCGGCGGGCCGTAATAGCCGATCACCGAGTCGTTGTAGGTCGCCCCGAGGAAGTTGTAGCCGCCGACACGGTATTCCTCGTCGGTCAGGTTCTTGCCAAAGACGCCGACGGTCCACTTCTGGCTCGGGTCCGTCCAGACCACCGCCAGGTCGACCAGGGCGAAGGCCTTCTGATCCAGGATCGGGTTGGGGAATTCGAACTGGCTGTAGGCGTCGCGGTAGCTGACCGACGGCGTCACCGCCAGCGATCCGCCCGCCACGTCGCCGCGCCAGGTCAGGCCCAGATAGCCGGTCCATTTCGGGGCGTTCTGCAACACCACCTGGCTCGAGATATCCTCGTACTGCTTCGTCGTCAGATTGTAGCGCAGGAACTCCTCGAACTTGGAGTCGAGGTAGCCGACCGCGAAGTTGGCCGTCAGGTTGTTGGTGACGACCAGCGCGCCTTCCAGTTCGGCCCCGTAGAATTTCGAGGAGCCGACGTTGTCGACGAAGCTGGCGATGCCGCCCACGGCCGGAACCTGGGTGGTGACCTGCTGGTCCTCGTACTTGTTGTAGAAGACAGCCGAGCTGAAGGTCAGGCGGCGGTCGAAGGCCGAGCCCTTGAGGCCGATCTCGTAGGAGTCGACGGTTTCCGGCTGATAGCCGTTGACCGTGTTCGGCGTCAGGATGGCGTCGCCGCGCATGTCGAAGCCGCCCGACTTGAAGCCCTTCGAATAGGAGGCGTAGCCGGTGATGCGGTCCGAGAAGTCGTAGGACAGCGAGGCCTTGGGCGTGAACTGGTCGAAGCTGTTCGAGTTCGTATAGTCGGTGCGCAGCAGGATCGGCGCGCGCGCCGTGCCGCCCAGCAGCGGACTGCGGGTCGCGCCCAGATAGTTGGCGCGGAAGACGTGGCCGGTCTTGTCGTCCAGCGTATAGCGGGCGCCGAGGCCCAGGTGCAGACGGTCGGTCAGGTCCAGGTTCACGTCGGTGAACAGGGCGATGCTGGTCGTCTTCACATAGCCGGCGGTGCCGACCACGACGCCGAGGTTGCCGGCAATGGTGTCGAAGGCGCCCGAGGCGGTGCCGTCCAGATAGAAGATCCCGGCCACGCCCTGGATCCGGTCCCCGGTGAACAGGGCCTGGAATTCCTGGGTGAACTGATGGTCGCCGTAGACCGCCGGGATGTCCAGCGTCGGCGCCGGCGTGTTGTCGAAGTCGATCAGGGTGTCGGTGTCGCCGGAGCGATAGGCGGTGATCGACTTGAACGACCACACGTCGTTCAGATCGACCTGGGCGGTCAGCGACACGCCCTCGGTCGTCACCTTGTTCTTGTCGCCGAGGCCGGCGTAGGTGTCATAGACGCTGCTGGGCACGCCGGCGCCCGGACCGACGCCGGCGATCTCGCGGTGGCCGTGACGGGGGTTCGACTTGTCCTCGACCCGATCATAGGCCAGGCGGAAGAAGGTGTTGTCGTAGGGCTGGAATTCGGCGCTGACGCGGCCGGCCAGGACGTCCTTGTTATAGTGTTCGGCGCCGGTGTTCAGGTTCTTGCCGAAGCCGTCGCGGTTGTAGCTGGCGACGGCGCCGCCGATGCGCAGCTTGTCGCCCAGCGGGGTCGAGCCCGAGGCCAGCAGGTCGATCTGATTGTAGCTGCCGTAGGCGCCGCGCAGCGTGCCTTCGGCCTCATCCGGGTTCAGACGCGCCGTGACGTACTTGATCGCGCCGCCGACGGTGTTGCGGCCGTACAGCGAGCCTTGCGGGCCGCGCAGCACTTCGATGCGCTGGATGTCGAAGATGTCCAGAACGGCGCCCTGCGGACGCGCCACATAGACGTCGTCGACATAGAGGCCGACGCCGGGCTCGAAGCCCCACAGCGGATCCTGCTGGCCGATGCCGCGAATGAAGGAGATCAGCGTCGAGTTCGAGCCGCGCGCGACCTGAACCGTGGCGTTCGGGGTCTGCTGCTGCAGGGCGGTGATGTCGCTCGCGCCGGTTTCTTCCAGACGCTGGGCGCCCAGGACCGACACCGCGACCGGTACGTCCTTCAGGCTTTCCTCGCGGCGACGGGCGGTGACGATGATGTCGTCGACGTTCGAGGCCTGCGCTTCGGTCGAAACCTGCTGCGCCACAGCGCTGGCCGAGAGCGCGCCCCAGGCGGCGCCCGCCAGCAAGGCGGTCTTCACGAGTCTGTTCATTTGGATCCCAATCTCTGTTTCCAGCCCAATCGACGCTTTTATTCAGCGTTCAATGATTTTCACGGAACGTGCCGATCTTTCACCGGTCTGTCAAACGGCCACGCTGGGAACCGCCGCAAATCCGACGCGCCTGTGGCGCCGTTGCACTGGAGGTCGAACCACGCCCCGAGCCTGATGCTCGGCATCAGGCTCCAGGATTGATGCTGGAGCGAATATCTGCGTTCAGAGGCGTTCGCATCTGAACCGATTTCGCTCTAGCTTGCGCGCATGACACGTGACGACGACATCGCCCCGACCCTGCCGCCCGTCGCCGCCGCGCCGGCCCGCCGCGGTCGGCCGAAAAAGACCAAGACCGCCGGCGCGGGCGAGACCCGCGACGCCATCCTGAACGCGGCCGAGGACCTGTTCTCCAAACACGGCTTCTACGGCGTCACCATCCGCGAGGTGGCGCGCGAGGCCGGCGTGGATACCGCCCTGGTCCATTATTACTTCGGGGCCAAGAAGGAGCTGTTCGACGCCGTCTTCATCCGCCGCGCCGAGGTCTGGAACAACGAGCGCGTCGCCGCCATCGACCGCTACGCCGAGGCCGCCGGCGACGCCATGACGCTGGAAGGCCTGTTCGAAGCCTTCCTGCGCCCCCCCTTCCAGTGGTCGCTGAAGGGCGGCCCGGGGTGGAAAAACTACGCCGCCCTCGTGGCCCAGACCAACGCCAACCCGGCCTTCGGCGGCGAGACCATGGCCCGCTATTTCGACCCGGCCATCCGCCGCCTGATCGAACTGGTCAAACGCATCCTGCCGGACGCCGGGGAGGCCGATCTCTACTGGGCCTACCACAACCTGTCGGGCGCCCTGACCCTGACCCTGGGCGAGACCGGACGTCTGGACCGGCTGTCGGCCGGCCTGTGCCAGTCCGGCGATCTGGACAGCGCCTGCGACTACATGGTGCGCTTCGCCGCCGCCGGCTTCCGCGCCGTCTGCGTGCCGCGACAGAACGGCTGATGCGAGAGGCGGGTCGAGCCTGCGTCAGCAGCCCGGCTTGCCCCCCGCGCGCCATGGCCGTAAGTCGCAGAACCATGACCCAGACCATCGCCGCCCCCGCTCCGCTGATCTGCCCCTCCATCCTCGCCAGCGACTTCGCCAAGCTGGGCGAAGAGGTCCGCGCGCTGGAAGCCGCCGGGGCCGACTGGATCCACGTCGACGTCATGGACGGCCATTTCGTGCCCAACATCACTCTCGGCCCGGACATCGTGAAGGCCCTGCGCCCGCACACGAGCCTGCCCTTCGACGTCCACCTGATGGTCGCCCCGGTCGATCCCTGGCTGGAAGCCTTCCGCGAGGCGGGCGCCGACATCCTCAGCATCCACCCGGAAAGCGGCCCCCACGTCCACCGCACCCTGGGGCGCATCCGCCAGCTGGGCGCCAAGGCCGGTCTGGTCTTCGATCCGGCCACGCCGCTGTCGATCCTGGAAGAGGTCGTCGACATGGTCGACCTGGTGCTGATCATGTCGGTCAACCCCGGCTTCGGCGGCCAGAAATTCATCCCCTCCTCGCTGAACAAGATCGAGCGCGCCCGCGCCATCCTCGACCGCGCCGGGTCCAAGGCCCGCCTGCAGGTGGACGGCGGCGTCATCGCCGACAACGCCGGGGCCTGCCTGTCCGCCGGGGCCGACGCCCTGGTCGCCGGCTCCTTCGTCTTCAAGGGCGGGCCGGACGCCTACGCCGCCAACATCCAGGCCCTGAAAGCCGCCGCCGCGTGAGCCCCCTCGGCCCCTTCGCCCCGCGCGAGACGGACGGCGGCCTGAACGAGGGCCATATCCCCGGCCTGCGCGGCGCCCCGGTCCGCACCCCGGTGCGGGCCACGGGAGCCAAGGCCGATCCCGCCCTCTGGGCCGCGGTCGCCGGTCAGCTGGCCGCCCGCCAGCTGTGGATCGAGCTCTACGGCCTGCCCGGCTACGCCCTGACGTTGAAGGGCGCCCGCGCCGACGGCTTCGCGGTCAGTCCGCGCGACTTCCGGCCCCTGCGCGAAGAGGCCCCGCGCCCCCTGCTGTCGGGCCGGTTCACCCTGGCCGGGCTCAGCCTCGACGCCGAGGGACCCGCCGACCTGTGGAACCGCCCCACCCCCAGCCGCGCCTTCGCCGTCGAGCTGCACGCCTTCGTCTGGATGCCCGAGATGATGGCCCTCGGCGATCGCGGCGCGCGCGAGGCTCTGGCGCTGACCCTGGCCTGGGACGAGATCTTCAACCGCTGGTCGCCCTTCTCCTGGGACCCCGACATTCTGGCGCGGCGCACCTATCATCTGGCCTGCGCCGGGCGCCGTCTGGCCCAGGTCGCGACCGAGGCCGAGCGTCTGCGCCTGACCGACATTCTGGCGCGGCAGGCCCGCCAGTTGCTGCGACCGCCCGGCGGGCCGATGGGCCGGGCCGAGCGCCTGACCGCCGTCGCCGTGGCCGGCTGCGCCCTGGCGGGCAAGGCCGGGGCCGGTCTTCGCCGCACCGCCCTGAAACGCCTGCCTCACGCGCTGGAGGCCACCGTCGCCGCCGACGGCCATCACGCGGCCCGCGCCCCGGAAATGGGGCTGGAGCTGCTGCTCGACTTGCTTACCCTGGACGACGCCCTGGCCCAGCTGTCCGAGCCGACGCCCGAGCCGGTGGCCGCCGCCATCTCGCGCCTGACCATGGCCCTGCGCGTCCTGACCCTGCCCGACGGTCGGCTGGCCGCCTTCCAGGGCGGGGGTGCCTCGACGCCCGAACGCGTCGCCGCCGCCCGAGCCCATGACGAGACGCCCGCCGCGCCGTCCAGCGGCGCCGTCGGCGGCTTCGTGCGCGTCTCCAGCCCCCTGCTGACCCTCATGGTCGATGTCGAGGCCCCCGCGCACGGCGCCTGGTCGACCGCCGCCTGCGGCCAGCCCGCCGCGCTGGAAGTCGTCTGCGGCCGCGACCGCCTGTTCACCTCCGCCGGCTGGACCCCGCGCGCCCTGGACCGTCAGGCCCTGCGCCTGACGCCGGGCGCCTCGACCCTGACGCTGGGCGAACAGCCGCTGGGCGAGCCCCTGTCCGGCTGGAAGTCGGAGCTTCTGGGTCCGCGCCTGGTCGGCCCGACCCTGCACGTCAGCCGCGACCACCGCGAAGGCGACGGCGCCGTCTGGCTGGAGGTCGAGCACGACGGCTGGATGCCCGGCTACGGCCTGATGCACCAACGCCGCCTCTATCTGGATCAGCGGCTGGACGAACTGCGCGCCGAGGAACGGCTGCATCCGCCCGAAGGTCGCCCCGAGGTGACGCGCGCCCTGGCCGCGCCCTATGCGCTGCGCTTCCAGCTGGAGCCCGGCGTGCAGGCCTCGCTGGCCCGCGACCGCCGCTCCATCCTGCTGCGCGGCCATTCAGGACGCGGCTGGTGGTTCCGCAGCGACGGCCCCGACGTGGCCATCGAACCCGCCGTCCATGTCGACGAAGGCATGACCCGGCGTTCCTTGCAGATCGTGGTCCGCGGCTCCGTCCGCACCGACGCCGACACCAAGATCCGCTGGAAGCTGAGCCCGGCCGGGGCCGCGGGCGACCCCCACTAATCGGACCGCGCGGGCTGACGCCGTCGCCCGATGGTGCTAGAGCGCCCGCCATCTCCCCGCCCCAGCTGTTAACGGACGCCGCCCATGCCCGCCGCTCCCGACTTTCCGCCCGCCCCGGACGCGATCAAACCTGTCCGCGCCCTGATCTCGCTGTCGGACAAGGCGGGGCTCGAGGATGTCGCGCGCACCCTGGCCGGGCTCGGCGTCGAGCTGGTCTCGACCGGCGGCACCAAGGCGGCGATCGCGGGCTTCGGCCTGCCGGTCAAGGACGTGGCCGACCTGACCGGCTTCCCGGAAATGATGGACGGCCGGGTCAAGACCCTGCACCCCGTGGTCCACGGCGGCCTGCTGGGCGTGCGCAACGCCCCGGCCCACGCCGAGGCCATGACCGAGCACAACATCGGCGCCATCGATATCGTCTGGATCGACCTCTATCCGTTCGAGAAGACGGTCGAGGACGGTGGCGGTTTTGAAGCGGCCATCGAGAACATCGACATCGGCGGCCCGGCCATGATCCGCTCGGGCTCCAAGAACCACGGCCACGTCGCCGTCGCCGTGGACGGCGAAGGCATCGGCCTGATCCTCGAGGCCCTGAAGACCGACGGTTCGACCACGCTTAACCTGCGCAAGCAGCTGGCCGCCCGCGCCTTCGCCCGCACCGCCGCCTATGATGCCGCCGTTTCCGCCTGGTTCGCCGGTCAGTTGAACGACGCCGCCCCGGCCCGCAAGGCGATCGCCGGAACCCTGGCCCAGACCCTGCGCTACGGCGAAAACCCGCACCAGACGGGCGCCTTCTACCGCACCGGCGAGCGCCGTCCGGGCGTGGCCTACGCCGAACAGGTCCAGGGCAAGGAGCTCGGCTACAACAACATCGCCGACGCCGACGCCGCCTATGAGCTGGTGGCCGAGTTCGAGGCCCCGGCCTGCGTCATCGTCAAGCACGCCAACCCCTGCGGCGTGGCCGTCGGCGCCACCCTGGCGGACGCCTACGCCCGCGCGCTGGAATGCGATGCCGTGTCGGCCTTCGGCGGCGTCATCGCCGTCAACCGCCCGCTGACGGGCGAGGACGCCCGCGCCATCACCGGCATCTTCACCGAGGTGGTCATCGCCCCCGGCGCCGACGACGAGGCCAAGGAAGTCTTCGCCGCCAAGAAGAACCTGCGCCTGCTGATCACCAACGGCCTGCCCGACCCGCACGGGCCGGGCGAGGTGTTCCGCTCCGTCGCCGGCGGCTTCCTGGTGCAGTCGCGCGACCGCAGCCTGATCAAGCCCTCGGACCTGAAGATCGTCACGCGCCGCCAGCCGACGCCGACCGAGATCCAGGACATGCTGTTCGCCTTCACCGTGGCCAAGCACGTCAAGTCCAACGCCATCGTCTACGCCAAGGACGGCCAGACGGCGGGCATCGGCGCCGGCCAGATGAACCGCCGCGACTCGGCCCGCATCGCCGCCATCCGCGCCAAGGAAGCCGGCGAGGCCAAGGGTCTGGCCCATTCGTTGGCCCAGGGTTCGGCCTGCGCCTCCGAAGCCTTCTTCCCCTTCGCCGACGGCCTGCTGGAAGCCATCGCCGCCGGGGCCACGGCGGTGATCCAGCCGGGCGGCTCGATGCGCGACGCCGAGGTCATCGCCGCCGCCGACGAGAACAACATCGCCATGGCCTTCACCGGCGTGCGGGTCTTCCGGCACTAGGCTTTAAGGGCGCTAACGCGCGCCGCGCGGCGGCTCGCTGCTTGAGCGCGTGACGTTTCTCTTCTTGCAGGGCGACGTGCTCAAGCAGCCCGAAGGGCGGTAGCACCTCTCAAAGAAGCTTCTCCCCTCAGGGAGAAGCGGCGCTTCTTCTTTGCGTGCTGCGCGGTATGCTGCCCGTCATGGATACGCTCAAAGCCCGCTGGGCCATGCTGGAACCCTATACGACCGTGGTCGGTCCCGACGACGACCGGCCGCGTCCGGCGGTGCTGCTGTTCCACGGCTGCGGCGGTCTGCGGGACCATCTGCCGCGCTACGCCGAGGCGGCCAAGGCGGCCGGTTGGCGCGCCTTCATCGTCGATTCCTACGGCCCGCGCGGCTGGAACCGGGCCTTCACCCTGACCACGGTCTGCACCGGACTGGTGCTGCGCGGCTATGAGCGGGCGGGCGACCTTCTGGCCGCCGTCGACGGCATCTCGCGTCGCCCCGACGTCGATCCGACCCTGCTGTCGCTGGCGGGCTGGAGCCACGGCGGCTGGTCGATCATGGAGATGATGAGCGAGGACCCGCTGCCGGGCCGGATGGGCGTGGCCGACCCCGGCGCGGCCGACCTGTCGGGGGTCAAGGCGGTGTGGCTGGCCTACCCCTATGTCGGCTTCTGGGCCTTCAACAGGATGAAGCCGTGGCGGCACTGTCCGCGCGTTCTGGCCATGACGGCCAGGCGCGACCACCTGACCACGGTGTCGAACGCCGAACGGGTCAACGCCATGATCCGCGACTGCGGCGCCGAGGTCGAAAGCTGGATCGCCGAGGGCACCCACGCCTTCGACGAACCGACCAGCAACGGCCCCATGCGGCACGATCCCGAACTGACGCTTGAGGCCCTGCGCCGCTTCACCGCCTTCCTCAAGGACGTCGCGCCCGAGGCCTGAAAAACGGTCAGCCCAGACGGGCCGTCACGGTGATCTCGGACCGCACCGTATGGGCCATGTCGCAGTGCTCGTGCGCGGCGTGGTGCAGGGCGTCCAGCTCGGCCTGATCAGGCTGGCGGCCCGTGAAGCTCGTGACCGGATTGAGGGCGACGCGGGCCAAATAGCGCTTGCCCGCTTCGTTCTTGTCCATCTCGCCCGAGGCCTCGTCCAGATAGCGGTCGACCACCAGACCCGCGTTGGCGGCGAAGGCCAGAAACCACAGCATGTGACAGCTGGACAGGGAGGCGATCATGGCCTCCTCCGGGTCCACGCCCGCCGGGTCCGACAAGGGGACCGGCACGCCCGAAGGGGCCGAGGAGCCGGGCACCACCGCCCCGCCGTCGAAGCGCCAGACATGGGCGCGGCTGTACCGCTTGTCGACGAAGGGCTGGTCGCCCCGCGTCCATTCCACCGTCGCGCCGTGCCCGCTCATGTCCGTCTCCTCTAGACCTCGCCCAGCGAGGTATAGATCATGCGCGCCCGCGCCTGAAATCCCAGACCGCGATAGAAGGCGATCGTCGCCTCGTGATCGGCGAAGGCGTGCAGGAAGGCCGTCTCTCCCGTCGCCAGAATCTCGCCGACCACGACGCGGGACAGGGCGGCGGCGTAGCCCTGGCCGCGATGATCCGGGTGGGTGCAGACCCCGCTCAGCTCGGTGAAGCCGTCGACGCGCAGCCGCCTTCCCGCCATGGCCACCAGTTCGCCGTCTCGCTTGACGCCGATGAAGGGGCCGAGGTCGCGCGTCCGCGAGCGGAAGGGGCCGGGCCGCGTCAGGGTGGCCAGCGCCAGCATGGCCGGGGCGTCCGTCTCGCTCAGCACCTCGATCGCCCCGTCCAGCCGCGCGCCCGTCGGCCCGACCGGCGTCAGAGCCGTCGCCGTCATCTGCACCAGGGCGACCTGTCCTGCGATCGTCATCCCCTCGGGCAGGACCGCAGCCATCGGCCCGTCCTCGCGCTCGACCAGTCCCGCGCCCGGATGCCGCCGCGCCAGCTCGCCCAGGGCCCTGCGGCTTTCCGCGCTGTCGTCCGCCGCCGCCAGAAAGACGCCGACCTCGGGATCGATGCGCACGGCGGCCGGCCCGGAATCCGGCGTCGCAAACCGGGACAGGCGCGTCGTCAGGGCGTTGAAGATCGCGCGATCAAGAGGATGGTTCATGGCCCGACGATCTAGACGGCAACGCCCGGAGGCGAAAGCCGCCGCGCGGCCGTCACGTCCGAAAAAGGCTGGTCAGCCCTGCCAGAAGCCGACGATCTTCTTGACCTCGTCCACGACCGGCTGAGCGACCTCGCGGGCGCGCTCGGCGCCGACGGCCAGGGCGCGGTCGATCTCGGCGGGGTCGGCCATCAGGCGGCGCATCTCGGCGGTGACCGGGGCCATCGAGGTGACGGCCAGCTCGGCCAGCTTGGGCTTGAAGGAGCCGAAGCCCTGACCGCCGAACTCGGCCAGAACGGCCTCGCGCGTGGTGTCCGACAGGGCGGCGTAGATGGCCACAAGGTTCTTGGCCTCGGCCCGGCCGTCCAGACCCTCGACCGTTTCCGGCAGCGGCTCCATGTCGGTCTTGGCCTTCTTGATCTTGGCGGCGATGGTGTCGGCGTCGTCGGTCAGGTTGATGCGCGACAGGTCCGACGGATCGGACTTGCTCATCTTGGCCGAACCGTCGCGCAGGCTCATGACCCGCGTGCCCGGTCCCTGGATCAGGGGTTCCGGCTGGGGGAAGAAGCCGGGCACGCCGAAGTCGTTGTTGAACTTGGCGGCGATGTCGCGGGTCAGCTCCAGATGCTGTTTCTGGTCCTCGCCGACCGGCACCTCGGTCGCCTTGTAGAGCAGGATGTCCGCCGCCTGCAGCACCGGATAGGTGTAGAGGCCGACGCTGGAGCGCTCCTTGTGCTTGCCCGACTTCTCCTTGAACTGGGTCATCCGGTCCAGCCAGCCGAGGCGGGCGACGCAGTTGAAGATCCAGGCCAGCTCGGCGTGAGCCGGCACCGCCGACTGCGGGAAGATGACAGCCTTGGCCGGGTCCAGGCCCGAGGCCAGATAGGCCGCCGCGATCTCGCGCGTCTGGGCCGCCAGCTTCTCGGGCTCCTGCCAGACGGTGATGGCGTGCATGTCGGCGACGAAGACGAACAGGGGCGCGCCCGTGTCCTGCAACTCGGTGAAGCGCTTCAGCGCGCCCAGGTAGTTGCCCAGGTGCAGGGCGCCGGAGGCCTGGATGCCGGACAGGATGCGACGCGGACCTGCGTAAGCCGGGGCGACGGGGGCCAGAACGTCAGAAACGGGGGTCTGGTCAGTCATGGGAATATTTCTCGGGACTCAAATAGGCTGGATATCGGCGCACGCGCGGACGTGCGGGGTCAGGCGGTGAACAGTCAGCCGCGCCATCGCCGAGCGGCGAGAGGATGTCCCGAAAGAGCCATGCCCTCGCGCTTATCGTTTCAGGCAGGCAAGGGCAAGCTTACCGCCCTCCGCGCAGCAGCCCCTTGACCTCGGCGACCGTGACCGCGCGCGTGGCGAAGGCCAGGACGACATAGGTCAGCCCGCCCGCCGCCACCACCAGGGCCAGGGTGATCTCCTTCGCGCCGTGCGAGGTTCCCAGCAGGGCCAGAAGATCGGCGACCGGGGCCTGAAGCATGGGCCGCGCCCAGGAGGCGACGCCGACCACCAGACCCAGACCGGCGCTGGCCAGGCCAATGCGGACCAGCCGCGACGCGGCCTCCGGGCTGGGCCGGTAATGCCCGCGCCGCCACAGGGTCGCGCCCAGCAGCAGGGCGTTGGTCCAGGCCGCCGCGCTGACCGCCGCCGCGATCCCGGCTATGCCCATGCCCAGATTGAACAGGGCGATGGCCAGGGCCGCGTTCACCGCCACCGAGACCAGGGCGAAGACCATGGGCCGGCGCGTGTCGCCGCGCGCGAAGAAGGCCGGGGCCAGGATGCGGATCAGCACGAAGGCCGGCACGCCCCAGCCGAACTGGAACAGGGCCTGAGCGGTGTTGACGGCGTCGACCTGCAGGAAGGCGCCGCGCGTGAACAGAGCGTCGATCAGGAAATAGGGCATGGCCATCAGGGCCGCCGCCGCCGGCAGGGTCAGGGCCATGGACAGGGCCAGGGCCTCGTCCATCGAGGCCTGCTGCTGGACGTGATCCTTGGACGCCACCGCCGAGGACAGACGCGGCAAGAGGGCGATGCCGATGGCTACCCCGACCAGGCCCAGCGGCAGCTGGTACAGCCGGTCCGCCGTGGCCAGCCAGGTCCGCCCCCCGGCGACGAAGCTGGACAGGTTGCCCGAGATGAAGACGTTGATCTGGGTCGCGCTATTGCCGATGGCGGCGGGGACGGCGGTGATGATGATGGCCTTCACCGCCGGCGTCAGCCTGGGCATGGTCAGGCGGATATTGGCCCCGGCCTTCCTCGCCGCCCACCAGCACAGGCCCGCCTGGGCCACGCCGGCCACGGCCACGCCCCAGGAGGCGGCGTAGGCGGCGCCGACCTGGTCGCCCTTGGCCGGGATGACGGCGGCCAGCATGATCAGGTTCAGCAGGATGGGATAGGCGCCCGAGACGATGAAGCGCCCGCGCGCGTTCAGCACGCCGCTGAGCAGGGCGGCGATCGCCATGCAGGGCAGGTAAGGCATGGTGATCTGGGTCAGGATCACCGCCAGCTTGAACCGCGCCGGATCGTCAAGGAAGCCGATGTTGATGACCGTCATCAGCCACGGCATCGTCAATTGGGCGATAATGGTCAGGACCACGGTGACGGCGGCGACAGCGGCCAGGGCGTCGGTGGCGACCTGATCGGCCACGGCCTCGCCCTCGGTCTTCAGCGTCTTGGCGTAGGCCGGCACGAAGGCGGCGGCGAAGGCCCCTTCGGCGAAGATGCGGCGGAACAGATTGGGGAAGTTCAGGGCGGTGTTGTAGGCGTCGGCCGCCGGTCCCGCCGAGGCCCCCAGGGCCGCCGAGATCACCACGTCGCGGGCGAAGCCGGCCAGGCGGCTCAGCATGGTCATGGCGCTGAAGATGGCTGAGGAGCGCATGACGCCGCCCCCCTTGCCCATGCCTTTGGGCGCATCGCCGTCCAGCGTCGTCGAGGCGGCGGGCGGCTGGACAATGGGCTCGACGGTGGCCGTCGCGCTCGGCACGGAGGCCGCGGGTTCGAACGGATCGGTCTTGTCGGTCACGGAGTTCTCGCTGTCGTCGCTACCGACTTAGCGCGCTCGCGGCCCGCTGGATACGGGTTTGCGCCCGACCTCGCCTTCCAGATCGGATACGTCGCGCACGCTGGCCCGCACCGGAACGATGCGTCGTCCCGCCGGTCCCTGCGGCGCCCGATCCAGAACCGCGATCAGCGCCGTCTTCAACGCCGCCAGCCGCGCCGCGTCGGTCGGCTTACCGCCATCCGCGTCGGTGATGTAGAAGCCGTCCACCGCCCGCTCGCCAAAGCTGGCCACGTGGGCCGAGCGGGTCGAATAGCCGTGCGCCGAGATCGTCCGCGCCAGGTCGGCCAGCAGGCCGGGCCGGTCGGCGCCCGAGACCTCGACCACCACGGCGCTGGTTCCTGCCTCGACGTCGATCCACACCACCGGGCGCACCTCGAAGACGGCGCGACGGGCGCTGACGCGCGGCGTCTCGACGGCCGAGGCCCGCGCCCCCTTCTGCGCCGCCCGCACCAGCGCCTTGACCAGAATGGCCAGCCGTCGCGGCTCGCGCTGGCCATAGGGCTCGCCCGCGCCGTCCTGAATCTCGAACACGTCCAGCGCCGTGCCGTCCTCGGCCGTGGCCAGGCGCGCGCCCACCACGTCGGCCCCGGCCAGGGCCAGGGTCGCGGCCAGGTCGGCGAACAGGCCGGGCCGGTCCCACGCCGCCACCGCCACCCGCGCCGTCGATTCCAGCGGCCCCTCGGCGGCCAGGGCCTCCACCGCCGCCCCCTCGCGCCGCGCCCGTTCGACCAGGGCGGGGTGATCGGCCAGCGGGTTTTCGCGCGTCACGGCGTCGCCCCGGAACAGGGCCTCGGTCGCCTCGAACAGGGCGCGCATCAACTGACCCTTCCAGCCGTTCCACACGCCCGGCCCCACGGCGCGGATATCCGCCACGGTCAGCACCATCAGCATCCGCAGACGCTCGGGGTCGCCCACCGCCTCGGCGAAGGCGTGCACCGTCGAGGGGTCCGACACGTCGCGCTTTTGCGCATAGTCGCTCATCAGCAGGTGATGGCGCACTAGCCAGACCACCAGCTCGATCCGGCGCGGATCGACGCCCAGCCGCTCGCAGGCCCGGCGCGCGGCGATGGCGCCGTCCTCCAGCTGCCCCCGGTCGCCTCCCTTGCCGACGTCATGCAGCAGCATGGCCAGCATCAGCACCTCGATGTCGGCGATGCGGTGGATGATGGCGGTCGAGGTCGGGTGGTCGGCCTCCAGCTTGCCGCGCGCGATGTCGTTGATGACGCCCACGGCCTGCAGGGTGTGCTCGTCGACCGTATAGGCGTGGTACATGTTGAACTGGGTCTGGCCGACGATCCGCCCCCATTCGGGCAGGAAGCGGCCCAAGAGGCCCGTCTCGTTCATGATCGACAGGACGCGGTAAGGCCGCGCCCCGTGCGCCAGCACCGTCAGAAAGGCCTCGGCCGCGCGCGGGTCGCGCCGCAATGCGGGCGTCACCAGCGGCAGGGCGCGGATCACGGCGGCGAAGGCGTCGGGGTGCAGGTCCAGATCCAGCCGGTCCGCCTCGACGAACAGCAGCAGCAGCCGCACCGGGTCATGGGCGAAGACGGCCCCGCCCCCCGTCACCGTCAACCGCCCGCCCTCGACGGCCAGGCCGTCGAAGGCCAGCTTGACCCGCCGCCGGGGGATCAGCCGCGACAGGCCGCGCGCCAGGCCTTGCGCCTTCTTCTGCTGGCGGGCCTCCAGCTGGGCTGAGACGGCGCGGGTCAGGGCCCCGACCTCGCGCGCCACCTGGAAATAGCGGCGCATGAAGCGCTCGACCGCCAGTTCGTCGCCGCGCCCGCGCCAGCCCATGCGGCGCGCGATCTCGGGCTGGAAGTCGAAGGTCAGCTTTTCCTCCGCCCGCCCCGCCGCCAGATGCAGATGAATGCGCACCCGCCACAGAAAGCCGATCGCCTCGCGGAAGGCGCGCCGCTCGCGCGCGGTCAGCAGACCTTCCAGCGCCGCCTGCCCCTGCTCGCTGTCCGGCGCCAGCGACCGGGCGATCCAGAACAGGGTGTTCAGGTCGCGAAGCCCGCCCTTGCCGTCCTTGACGTTGGGCTCGACGCGATAGCGCACCGCCCCCGTCTTCTGCAGGCGGACGTCGCGCTCCTCCATCTTGGCGGCGATGAAAGGTCTCGGGTCGGCGCGGGTCACCTCGGCGCGAAACCGCTTCAGCAGACCTTCGCCCAGGGCGCTGTCGCCGGCCAGAACCCGCGCCTCCAGCAGGGTCGTGCGCACCGTCATGTCGCTGCGGGCCAGATCCATGGTCTCGCCGACCGAGCGCGAGGCCGAACCGACCTTCAGCCCGAGATCCCAGAGGACGTAATGGACGAAGGCGATCACCGCCCCGGCGCGGGCGCTGGTCGTCTGACCGGGCCGCAGGAACAACAGGTCGAGGTCGGAAAAGGGCGCCAGCACCCCCCGGCCGTAGCCGCCGACCGCCAGAAGGGCGAGCCGCTCCTTGGGCGACGGATGCAGGATCTCGGTCGCCACCCGCCACAGGCTGGTCAGCATGGCGTCCGCCGCCGCCGCATAGAGGCGCGCCGCCTCGGCCCCGTCGACGCCGCCCTCCAGCCGCCGGGCGACGCGGGCGCGGTCGACGGCGAAGCTTTCGCGCAGAAGATCGGTGACGGCAGCGCGCGCATCGGGCGCCGCGGCGGCGCCGACGAGGCGCGGATCGAGAGGGGGCGATGGGCTCACGTCACGAGTCATAACACGCTCCCCTTCTTCCGCTCATCCCGGCGGACGCCGGGATCCAGTCCTTTGGCTTCACGCGCGAGGTCCGCCAATTCACACCGTCGAGAATGGGGCTCTCACTGGGTCCCGGCGTCCGCCGGGATGAGCGGGCTTTTAAGTCTTCGCCAGACCCTTCAGCCGATACAACGCTTCCAGCGCCTCGCGCGGGGTCAGCTCATCCGGATCGATGCCCGCCATCGCGTCGTCGAGCGCCGAGCTCATCGGCGCTGGCGGCGGCTCGGCCACGGCGGCGAACAGGGGCAGGTCGTCCAGACGCGCCGTCGCCGCCTTCTCGTGCTCCAGCCGCTCCAGCACCTCGCGGGCGCGGCCGACGACGGCGGTCGGCACCCCGGCCAGCTTGGCCACCTGCACCCCGTAGGAGCGGTCCGCCGCGCCGGGCGCCGCCTCGTGCAGGAAGACCAGATCGCCGTTCCACTCGCGCGCCTTCATCGACAGGTTGCAGACGTGGTCCAGCCGCTCCTCCAGCCGCGCCAGCTCGTGATAATGGGTGGCGAACAGGGTGCGGGCGCGGTTGGTCTCGTGCAGGGCCTCGGCCGTCGCCCAGGCGATGGCCAGACCGTCGTAGGTGGCCGTGCCGCGCCCGATCTCGTCCAGCACGACGAAGCTGCGATCCGTGGCCTGGGTCAGGATGGCGGCGGTCTCGACCATCTCCATCATGAAGGTCGAGCGGCCGCGCGCCAGATCGTCGCCGGCCCCGACGCGGCTGAACAGCCGGTCCACCACGCCCAGCCGCATGGCCCGCGCGGGGACAAAGGCCCCGGCCTGAGCCAACACCACCAGCAGGGCGTTCTGGCGCAGGAAGGTCGACTTACCGGCCATGTTCGGCCCGGTGACGATCGACAGGCGCGAGGCTCCGGCGCCGTCGCCGGCCAGTCGGCAGTTGTTCGGGGTATAGGGATCGCCCTGCGCCGTTACCGCCGCCTCGACCACCGGATGACGTCCGGCCTCGACGTCGAAACACAGGCTGTCGTCGACCACGGGGCGCACGGCGCCGACCTCCTCGGCCCATTCGGCCAGGGCCGCGTGGGCGTCCAGTTCGGCCAGGGCCTCGGCCACGCCCTGCAACAGAGCGGCCAGCCGCGCCACCTCGCGCCGCCAGTTTTCGAAGGTCTCGCCCTCCATGGCCAGGGCGCGATGCCCGGCCTGGCTGATCCTGGCGTCCAGTTCCGACAGTTCGACCGTGGTGAAGCGGACCTGATTGGCCAGGGTCTGACGGTGGATGAAGGGGCTGTCGGGACCTGCCCGCAGCAGGCCCTCGGCCGCCTTGGCGGAGGCTTCGAGGAAATAGCCCAGCACGGCGTTGTGGCGCACCTTGAAGGCCACGCCGCTCTCGGCCACGGCGCGCGCCTCCAGATCGGCGACCACGCGACGGCTGTCGTCGCGCAGGGTGCGGGCGGCGTCCAGTTCGGGCCGGTGGCCGGGGTTCACATAGCCGCCGTCGCGCGCCAGATGCGGCGGCTCCTCGATCAGACCCTCGCCCAGATCGGCCAGCAGATGCGACAACTCGGCGTCCAGCGTCAGCCGGTCGAGACAGGCCAGAACCCGCGCCGGCGGTCCCGCCAGAGGATCGCGCGCCGAGGCGGCGAACAGACCGGCCAGACCCTGCGCCGTCGTCAGCCCCGAACGGATCGCCGACAGATCGCGCGGCCCTCCGCGTCCCAGCGCCAGCCGCGAGGTCGCCCGCGCCACGTCGGCCGACGCGCGCAGCCCGTCGCGCAGATCGCGCCGCAGATCGCGCCGCTCCAGCAGCCACTCCACCGCGTCCAGACCGGCGTTGATCGCCGCCGGATCGCGCAAGGGCCGGGACACCCGCTCGGCCAACGCCCGCGCCCCGCCGGAGGTGACGCTGCGGTCAATCGAGTGCAGCAGGCTGCCGTCGCGCTCGCCGCGCTGGGTGCGGTCGATTTCGAGGCTGAGGCGGGTGGCCGGGTCGATGGCCAGAAAGCCGCTCTCGCCCGAGCGACGCGGCGGGGCCAGGGCCGGAATCTTGCCGGCCTGGGTGGTCTCCAGATAGGCGGCGATCAGGCCCAGCGCCGAAACCTCGGCCTCCTCGAAGGCGCCGAAGCCGTCCAGCGCCGAAACGCCATAGAGCCGCTGCACCCGGTCGCGGGCGCCCACGGGCTCGGCGAGGGCCTGCGGCATGGCCTGAACCACGCCGCCGGAGCCGTCCAGCGCCCCCTTCAGCGCCTCGTCCGAAAACAGCCGGTCGGGCACCAGCACTTCCGACGGGCGGAAGGCCGCGAGCGCCGCGCCCAGATCGCTGAGGTCGCAGGCCACCGAGTCCATGGCGCCCGCCGACAGCTCGACCACCGCCACGGCGGCTCTTCCTTTTCGCACCGCCACCGCCGCCAGCCGGTTGGCCCCGCGCGCGTCCAGCAGCGCATCCTCGGTCAGGGTGCCGGGCGTCACCACCCGCACCACGCCGCGGTGGACCACCGCCTTGTGACCGCGCTTCTTGGCCTCGGCGGGGTTCTCCAGCTGCTCGCAGATGGCGACCTTGAAGCCCATGCGGATCAGCCGCGCCAGATAGCCGTCCAGCGCATGGACCGGCACCCCGGCCATGGGGATGTCCTCGCCCTGATGCTTGCCGCGCTTGGTCAGGGTGATGCCCAGCGCCGCCGCCGCCTTCACCGCATCCTCGAAGAAGAGCTCGTAGAAGTCGCCCATGCGGAAGAAGAGGATGGCGTCCGGCTGGCCCGCCTTGGCCGCCAGGAATTGCGCCATGACCGGGGTCGTGCCGGAATCAGACTTCAGATCGGCTTGCGGGGGATGGGCGAGGGGCGCGTTCATTGTCCGTCAGGGTGACGGATCGCCGCCTTCGTCTCAAGCGTCGGGTTGCGGAGGAATCGTGGAAATGCTCCGATCTTCTGGGGGGAAGTCAAATGAGCAACAAAGTACACAGACCGCGCAGCATCATGGGCTGGTGGCGAGCCGTCGAAGTCATCGGCTGGATCTATATTGCGACCGCCGCCATCGCCCCCCTAGGTCTGATTGCGGCCTGGTCCCTCGGTTCAGTCGCCGGCGACGGCGCCCTCGATCTGTCCTGGCTCACCGACACCGTGGCGGCCACCCTGCTTCTGAACCTTGCGGCCACCTATATCGGCGCGGTCGTGACCCTGATCTGGTACTATCAGGCAAACCGCAATGCTCACGCCCTGGGCTTGAAACTCGACACCCAGCCGCACTGGGCGGTGCTGTGGTTTTTCATTCCCTTTGCCGCCCTGTTCAAACCCTATGGCGTCACCGCGGAACTCTGGCGATCGAGCACTTATCCTGACGGCTGGCGCAGCAAGTCCGACCCATTGCGCATGAGATTGTGGTGGGCCGCCTATCTTGCCGGCGTTGTTCTGAACATGCTGGGCAACGTCATCGGTCGGGCCGTCGCCGAGGACCAATTGGCGACAGGATTGCTTATGTCGGTTCCGTCCAACGTTGCGTTCGCCCTAGCTGGCCTGCTGTTCCTTTCCCTCGGACGCGAAATTGCCAAACGGCAGCAAGCCCTTATCCAGTCGGGCTTTCGACCGGCGCCCCGCGGTGCCCCCAGTTGGGCGCCCTGATCAGGCGGCGTTGCTGACGTACAGGCGGGCGCGCGAGGCGACGGCGGCGGGGGCTTCGTCCAGCGCCAGGGCGTCCCAGTCGATGTCGGGCTTGTCCGCGTGCGAAGCGGCGACGATGGCGCGCAGTTCGGCGGCCGAGGCCACGCTGGCGATCACCGAGGCCACGCCGGGCAGGTTCAGCGCATAGGCCAGGGCCGCCTGCATCGGATCGACGCGCGCCTCGGCCAGACGCCGACGCGTGCGCGACAGGGCCATGCCGTGCGCGGCCAGCTCGGGCGGCAGGCTTTCGCGGTTGGCGAACAACAGGCCCTGGGCGAAGACCGAGGCCAGATGCACCTCGACCCCTTGCGCGGCCAGAGCCTCGATCACCCCGCCGCGCGCGGCGCGCTGGTCCAGGATGTTGCAGGCGACCTGCACCACGTCGGGCTGGAAGCGCCGCGCGATCAGGGCCGGGCCGTCCTCGACCGTGGCGACGAAGCCGATCTTGCGGAAGATGCCGCGTTCCTTCAGCGCCGTCAGGCGGGCCCACAGGGCGCGGCCCTCGGCCCCGGCCAGATCGGACGCGTTCTGCACCAGGACGGCGTCGCCGCGCGGCAGGCCCATGCGTTCCAGCGAGCGGCGGGCGCGGGCCTCGACCCGGTCCAGACCGTCGGCCAGGGGCACGGTGCGCGCGGTGACGCGGAAGGGCGAGGGGAAGGGCCAGGCCTGGCCCAGCAGCCGTTCGACGTCGCCCTCGGGCCGGGTCGCGACCACGCCGACGCCCGCATCGCCCGCCGTTTGCAGCAGATGACGCATGGCGTCCTCCCGCTGGCCGGGCGGCAGCGGGCGGGACCGTTCGGGCTCAGTCACCACAGCGATGGCGAGCCGGTCGGCTGGAGAGGGCGGGACGGCGAATCTCACGACGCCGATATTCAGCGCCAAAGCTTAAGGGAGATTGACCGAAATCAATGCCGTTGGTGAACGAACAGGCTTAATCCGCGTCCGGTTGCCCGTCTGGTTGCCCGTCTGGTTGCCCGTCTGGTTGCCCGTCTGGTTGCCCGTCTGGTTGCCCGTCTGGTTGATTGTCCGGATGCGCCGCAATGAAGGCCGGATGCAGGTCGGCCCGCATTTCGATCTCCAGCAGACGCGGAAACGCCGTCAGATCGACGTTGAACCGCCGGGCCGAATAAATCTGCGGAATCAGGTAGCAGTCGGCCAGCGTCGGGCCCCCGCCGAAGCACCAGCCCTCGCCGTGGCGCACCACCTGGGCCTCCAACGCGTGGAAACCCTCGACGATCCAGCGCCTGGCCCAGGCGTCCACCCCCGCCTGATCGGCGCCGAGATCCTTCACCGCCTTCAGCACCCGCAGATTGTTCAGCGGATGGACGTCGCAGCCGATCAGCGCCGCCATGGCGCGCACGCAGGCGCGGTCGGCGGCGTTTGAGGGCAGCAAGGCCGGGGTCGGACAGGTCTCCTCCAGCCATTCCAGAATAGCCGGGCTCTGGGTCAGGATCAGGTCGTCGACCTCCAGCGCAGGAACCAGACCCTGAGGGTTGAGCGCGCGATAGGCCTCCGACCTCTGCGCCCCAGCCCGCAGATCGACCGGCGCCGTCTGATAGGCCAGACCTTTCAGATTAAGCGCGATGCGGGTGCGGTAGCTGGTGCCCGAGCGCCAATAGCCGTGCAGGATCATGGCTGTACCGTGAAGGCGAGCGGGGCCAGACCGTCGATGCTCGCCTCGACCCGGTCGCCGGGAACCAGAGGCCCGACGCCCTCGGGCGTGCCGGTGAAGATCAGGTCGCCGGGCTGCAGGCTCCACAGCTCATTGGCCTTGGCCAGAATCCCCGCCGGGTCCCAGATCATGTCCGACAGACGCCCCGACTGGCGCGTCTCGCCGTTGACCTTGAGCGCGATCACCGCGTCCGCGTCGGGCAGGGCGCCCAGCGTCAGCGCGCCGCACGGGGCCGACTGGTCGAAGGCCTTGCCCGCCTCCCACGGCCGCCCCTTGGCTTTCGCTTCGGCCTGCAGGTCGCGCCGCGTCAGATCGACGCCGACGGCCCAGCCCGCGACGGTTCCGCCCTCGCCGACGGCGACGACCAGTTCAACCTCATGGTGCAGGTTCGCCGTCGCCGACGGATAGGTCGGATCGACCCCGTCCACGACCAGGGCGTCGGCCGGCTTGGCGAAGAAGAAGGGGGCAGGCTTGTTCGGATCGGCCCCCATTTCGCGGGCGTGGGCGGCGTAGTTCTGGCCGACGCACAGGATGCGGCGGACGGGGAAGCGGCGCGCGTCGCCGACGATGGGCAGGGACGGGGTCGGAGCGGGGGGGAACAGCCATTGGGTCATGACGTTCTTTCTAGAACGGCGGTTGGAACGACGCCAGAAGGCGGCTTGCGCGACAGGCCAAGGCTTGCTGCATTGCGGGAACCTTGGCCCCCGGTGTGGCGTTCGGGCCAGGGGTTCTCTATTTAACCGTCAAGCTTACACAGAAGCGGAGCGCGCATCATGGCCACGACCAAGGCTCGGGAAGACATCAAGAACGATCTGAAGACCCTCAAGGAGGATCTCAAGACCGGGGCGCGCGAGGAAACCCAGCGCCTCAAGGAAAAGGCCGCCGAGGCCGAAGCCCGTCTGCGCGAGCAGGGCGACGAGCTGCGCGACAAGGCGCGCGGCTATTACGACGACGCCCGGGTGCGCGGCCGCGAGTATTACGACGACGCCGCCGAGCGCTTCGAGGAAGCCCAGCGCTACGTCATCGAACGCGTGCAGGAACGTCCGGTGCAGTCGACCGCCATCGCCCTGGGCGTCGGCGTCGTGCTCGGCCTGCTGCTCGCCGGTCGTCGCCGCTGATGATCGGGCGGGGGCTCATCAACCGCGCGGTCGCGACCTTCGTCGCGGCCGGCGCGGCCTTCGTGGCCATGGTCGCCCTGGGCGCCACGGCCTATTACCTGCTGGCGCTCGTCGTCGTGCCGCTGGCGGCGGCGGCGATCACCTCGGCCGTCTTCGCCGTCATCGCCCTGATCGTCGCCCTGATTTTCGTGCGCCGCGCGCACGGCGAGGAGGAAGAGGACTACGAGCCGGAAGGTCTGGGCATGCGCGCCTTCCACCTGTTCCAGCAGCGTCCGATCCTGGGCGCGGCGGCGGCCCTGGCCGGCGGATGGATCTTCCTGCGCAATCCCGCCCTGGCCACCATGGTCGCGGCGGCCTTCACCGAGAAAAGCCGCACACGTCGGCGTTAAATCTCGGAACGGTCAAGCCTTCGGAGCGTTGTTGAAGCAGGCGGAACGGTCGACGGGAGGGGTCGACGGTTTCGCTCCCGTCAACCACGTTCCGGAGGATTCTCCATGCTTCGCTGGGCCATCATCTTCTTCATCATCGCCCTGGTCGCCGCCGTTCTCGGCTTCGGCGGAATCTCGGGCATGTCGTTCGAGATCGCCAAGTTCGTCGCCATCATCGCCGTCATCCTGTTCGTGGTCTCGCTGGTCGTCGGCGGGATGCGCGGGCGCGGTCCGCGAATCTGACGCGGCCCTGAGGCTGCACCGAAAGAAGGGCCCGGCGGATCGCCGAGGCCCTTTTTTCCTGTTTCGGGGCTTCGTGGTTGCGTGCGGGCGACGTCAGCTAGCGGCCGCCTCCTTCTCGCCCGGCGTCACGGGGTCGGGGGCCGTCTCGGCGCGCCGCGTGTCCTGGCGTCGCGGCAGCCGCCAGGTCTGGTGATCCTCGAACCGCTTGCCGGTCCACACCACCGCCGTCGCCACGATCTCGCGCGGGTTCCATTCGATCCGGTTGAAGCTGGGCGGCGCGCCCCGCTCGCGATGGGACAGGGTCCCGCAACCGATGGCGTAGGAGCAGCGGTCCGACAGGTCGATGCCCAGGGCGAAGGGCACATGCACATGGCCCGTGGCGATCAGGTCCACCCCCGCCTCGGCGAAGATCAGGGCCGCCTTGTCGCCGCGCTTGACCTCGCCGGTCATGGGCGCGCCGATCATCTCGATCAGCGGGTGATGGCAGGCCAGTATGCGCAGCGCCCCGATCGGCGCGTTGCGCAGGGCCTCGGCCGCACGTCGGGTCTGGTCCAGGTCGATGACGCCCTTGGACCAGTTGGGCCGCGCCTGCCAGCCGCGCGCCGTGGTTACGCCGCGCACCATCAGATTGTCGCGTTTGAACTCATGGTCATGGGCCGGGTGGCCGGTCGCCGCCTCGAACGCCCGCCACGGCCAGAACAGCCGCGCCATCACGTCCCAGTAGGGCACGTCGTGATTGCCGACGGTGACGAAGACCGGCTGGGGCATGGCGCGGATCCACGCGCCCGCCGCCGCGAATTCCCTGGGCCGGCCCTGCTGGGTGATGTCGCCGGTGATCAGCACCAGGTCGTGCGGCACGGCATGGGCGTAGTCCAGCGCGGCGGCGACGGCGTGGACGTGTTCGCAGCCGAAATGCACGTCCGAGAACTGGATCACCCGCCCCGTCAAACGCCGTCCTCCGCCGCGGGAAGGCGCGGCGCCAGAGCCATGAAGGCGCGCGGCAGGAAGGTCACGGTCGCCTCGCGCCCCAGCAGCATGGGCTCGCCGTCGATCACCGCCGGAATCTTCGACCGGGCCGACACCCCGATCCAGCGCGCCGGCTGGGTCGTCACATTGGGGTCGTGCCGCCAGTCGTCGAACAGGGCGTGGGCCGCCAGCCGGAAGGCTTCGCCCGCGTCGGAGGTGTTCATCGCCGCCGCCTCCAGCCCCACCGGCTCGTCCATGGCCTTGGAGATCATCGGACTGATCAGCACCAGGGCCTCGGCGCGCCGCTTGACGCCGCCGTCCAGGCTGAAGCGGATACGGCCGGTGAAGGCCCGCTTCAGCGCCCGCCGTCCGTACATCCAGGCCAGTTTCAGCTTGCCGGTCCGCATCGCCTCGCGCGCCGGCGCCCACAGGGCGGGCGAGCCCAGGATGGCCGCGCAATAGAAGGCCTCGCCCTCGACCATCCCCCCCGACACGGCCTGGGGCGCGCCTTCCTCCAGCGCCAGACGCAGGGCCAGCTTCCAGTCGGCCGTGCCGTAAAGCGCCTTGGGCAGCATGTTCATCGTCCCGCCGGGCAGGGGGGCGACCAGCGGTCCCTTGGCCCCGGCGCGCGCCGCGACCGACCGCGCCGTGCCGTCGCCGGCGAGGACGAACAGGACGTCGGGCTTCGCCTCCAGGGCCTCGCCGATCTGATCCTGGATGCGCGCGCCCTCCAGCGTCGTCACCGTCGGCTCGCATTCATAGTCGCGCAGGATGGCTTCAACCTCTGCAGCGGCCTGGGGGCCGACCCCGCCGGACAGGGGATTGACCAGAATGGTCACCCGCCGGAAGGCGACGTGCGGCGTCAGAGAACGCGGCGAGGGCGCGGCGGCGGGCGCGCCTGGTTCGACGGGGAGGTCGGTCATGACCGGCGAACGCCTCGTTTCACGCCCCGGTTCCGCTGAACGGCGACGCTTGGACTAAATAATGTGAAGCTTGGGGCGGGTCGCCCCGGAACCGCCGCCTTTTCCCCGCGTTCTGTGTGCTTCAGGGGAGCCCCCTTGGGATGAAGGACAGATCCATGAACAAGGCGATCATCGCCATCGCCGGCGCCGGCCTTCTGGTCACCGCCTGCGCCAGTGAACCGTATTACGGCGGCGGCAATAACGAGGCCGTGCGTCAGGGCGCCATCGGCGCGGGCATCGGCGCGGTGGCCGGCGCCATCATCGGCAACAACGTCGGGGGCGGCAACGCAGCCACCGGCGCGGCCATCGGCGCTCTCGCCGGCGGCGCCGCCGGCGTCATCCGAGGCTCCAACCAGGACCGAAGGAACCAGCAGCGCTATCGCGATAATCAGGGCCGTTATTACTACTGCTACGATAATCGCCAGAACGAGTGCTACTGGGAGAACGGCCAGCGTCGCTACTAGGCGACTGGCGCCCGGACGATTTTCGGGTCAGGTTCAAGGGGCGGTCCGTTTGCGCGGGCCGCCCTTTCCGCTTCCAGGTTCTATAATGTCGCGCCCGGGGCTGGGCGTTTGTTGGGGCTGCGCATGAAATCGATCCTCCCGGTCGCCGTCGTCGGCGGCCTGACGCTGGCGCTGGCAGCGAGTTGCGCCCCGCCCGGCGCGTACCAGAACCGCAGCGATCTGGTCAGCGACACCGCCGCCTGCGCCGCCAAGCGGTTCGAAGTCTATTTCGATCAGGATCAGGCGCGGCTGACCGCGGCCGCCCGCCAGGCCATCGGCCTGACCGCGACCCAGCTTCAGGGCTGCGACGTCACCCGGGTTCAGGTGCTCGGGCTCGCCGACGCCCGCAGCGGCACGGCCGCGGCGAACCAGTCTCTGTCCGAACGCCGCGCCCGTTCGGTGGCCGAGGCCCTGGCCGGCGCAGGTCTGCCCGCGCCCGCCTTCGAAGTCGCCGCGGGCGGCGCCGACGGAGCCATGGTCAACGGTGTCAACGATCCGCTGCGCCGCCGCACCGAGGTGCTGATCGAGGCCCGGCCTCGACGCTAGACCCGACGCCGATGCGGCCTGGAGTCGCGACAGGTGGCTGTAGAGGCGCGCGGCGGCTAAGGTCCGGCCACGTCCTCCATCGCCCGGTGCCGCCCCTTTGCGTCTTCTCGCCGCCCTCCTCGTCTGGCTGACCTTCGCCGCCTCGGCGTCCGCCACGCCGTCCGCCCAAGACCTGGCGATGGATCAGGCGTTGAAAGCGGGCGCCGCCTCGCCCTCGACCGGCCCGCAGCGCACCGAGCGGATCGAGGCCGAACTGGTCCCCATGAGCGCCTGGGCCGCGCCCGGCTCGACCGCCGTGGTCGCCGTGCGCCAGCAGATCCAACCCGGCTGGCACACCTATTGGCGCAATCCCGGCGATTCCGGCGGCCCGACCACCCTGGACTGGATCCTGCCGCCCGGGGTCAAGGCGGGCGACATCGTCTGGCCCCTGCCCGAGCGTCAGCGGCTCAAGACCTTGATGAACTACGGCTATTCCGACGCCGTCGTCCTGCCGGTCCCGATCGACATCCCCGCCGACGCCCGGCCGGGCCAGGTCCTGCGGCTGAAGACGACGGCGCATTTCTTCGTCTGCAGCGACCAGATGTGCGTGCCCGAAGACCTCGACCTGGCTCTGGACCTGCGGGTGCAGGACGGCGCCGCCCCGCTCGACCCGCGCTGGGGCCGGGAGATCCAGACCGTCGTCGAGAACGCCCCGCGCCCGGCCGGGATCGACGCCCGCGCCGCCTTCGCGGACGGCCAGCTGACCCTGACGGCGACCGGCGGGCCGCTGGCCGGCGCGACGCCGAAATGGGCCTATTTCTTCCCCTTCGAGGGCGGGGTCATCGACCACGCCGCCGTCCAGACCGGCCAGCGCGGCCCCGACGGCCTGACCCTGTCCGTCGCCGCCGGGCGCGGCCAGACCGCCGAGGGCCTGAAGGGTCCGGTCGCGGGCGTCCTGGCCACCGATCTCGGCGCCTGGGAGATTTATGCGACCCCCGGCCCCGCCCTGGCCGGTACGACCGGCGACGGCGCCCTGGCCAGTGGCGAGACGATCGCCAAGGCTCCTGTCAGCCTGAGCGCCTTCGGCCAGGCCGCCCTGTTCGCCCTGATCGGCGGGCTGATCCTCAACCTCATGCCCTGCGTCTTCCCCATTCTGGCGATGAAGGCCGCCGCCCTGACCCGCTCGGCGCATCATCCGGGTGAGGCGCGGCGCGACGGTCTGGCCTTCCTGGCCGGGGTGCTGGCGACCTTCCTGATCCTGGCGGGGGCGCTGCTGGCCCTACGCGCCGGCGGTCAGGCCCTGGGCTGGGGCTTCCAGCTGCAGTCGCCGGGCGTGGTCGCGGCTCTGGCCCTGCTGATGCTGGCCGTGGCGTTGAACCTGTCGGGCGTCTTCCATATCGGCGCGGGACTGCAGGGCGCCGGCCACGGCCCGCTGGCGCGTCTGCCCGGCGCGCTCGGCGCCTTCTTCACCGGGGTTCTGGCCGTGGTGGTGGCCGCCCCCTGCACCGCCCCCTTCATGGCCTTCGCCCTGGGCGCCGCCCTGCTGATGCCCTGGCCCATGGCCCTGGCGGTCTTCCTCATGCTGGGCCTCGGCCTGGCCCTGCCCTATCTGCTGATCAGCCTCAGCCCCGGCCTTCTGGCGCGCCTGCCGCGTCCCGGTCCGTGGATGGAGACGCTCAGGAACCTGCTGGCCTTCCCCATGTACGGCGCCGCCCTGTGGCTGGCCTGGGTCTATGGCCGCCAGACCGCCGACGCGCTCGCTCTGCTGTTCGGCGCCGGCCTGATGCTGGCCCTGGCGCTCTGGCTGTTCGGGCGGGCGCAAGCCGCCGGGGGCGGGGGCCGCGTCGCCGGGATCGCCGCCGCCCTGTCGCTGATCGCGGCCCTCGGCCTGGGCGTGATGGCGGGCCGCGCCGTGCCCGCCTCGACCGGCGGCGCCGCCGCCTCAACCCGTCTGCCGTCGCAGCCCTGGTCGTCCGACGCCGTGCAGGCGGCGCTGGCCGAGGGCCGTCCGGTACTGGTCAACTTCACCGCCGACTGGTGCGTGACCTGCAAGATCAACGAGGGCGCGGCCCTGTCCTCGGCCAGGACGGCCGAGGCGCTGAAATCCCATGACGCCATCTATCTGGTCGGCGACTGGACCCGCCGTGACGACGCCATCACGGCCGAGCTGGAGCGCCACGGCCGTTCGGGCGTGCCGCTGTATCTGCTCTATACGCCCGACCGCCCCGAGCCCCGCATCCTGCCGCAGTTGCTGACCGAAGGCGTCATCATCGACGCTCTGGGGACAGAGAAGCGCTAACCGTTCCCGTCATCCCGGAAGCGGCGCAGCCGCTATCGGGGACCGCTGCAAGCGCGGCGTTCTGGGCGGTCCCGGCTCTCCGCTTCGCTGCGGCCGGGATGACGATAATTGGGCGCGGGCCTCAAGTAGCCCAACGGGCGGTAGGCCCACTCAAGAATGCGCCTCAAGTAGCGCGAAGCGCGGTAGGCCCAAAAAAGAAAGCCCAAGCCCGCCGTCCTTCAGACGGCTGGCTTGGGCGGCGAGGTGATGACCTCGACGTTGTCGTTCAGCAGATAGGCCAGGTCTTCCAGCGCGGCCTTGCGTTCGGCGGCGTTGGCGGCGGCTTCGACGGCGGCGACCTTCTTGGGCATGTCCTCGGAAATACCGCGCAGGATGCATTTCAGGTCGTTGTCCGTGCCGCGTTCCTTCAGCACCAGATGGCCCTGCAGGTCTCGGGCGGCCAGCTCCGTCGCCTGGGTCTTGAAGCCAGTGAAGGCGGCGCCGCTCAGGAAGCCGTGGGCGTCGGCCGCGCCCGAGGCGATCCAGCCGTCGACGATGGATTTCAGCGACCCCGAACGCGCGACCAGATCGGCGAACAGGGGCTCATGCGCCACCGAGACGGGCGCGTCGGCGGCGACGGGCGGCACGGCGGCTGCGGCGGCCACGGACGGGTCGCTGAGCATCAGGGCGGCGGCGAGGGCGAGACCACAGGACATGGCGCTTCCTTTTCAGATCGCGCAGGAAACGCTTGTTGAAGGCCTTGCCGTGCGCATTCGATTGGACCCTCATACGCCTGAGCCGTAAACGAGGGCTTGCAGATCGCCGCTTTGGGAGACGACCATGCCTCACGCCGCCCTCACCGTCTCCGCCTGGACCGAACTGGAAGCCGTCGCGCGCCGCGACGCCGACGCCCGCATCGACGCACAGTTCACCGCCGATCCCGAGCGGCTGGCCCGGATGAGCGTCGACGCCGCCGGGCTTCATCTGGACCTGTCGAAACAGAGCTGGACCCGCGCCGGATTCGAGACCGCCCTGGACCTGGCCCGCGCCGCCGATGTCGAGGGGCGCCGCGCCGCCCTGTTCGGCGGCGAGGCCGTCAACACCACCGAGGGCCGCGCCGTCCTGCATCCGGCCCTGCGCGCCGCGCCGCGGGCCGATTTTCATGCTCTGGGCGAAGCCGTCTCGGCCGAGGTGGACGCCGTGCGCGACCAGATGCGCGACTACGCCCACGCCGTCCGGGCCAGCCTCGAGACCGGGGCGACAGGCCGGCCGTTCGAGGCCGTGGTGCACATCGGCATCGGCGGCTCAGACCTGGGACCGCGCCTCATCTGGGACGCCCTGCGTCCGCTCGACCCGGCCATCGACGTTCGCTTCGTCGCCAATGTCGACCCGCACGACATGGCCGAGGCCCTGACCGGGCTGGACCCGGCCTCGACCCTGGTCGTCGTCGTGTCCAAGACCTTCACCACCCTGGAGACCCTGACCAACGCCGAAGTCGCCCGAGCGTGGCTGGCCGCCGCCCTGCCCGCCGACGGCATGGACCGGCATTTCATCGGCGTCACCGCCGCGCCCGAGAAGGCCGCCGCCTTCGGCTGCGGGCGGACCTTTGCGTTCCGGGACTGGGTCGGCGGACGTTACTCCCTGTGGTCGGCGGTTAGCCTCAGCTGCATCATCGGCCTGGGCTGGGACGCGTTTCAGGGCTTCCTCGACGGCGCCGCAGAACTGGACCGACATTTCCTCGAAGCGCCGCTGGAGGCCAACGCCCCGGTGCTGCTGGCCCTGGCCCAGATCTACAACGTCGACGGCCTGCACCGGCCCGCGCGCACCGTCGCCCCCTACGCCCACGCCCTGCGTCGTCTGCCGGCCTTCCTGCAGCAGCTGGAGATGGAGTCGAACGGCAAGCGGGTCCGCCGCGACGGCTCGCCGGTCGGCCGCCAGACCTGCCCCGTGGTGTTCGGTGAGCCCGGCACCAACGGCCAGCACGCCTTCTTCCAGCAGATCCATCAGGGGCCCCAGGTGGTCCCGGCCGAGTTCGTCATCGTCGCCCACACTCAGGGCGAGGCCTCGGAAAGCCCGCTGTGGGCCAACGCCCTGGCCCAGGGTCAGGCCCTGATGCAGGGCAAGACCGAGGCCCAGGTCCATGCCGAACTGATCGGTTCGGGCGCGTCGCCGGCTGAGGCCGACCGTCTGGCCCCGCACAAGGCCTTCCCCGGCAACCGCCCCTCGACCGCCATCCTCATGGACCGCCTGACGCCGCAGACCCTGGGCGCCCTGATCGCCCTCTATGAGCACAAGACCTTCGTCGAGGGCGTGCTCTGGGACATCAACAGCTTCGACCAGTGGGGCGTCGAACTGGGCAAGGTCCTGGCCAAGGCGGTGCTGAAGGATGTGGCGGCTGGCGCCCCCTCGCCCGACCTCGATCCGTCGACGGCGGCCCTGCTGACGCGGTTGCTGGCATGAGGGTCGTCGCGCCCGTCTGGCAACGGCTGGAAGGCCTCGCCCTGCTGGGCGTTTCCGTTCTGGCCTACGCCCGCTTCAGCGAGGGCTGGCTGCTGTTCGGACTGTTGTTCCTGGCCCCCGACCTGTCGTTCCTCGGTTATCTGGCCGGACCGCGCCGAGGCGCCTGGGCCTATAATCTGGCCCACAGCCTGATCGGCCCCCTGGCGCTGGCGGCGGCGGGCCTGCTGACGGACGCCGCTCTGCCAACCGCCCTCGCCTTGATCTGGCTGGCCCACCTGGGTTTCGACCGCGCCCTGGGCTACGGCCTCAAATCCCCCGACGGGTTCGGGGTCACCCATCTGGGCCTCATCGGCGCCGCGCGACGAGCGGCGCCCTAGACCCACGAGCCGGCCTGACCGTCGGCGGTCGCCGAGACCGGACACGGAAAAGGCCCGGCGTCGCCGCCGGGCCTTCGTTCATCCGATGCTCTGTTCTACCAGCGACGGTCGTAGCGATAGTCGCGGTCGTGACGGTTCTGGTTGCTGCGCCATTCGCCGTGGTTCCGCCAATAGCGGCCGTCGCGATAATAACGGCCGTTGCGGTTGTAGTCGTAGCCATCGCGGCTGTTGACGCCGTGATCCCGCTCCCAGTGGCCCTGGTTCCGGTAGCAGCGGCCGCCGCGGTAGTATTCGCAGCCGTCGCCCCGGTTCGAGGCCACAGCGCCCAGCGCCGCGCCGGCCAGGGCCCCGCCCGCGACATAGCGTCCGTCGCCCTGACCGATCAGGGCCCCGGCGACGCCGCCGACGACGGCGCCCAGCACGGCGTCACGGCCGGGGTTGTCGCGGTTACGGTCGCGGTAGGACTGGGCGGCGGCGGGGGTGGTCGCCAGCATCGTCAGGGCCAAGGCGCCGACGCCGATCTTGGAAATGGTCTTCATGGCGGGCTCCCTTCGAAAGCCGATTGATCCGTGGCTTCCCTTTTAGAAAGGTCCCGCTGAACGCCCCCAACGGGTTCCGTTCATCTCCCAGTCATCTTGGCGAAAATTCGGCGAGCCTCGGCCTTGACGGCCTATCGACCTCGACCTACCTCCCGTGGCGTTAGCACTCGGGGAGGGCGGCTGCCAAAGCCGCAGGTTCCGGGGCACAACTCGATTACCTATTGGGAGATCATCAGATGGCGTTTCGTCCTCTCGGCGACCGCGTGCTGGTCAAGCGCGTTGAAGAAGAATCCAAGACCAAGGGCGGGATCATCATCCCCGACACCGCCAAGGAAAAGCCCCAGGAAGGCGAAGTCGTCTCCGTCGGCCCCGGCGTCCGCGATGAATCCGGCAAGGTCAATGCCCTGGAGCTGAAGGCCGGCGACCGCATCCTGTTCGGCAAGTGGTCGGGCACGGAAGTGAAGATCGACGGCGACGACCTGATCATCATGAAGGAATCCGACGTCCTGGGCGTGCTTTCGTAAGCACTCTGGGTTTCCGGTTTCTCTCGTAAAAACATCTAGATAGGAGCTGCCCGCATGGCCGCTAAAATCGTAAAATTCAACACCGACGCTCGCGACAAGATGCTGCGCGGCGTCAACATCCTGGCTGACGCCGTCAAGGTGACCCTGGGTCCCAAGGGCCGCAACGTCGTGATCCAGAAGTCCTTCGGCGCCCCGCGCTCGACCAAGGACGGCGTCACCGTCGCCAAAGAGATCGAACTGGAAGACGCCTTCGAGAACATGGGCGCCCAGATGATCCGCGAAGTCGCCTCCAAGGCGAACGACAACGCGGGCGACGGCACCACCACCGCCACCGTTCTGGCTCAAGCCATCGTGCAAGAGGGCCTGAAAGCCGTCGCCGCCGGCATGAACCCGATGGACCTGAAGCGCGGCATCGACCAGGCCGTCGCGGTGGCCCTGGACGAGGTCAAGGCCATCTCCAAGCCGGTCTCGAACAACTCGGAAATCGCCCAGGTCGGCACCATCTCGGCCAACGGCGACGCTGAAATCGGCGAGCTGATCGCCCTGGCCATGGCCAAGGTCGGCAACGAAGGCGTCATCACGGTCGAAGAAGCCAAGACGGCCGAAACCACCGTCGACATCGTCGAAGGCATGCAGTTCGACCGCGGCTACCTGTCGCCCTACTTCATCACCAACGCCGACAAGATGGAGGTCGCCCTCGAAGAGCCCCTCATCCTGCTCCACGAGAAGAAGCTGACCTCGCTGCAGCCCATGCTGCCGGTGCTGGAAGCCGTGGTTCAGTCGGGTCGTCCCCTGCTGATCATCGCCGAGGACATCGAAGGCGAAGCCCTGGCCACCCTGGTGGTCAACAAGCTGCGTGGCGGCCTGCGCGTCGCCGCCGTCAAGGCTCCGGGCTTCGGCGACCGCCGCAAGGCCATGCTGGAAGACCTCGCCATCCTGACCGGCGGCCAGGTCATCTCGGAAGACCTCGGCATCAAGCTCGAGACCGTCACCCTGGACATGCTCGGCAAGGCCAAGAAGGTCACGATCACCAAGGACGACACCACCATCGTCGAAGGCGCCGGTGAGAAAGAGGGCATCGAAGCCCGCGTTTCGCAGATCAAGCGTCAGATCGAGGACACCACCTCGGACTACGACAAAGAGAAGCTGCAAGAGCGTCTGGCCAAGCTGGCTGGCGGCGTCGCCGTCCTGCGCGTCGGCGGCTCGACCGAAGTCGAAGTCAAAGAGAAGAAAGACCGCGTCGACGACGCCCTCAACGCCACCCGCGCGGCGGCTGACGAAGGCATCGTCCCGGGCGGCGGCGTGGCCCTGCTGCAAGCCTCCAAGAAGCTGATCGATCTGAAGGGCGCCAACGCCGATCAGAACGCCGGCATCGCCATCGTCCGTCGCGCCCTGCAGGCTCCGATCCGTCAGATCTCCGAGAACTCGGGCGTCGAAGGCTCGATCGTGGTCGGCAAGGTCATGGACTCGAACGACGCTTCGTTCGGCTTCAACGCCCAGACCGAAGAGTACGGCGATCTCGTCAAGATGGGCGTGATCGACCCGGCCAAGGTCGTCCGCTCGGCTCTGAAGTCGGCCGCCTCGGTCGCCGGCATCATGATCACGACGGAAGCCGCTATCGCTGACGCCCCCAAGAAGGGCGGCGCCGGCGCCCCCGACATGGGTGGAATGGGCGGCATGGGCGGCATGGACTTCTAAGGAAGTCCTGCTTCTCAAGCAGACCAAGGAAGGGCGGGATCGAAAGGTCCCGCCCTTTTTCTATGCGTCCTTCCCCCCTTGCGGGAGAAGGCTCAGATGAGCGGCGTCGGCGGCGTCCTCTCCGGGTCTCAAGCCCAGTCCATTCCTTCTTCCGTCATTCTCAGGCCAGCCGCGCAGCGGCGCTGCCATCGCCCTCTCGCCCCCCATTCCCGCTCACCCCGGCGGACGCCGGGGTGAGCGGTATTAAGGTGCAGCCATCACAATCCCCCCGCCCAATCCCTGACCCCGCAAGCGATCGCGTCAACGCCGCCCCCATCAACTCGCCTCACCGCCAACCTGCGCCATGCTCCACCTGTCCCGTCGCAAGGGAGGGCTCGCTTGGCCGGCGAACCGAAGCGGCGGCGGGAGCGGAGAGAACGGGGGTCTTGTCGGACCGTCAGCCTCTCGTCGCGCGCACCGGGCAAGGGAGCACCCAGCGGAAGGC